>PMEV01000119.1:23045-23797 GCA_003154855.1 Bryobacterales bacterium
GACCCCACTTCTATGTCGTGCGCCCGTAACACAACCGCGCCGGAACTCGGCGCGCCGTGCTACCCTGAAATCAATTGGAGGGGATATGGCTGCATCCAGTGCCCTACCGGCGGACTACACTTCCGTCGCTCTGCTCCTGAACGCAATCCAGCGCGGCAACAGCCGCGAAACCAAGCTGCTGTTGCGAGACAACCCCGCCCTCGTGCGCGCCGTGGGGCCGGACGGCGCCTCGGCGGTGCTGCTGGCGGTTTACAACGGTCATCCGGAGCTGGTTCCACTCTTTGTGGAATACGGCGCTCAATTGGATTTCTTCGAGTCCTGTGCCGCCGGCGATCGCGACCGCGCCCTGGCCCTGCTCGAGGCCGATCCTTCGCTCCTGGGCCAGTTCTCTCGGGACGGTTATCACGGCCTGGGGCTGGCCGTCTTCTTCGGCCACCGGGAACTGGCCGAAGATCTGCTCTCGCGCGGCGCGAATGTCAACACGGCTTCCGCCAATGCCCAGAAGGTGGCCGCGCTTCACTCCGCCCTGGCGCGCTCCAATGTCGCCATGGTGCGCCTGCTGCTCTCCAGTGGCGCCAACCCGGACGCCCCGCAGGCCGGCGGCTTCACCCCGCTCCACGCCGCGGCCTTTCACGGCAGTCGCGAACTCGTCGATCTGCTCCTCGCCCACGGCGCCAATCCCGCTCGCGAGACCCCGGATGGAATCACGCCGTCCCGCCTGGCAGCCGAGCGCGGCCACCACGATCTCGCCG
>PMEV01000386.1 GCA_003154855.1 Bryobacterales bacterium
ACGAACGAGTACAACAGGCCGCCGATCTTGAGGTACGTCTCCTGTTCGTCCTCGATGTTGGTGTTCACGACTTGTTCCCGTGCGCTCCGGTATGCCAGAGACTCCGCGGGCCGGCGTAGCGGGACGCGATCGTCGAGCAGCGGGTTCATCGCGCGCTTGAGTTCCAGGAACAACTCCTCATCGCTCATCCGGTGGAACTGCATGCCCGTCGCGGTGAGCGTCTGTTCCACTCCCGATAGCAGGCTGTCGAACTCCGAGGCCAGGTCTTCGTGCTCCTGCCGCGTCCTCTGGATGCACTTGACCGCCGACAGGCTGAAGCTCCCCTTGATCTTCTTGCCCAGGTTCAAGCCGAACTCCGGCGCCTCGTGATGAACGCGAGGGTCCCAGCAGAAGTACACGTGCAGCAGCGGCCGCAGGTAGTACCCCTCTCGCTCTTTTTCTGCCCACATCTCGAAGCGCATCCGGTCGAGTTCCTGCAAGACCGGGTTTCCGCTGCGCTGCTCGCGGTTGTAGCGTTGCCGCAGATCGCCCAGTCCCTCCACCACCTCGAACCGCACCTGCATCCGCATCGAGCGCTCCGGCAGCGACCGCACCAGGCCCTCTAGCGACGCTTTCACTCTGTTCCGCATCTCGTCGTCGTGGTAGTAGGAGTTCATCCCGCCCAGTTCGTAGCCCGCAACAAACGCTCCATTCGTCCGTACGGCCACTTCGTCCAGGAAATCGCGCACCGGCAGCAGCTCGCACAACGCCGGCTGGTGCATGGCCGCCTGGTGCTCACGCACGGTCAGTGGCATCGTGCTCCTCCGCTCTGAGGTACTCCACCTGCTGGAGCGTGTCCGACTCCAGCCCGCAGTAGACTCGGGGCTTCGAGTAATAGCCGAAGCAATCGTACAGGTAGCCGCGTGGCTTGCCGTACTTGAAGAGGATCAGGAACGGCACGGCAAGCAGCGGCACCACGTACTGCAGAAACACGTTCATCGGGATGCCCAGCATCTCCCGGTGCAGGAAGCGGCCGAAGATGTTCGTGACGGCTGCCAGCCCCAGGACCACGAACAGGTCCTCGAACTCGAGCCCCATAAACGTCACCCGTTGCTTGAGGTTCCTATGCACCTGCGTCACGTTCAGCGCCATTCGCGCCCCTTTCAACTGACACCGCCCGTTCCATTCGTCACGAAGAACTCGGCCAGGCGCAGCAAGCCCGACCCCATCAGACAGAGAGCCGCCGCGGTGAGGTGCCTGAGCCAGGCGTTGCCGGGCGTCCAGTGACCGACGCCGGCGTATTGGACCATCGCCAGCGCTATCTGCGCCCCCGCGTACACCGGAAGGAAGACGTTGCCGACCCAGTTGACCAGGTTCAGCAAGGTGTTCCACACCAGATCCGGATCGTTCCAGGCGAGCTGCGACGAAAACGTCTCCATGGCCCGCAACAGGCCCGAGACGCACAAGGCGGCTACCCCGGCCCACATCGCGTAATTCCACGGATACCCCTTGGCGAATCGCACGATCGCCACCGCCAGTAACAGCCCGGCGATGGTCGGCATGATGACGTTCCCCAGCCAGCTCGTGAGGTTCAAGATCCCGTTGTAGAAAGACATGCGCCTGTTCCTAACTCATCATTCGGGTGATCAATTGCCACAGCGCCGCGACCGTCAAAAACCCTCCTGCGCAGCCGGCGAAGCGCATCCACGGGCGGTTCTGCCAGAAGTTCCAGATCGCCCCGACGACCGCCAAACCCGCCGCCATCGGCAGAATCCGGCTGACCACGTNNAGCCGCGGAGCAAGGCGGCGGTGCTCGGAACGGCGAGCAGAAACATGGCGGTGATGATCGAGCCGAGCGCGCTGTGGCCCTCGGCCACGTCCAGCACAGCCCGCAGCACGAAGAACGCCGCCAACACGGTGGCCAGTTGGTTCACCACGAAGACCGTCACAAAACTGGTGACGCCGCTCACGATCAACGCCATCCAGCCGGTGCTGATGGCTCCCCCGGGAAGCACTGCCGGCACGCCGAGCGCCGGNNAGCGCAATCCCGGCCAGCACCAGGCACAGCAGAGCCGCGGGCGCCGCCAGCGCCAGCAGCGTGCGGGCGATGTCGAGCAGCATCGGTGGAGTTGCCATCAGTTTCTTTCCTCATGCCTGGGATTCCCAGACCGGCAGGCGAGGAGCGTGTGCTCTCCTCTGCCTGAGGGTTCCCAGATGAAGCCCCTCTCGTACGAACTAGGACACGCCCCCTGTCCCGTTCGTAATGAAGTACTCGATCATGCGGGTCACGCCCGAGACCGCGAGCAGCCCGGCAGCGGTGGCGAACCACCGCAGCGCCGCCCGGCCCATCGCGTAGTGAACGATCCCACCCACTACCGCGGCCGCCGCCCCAACGGGGGCAATCACGTTGCCCACCCAGTTGACGATGTTCATGAACGCGCCTTCCGGCTGCGCACCCGTTTCCCCCTGCACCGCCTTGTTGAACTGCGGCGCCGAACCCAAGGTCTGCGCCAGCACCCAGCTCTGGCACAGCACCACGCACAACGCCAGAGCGACCAGAAGCCTCTTTCTCATCTCCGCCATCGAATCCTCAACCCTCCTTCTTGGGAATCCTGCGCTTTCGATGATTGCTGCACGCAGGTATGACGAGTTATAGGGCAACCTGGGAAAACCGTCAAAACCAGATGTGCGGCGTGCTGGCGGGGACGATACGGAATGGGACCATGCGGGATGGGAGGTGGGCTTGGACGCGCTTCAGAGTCCGGTGGAGATCATCCCGTTCGTGGGGAGGCTGTGTCCGCCCTTCGGCAACCTACGCAAGGCAGACCGCCTTCCTACCTTGCAGATGGCCTCCAGGTCCGCTGGACGCTTGCCGCGCAACTCCTCGAGCACGCTATCGATCATCAGCACGTCCGCTAGCCTCGTTCGGCTGATCTTTGCTAGATGCCGGCGACTACTCGGGGCGAATCCGCGGCGAGCCAGCTCGCAGTTCTACGCGTCGGGGACTATACGACCAAATAGATCCGCCGGGTTGCAATCGGTTCCTCGTGTGTCGTGCCCCAGCCGGCCTCACGTAGCCTCACTCCGTTGTTGTATGCTTCTATTGGTCCGGAGCTGATGTGGGTAGCCAAACTAGCGAGGTCGATCTATTCGTAGTAGGGGCCGACTTCTACTCTGGATCGACCAAGGGAAGACTGAAGGATGGCTGGTGCAATTTCCGGGCGCTGGGGCGACAACTGGCCATTAAGCGCCTCGACTCGCCTTTCGCTATCCGAAAAGTCTGGTACCTAACGGCGATCGTGTCGGAGCGCGACGTTCGACATTTCGAGGAGCACCACAGGCAAGACCTGTGGCTCAGGGCCCAGGGAAAAGACATAACCTGCATTGTCATCAATAGTGCCTTACGAACTGCGAACGGGTCTGCGCTATCGAATTCAGCCGCCGCGTTCCAGTACCAAACTGAAGAAGCGGCCATCTTAGGACTCAGAGGAACACATCTAGCACCAAGGGCTATGGTGATTTCGGGCGACCTGGAACGGCAGGCGCCGCTGCTCTCTTTTCTCGAGGAAAGCTATCGTAGGGACGACTACCGGGTTCTTGTGCCGCCTGATTTTGACATTGAAGGCGGCGGACGCGTAGAACAATTCAAGCACGACGAGTTGAGAGTGTCGGGGCTGCAGAACGAGGCTTTATGGGCCGCGTACTTGAGGTCGAGGGATCGACGCTTCAAGGTGGACAGGTGGACCGCCGGGGCCGTGGCAGAACTGCGCACCAAGTGGGTCGCGCGTCTGGACAACAAGGGTCCGACGCGGGGGCTCGTGCACTGGCAGAAGTGGGTTGATGGCCCCGAGAACCTAGGAAAGGCAACGAAGGATGTGGACGCCCTCCTCGTGTCGCATTTTGGCGAGGACAGAGTTCTGGCGCAGGAACGCCGATGCGTGGACTTCATCGCAAGAAGCCTGATTAGCGACGCTGCGGACGCAGTATTTGCGGAACGCTGGGGACGCGGTCCGGGAAGCGGGATTGCCGATCTCCAAAGCCGGCCGATCCGAAGTGGTCCGGAGCTTGTCGTCCGGGCGGCCACCGCCTTTCCCGCAATTGAACTCTGCCCAAAGGCCGAGTCGCAGATCCGTGCGATGACCGGCAATGAGCAGTACTTCAGTTGGCTACTGGAAGCGTTTGCCGCGGCGAACCTCGAAATGCGTGCTTGGGCGGGTGGCCCGTTCCCGCACAGTCGGCTTCCGGGACCGGCTGCGCCATCTGAAAGCGATAGCGTTATCATGTCGCCGCGGCTCCGCGCGATGCGCTATTTCAGAACGCGCGCGGACAAGGAACTTCCGTTCTTTTCGCACATGAAGTGCCATGCAGCAAACATGAGAATTCATTACAGAATCGACCAGGACGAGAGGCGCTTCATTATAGGGTATATCGGCGAGCACCTACCGCTTTATTGATTTGATAGGTCTGTTCGACCGACCAGAGTGGCGACGCGCGATCACAAGTCCCCTTTTGGGAAGTCTGGTGTTGCGATCACCTAGTATGGAACCACCGGCTCATGGTTGCGCCAATGAACGGCTGACACGGCGTGGGTCGTCAGCCCTCAGTAGTCTAGTACTCCATCGTCTCTAAGCTGCTTTCGGTAGAAGTTGAAAACAAGCATGACGTCTTGGATGGTATTGAACTCACCATCTGCTTTCCCCTGTTCCAGGACAGCGCGAAGCTGACTTTCCGTGAACTTGTTGAGCCCAGACCGACCGATCAGGGAAACTATCTGTGCTACCTGCCGCGTCCGTATTGTCGTACTTGCGCGCCGAACGGTGAATTCGCGGTCTGCCCTAGCAGACCAATCTCCCTCGCCGTAGGAATACTCGAACGTGGGGTCTGGCTGCGGGAAATCCGCCACGCCCTCACCAATCTTGCCGATGAAATCTACCCAGGCATCTGCGACATAGCTCCTCATTAAATCGGCGAAGTGCGCCTTAACAANNTTGGTTTTGGGATCCAGAACACGTTTAATGGATGAAGCTCAAGTAAGCAGGCGTCCCTCATGCGGGTGGCGGAGCCGACGCACGCACGCGCTCGGTAAGCGGCGACATCAAACATGTGCGCCGTGTGGAATCCAGCCCGATTCAGCAAGTCCATCCGGGCTTGCCGTGTGACGTTATGCTCCAAAGGCAGTGAGCGCGCCCACTCAGCAAAGCTAACGCCTTCCGCCGGGTCACCATGCAGAATCGCCTGCTGCACCGCCCAGACGGGAGATAGATCAGATGGTCGAACCTCGATTCCATCGACCCGCGTGATCTTCCCGCGCTTTAACGTACCGTGAGCGCGGACCACCACTACCTCGGTCGATGCTGTCTCTCGAGCAACCCACCTACACCATGCGTGGATGCGCTGTCTGGGTGGAAGCCTCGGTTCGATGAATTGCGTCAGGAAAGTGCCGAGATGACCACGCCACGAGCGCGGAATGGCAGGAACCGGGAAACGGCAAATTGCACAATGCTCACGAGCCATTTGTTCCGACGGTAGCACGGATGGCGCCTCGGCCAATCAGTACCGAGCCATTTTCAGCCACGAACGGCTCGATGCGGCTCAGCACCGAAAACGAGAAATCGAGTTGCGCCTCGGTGGGCCAACAGTTGTCACATTGCCGGGAAACGCCTGTTCCGTGGATGTGCTCTTGGTTGTCATTTCATCAGGCTCCACCTGGAGCCGGAGTTCCTGTATCCCCGCCGCTCGAAGCGCCGCGGACCGCCGCGCTCTGTACTCGGCGTCATACGCGCTCTCGAGCGTTTCGCCCATAGCCGCGAGCGGCTCCGCGACCCACGCCAGCGCTTCGGAAAACGGAATCTCCTCGAACCGACCCCGGTCGAGCTGCCGAAACGCCCTCCCATCGTCACTCAGGTTCAGGTACCTGCGGCTGAGGCCGTGCTTGTACAGATTGACCCCGTTGATCCGCCCCATGTACATGAAACCGGCGCAGCGTGCCGGCCCCAACCTGTCCTCCAGCGGCTTCCAGTTTGCCTGCATCTCCGTCACCGCACCGCCGCCTGCGCAGTCGTTGTCGTGGTCGCCGCCTGGCCGTAGATCCGGTTCAGTTCCTGCTTCAGCGCCACAAACTCCTGCAACTCGGCAGCGCTTGGGAGTTCCGTCCTCTGCGTGCCCGCGGCCAAGCCTGAAGCTGCCGGCCGATTGCCCACTGGTGCGAGGTCCGGCCTTGCTCCCTCCCGTCCCACTCCTTGCTGAAACACCAGGAAGAACCGCGTGTTGCCCGGCACGGTCACGACAACGTCCTGGCTGTAGGCCAGGTTCTGGAGCTCCTGGTCGCCCGCGTTGCCGATGTTCTGGGAGACGCGTTCCCGCAGGAGGATCGAGTTGTCCATCGGCCCGGACAGCGCCAATCCCGACCCGCCGACCGCAAACGCCGCCACGGTCCCCAAGCCCGTCAGCGCGCGAGCCAGGAACTGCTTGCCCCGGCTGGTGCCGTTCACCTGTCCCTTCAGCGGCTCGAAGCTCAGGCTCATCGCCCCGGCGTCGATCTTCTCGGTTGTTCCGTCGGGCATCTGCAACGTGTGGAAACGGATCCCGACGA
>PMEV01000028.1:0-2297 GCA_003154855.1 Bryobacterales bacterium
CCCCGCCAGCAGCCCCACTGCGATCAACCAGTCAATCTTCGCTCTGTACTGCACCGCGTTTCCTCACTCCGAATGCTACTCCTGGAGCGGTCACCGCTTCAATTCCTCCTGCAGCTCCGAGAGCAGCTTCAGCGCCTCGATCGGGCGCAGTTCGTCGATTTTGAGCTTGCGAATCCGCTCCGCGATCTCCCAGTTCACCGGCTCGAAGAGCGAAATCTGCACCGGATGCGGCCGGGCCCCCGGGGTCAGCTCTTCGGTGACTACCTGCTCGCTCTTCTCGTGCAACTCGAGCACCTCGCGCGCCCGCTCGATCACGCTGGCCGGTAGCGCCGCCAGCCGCGCCACCTCGATCCCGTAGCTGCGATCCGCCGCCCCAGGCTCCACCTTCCGCAGGAAAATGATCTGGTCGCCCGCTTCCTTCACCGACACGCGCAGGTTCCGCACGCCCTCCATCTGCTCGGCCAGCACGGTCAACTCGTGGTAATGCGTCGCGAACAGCGTCTTGGCCCGCGTGCGGTCGTGGATGTGCTCGATCACCGCCCAGGCCAGCGCCAGCCCGTCGTAGGTCGCGGTCCCGCGCCCGATTTCGTCCAGCACGATCAGGCTCCGCGCCGTCGCCGTGTTCAGGATCACCGCCGTCTCGGTCATCTCCACCATGAACGTCGAGCGGCCCCGCGCCAGGTTGTCCGACGCCCCGATGCGCGTGAACACACGGTCGATCACCGGCAGCAGCGCCGATTCCGCCGGCACGAACGAACCCGCCTGCGCCAGCACCGCGATCAGCGCCGCCTGACGCAGGTAGGTCGATTTCCCGCCCATGTTCGGCCCCGTGATGATGGCGATGAATTCCTTCTCCGACAGGTACAGATCGTTGGGAATGAAGCGCGCCGCCTCGCGCTCGGTTAGCCTTTCGATTACCGGATGCCGTCCGCCCAGGATGCGCATCTCGCCCGTTTCCGAGAAGCGTGGCCGCACGTAACGATTCTCGGCCGCCACCTGAGCCAGGGCCGCCGTCACGTCGATCTCCGCTACGCCAGCCGCCGTGGCCCGTATGCGGACCGCATGCGACGCCGCGAAGGCCCGTACTTGGGCGAAGATTTCCCGCTCCAGCCCCAGGATCTTCTCCTCGGCCGCCAGGATTTTCCGCTCCAGCTCTTTCAGCTCCGGCGTGGTGTACCGCTCCGCGTTCACCAGCGTCTGCTTGCGCTCATAATCGTCCGGAACCAGGTGCGTGTTGGCTTTGGACACCTCGATGTAGTAACCGAAAACGTTGTTGAACCGCACCTTGAGCGACTGTATGCCCGTGCGCGCCCGCTCCCGCGTCTCCAACTGGGCCACGTACTGCCGGCTGTTCCGGCTGATGTCGCGCAATTCGTCCAGCTCCGGGTGACAGCCCGCGCGAATGGTCCCGCCGTCGGCCAGGTTCACGGGCGGAGTGTCCGCGATCGCGGCCAGAATCCGCTCCCGCACCTCCGCGACCTCGTCGAAGACCGGGGCGAGACGAAACGCCGCCGCCTTCTCCCGCAGCTCCGGCACTTTCTCGAGCGACCTACCGAGCCCCAGCACGTCCCGCGGATTGGCCGTTCCGATCGTCACCTTGGCCAGCAGCCGCTCGAGGTCCAGAATCTGCGCCAGCACCTTGCGCAGCTCGCCCCGCAGGATGGTCTCGCGAGCCAGTTCCTCGACCGCCTCCAGCCGTCTCTCAATCTCCTCGACCCGCATGGACGGCCGCAGCAGGCGGGCGCGCAGCAGCCTCCCGCCCATCCCGGTCAGCGTTTGATCGATAATCCCGAGCAGGCAGGCTTCCTTCTGCCCGCCCAATTCCGCCGGAAAAATCGGCTCGAGCAGCTCCAGGTTGCGCACCGTCACCGAGTCCAGGATCATGGCCTCGGCCCGGTCGTAGTAGGACGGCCGGTCCAGGTGGTCCAGCGCCGCTTTCTGCGTATCCTTTAAGTAGTGCAAGATGGCCCCGGCCGCCCCCACCGCCAGCCGCCGGTCCTCCAACCCGCACCCATCCAGGGTAAGCAGCTTGTAATGCTCCCGCAGGCTCCGCTCCGCCTGGTCGAAGGTGAAGATCCACCCGTCCAGCTCCGTGCGCAGCGCGCCGGTCGCCTCGAGTTTCACCGTGGCCGCGCACAGCACCTCGCGAGCGCCCAACTGCTCGAGCGCCGCCGTCACCTCCGGCGCCTCCATCTCCGTCACCCGGAACTCGCCGGTGGACACATCCACGTGAGCCAGTCCCGCGCGCCCGCCCGCCATCGCCACCGCCGCCAGGTAGTTGTTCTCGTGCGGCCGCA
>PMEV01000028.1:2309-15112 GCA_003154855.1 Bryobacterales bacterium
CCGCGCTGGATGAGCCGCGCGATGTACCCCTCCGCCGCGTGGTAGGGCACCCCGCACATCGGGATGGCCTGCCCTTTTTCCTTGTTGCGCGAGGTGAGCGTGATCTCGAGTTCGCGCGCCGCCGTCACCGCGTCGTCGTAGAACAGCTCGTAGAAATCGCCCANNCGCAATTTGATCGCGAAGGCCACCCGGTCCAGCGCCAGCATGTAGGCCGCGATGCGGTTATTCACACCGTGCTTCTCGGCGTAGCCGACCACCCGCCAGAAGTTCTCCACCATGATTTCCTTCAGCCGCTCGTTGACCAGGTCTTCGTTCCAGAAGAAGCCCTGCCGGTCCTGCACCCATTCGAAGTACGACACCGTCACTCCGCCCGCGTTCGCCAGAATGTCCGGAATCACGAAGATCCGCTTCTCCTGCAGAATGTCGTCCGCCACCGGCGTGGTCGGACCGTTGGCGCCCTCGCAGATGATCCGCGCGCGGATGCGCCCCGCGTTGGCGGAGGTGATCACGTTCTCGGTGGCCGCCGGGAGCAGCACATCGCACTCCAGGAACATCGCCTCGCCCGGATCGATCTCCTCGCCGCCGGCGAAGCCTTTCACCGACCCGGTCTCCTTGCGGTGCTCCATCAGCGCCTGGATNNAATCCCTGCACCACCACCCGCGCGTCGTGGACCGCCATCCTCAGGTGCTTCAGCGCCTCGAGAGTGACGATCATGCAGCCCCGCCCGGTCGCCTCCGGCCTTCCGCGCGATCCGCCCAGATCCAGCGGCTTCCCGGTCACCACCGCCGTTGCCGTATGCCCCACGTGCATCGAGTAGGTGTCCATGATCCAGGCCATGGTCTGCTCGTTGGTGTTCACGTCCGGCGCGGGCACGTCGCGCTCCGGCCCCAGGAATGGCAGGATTTCCGCCGTATACCGCCTCGTGATTCGCTCCAGCTCCCCGTCCGAGAGCAGCCGCGGATCGCAGATCACCCCGCCCTTNNTTGACCACCGCGCACTTCCAGGTCATCCAGGCTGCCAGCGCCCGCACCTCGTCCAGCGTCACGTCCGGCGAGAACCGTATCCCGCCTTTCCCCGGCCCCCGCGCTATCGAGTGCTGCACCCGGTATCCCGTGAACACTTCCAACCTCCCGTCGTCCAACTGCACCGGAATATGGACCGTAATCTCTTTCGACGGCATGCGCAGCACCTTGCACAAGCCGTTGTCCAGCCCCAGCCGGTTGGCCGCCAGATCGAACCGCGCCTCCGCTGCCAGCCACGGATTCAGTTCATCGTCCATCGCCCTGCCTCCGACAGCCATTATGCCACCGCGGGTTGCCGGGCGCGCTCTCTCACGGTACCCTGGTTTCGGGCATGACGGAATCGCCAATCAGGTTATCCGAGCAACTGCGCCTGTTCCGCGAGGCGCACCCTCCGCGCCATCTGGATGCGGCCGGCGCGAACTGGGAGTACCTGTCCGCGGGGCAAGGCGGCCGTGCCGTCGTCCTGCTTCCCGGCGGAGGCGGCGCCGGAGAAGACATGTTCACCCTGATGGCCGGGCTGGAAACCGATTTCCGGGTCCTCGCCATCGGATGTCCGCTCGCCATAACCCGCACTCAGGACGTGATGGATGGCCTCGCCGCCATCCTGGACCATGAGGGAGTCGCCCAAGCCTGCCTGCTCGGCCAGTCTTTGGGCGGGGCGTTTGCCGAGTGCTTCATGCTGCGGTATCCGGAACGCACCGCCTCGCTCGTTCTCGCCAATATCGCTCACTTTGGGAAGCTGCGCGCGGCGTTCATCCGGGGCGTCCTGCCGCTGATTCCCCGCCTTCCCCGCTGGCTGGCCCGCCGGCGGATGCGCTCCACTTTCAACCGGCTATTGAAAGGGCATCCCGAAAAGGAATTCTGGGTGTCTTTCCTGTCCGCCGAAATCGAACAAGTCGGCCCGGTCGGCATGTCTAACCGCTTGCGGTGTTTGCGGGACGCGATGGATGGCTTTCCAGCGAGCAGGGCGGACCTCCTGGGCTGGAACGGCCCCGTTCTGCTCCTCGAGTCCGACAACGAAACGGGTTTTACGAAGCGCGAGCGATTGGCTTTGAGGCGCCTCTACCCGAACGCCGAGGTCCATGTCTTCCAGGGTGCCGGGCACCTCAGCTTCATCACCCAACCCCGAGAGTTCGAAGCCGCGGTGCGCCGCTTTCTCAACCGCTAGAACCCTTCCCAAACGATCGCCGAAAACTGCCGCACCGTCCGGAACCCCACCCGCTCGTACAGCCGCACCGCCTCCCGGTTAGCTGACGTCACCGTGAGGCTCACCGACTTCACTCCCGCCGCTTCCAGCCCCCTCAGCGACCGTCGCAACAGCTCGTATCCCACTCCCTTACCCTTCACCGCCGGCGCCACGCAGATCTGCGTCACATGCCCGGCTTCCGGCGACACCAGGCTGGTCAGCGATACCCCGCACAGCCGGCCCGTCGTCTGGTGCACCGCCACCCACGCCGCCGGCTCGTAAAACCTCCCGCATCCCGGATGTTGCACGATGTTGAACAGGAACCGCCGCGCCCCGCCCGCCGACCGGTACTGGTCGTTGATCTCGCTGTCTATGTGCCCCCGGTAGGCCGACGGGATCAGGTGCGCCGTCTCCTCCTGCCACCGCTCCGTCCACTGGTCCAGCACCACGTGCTCCGGCTCTCGCGGCGGCAGGCTCTTCCCGGCCTCCGCGTCCACCACCATGAAGTTGCGCAAGTGGGATCGCGAGTAGCGGGCGCCGGGCAGCAGCCGCGGGTCCAGCAATCGGGCCAGCACCAGTTGCGACTCGATCCGCTTCACGTACCGCCCCGCGATCAGGTGATCGAGCACCGCCCCCAGCAGCCGGTGCTCGTTCTCCGCCGTCCGGTATTTCTTGCGGACGTACAGGTCCCCCACCAGCCCCTTGTGCTCCTCGCAAACGAAGTAGGAGTAGCCCGCCACCTCGTCGCCGATCAGCAGAGCGTAACCGTTCAGGGCGTGCACGTCCACGAAGCGCCGCACCAGCTCCGCCGTCACCTCGAAGTCCCAGTCCAGCTCCTCGCGCCACGCGCCGGTCTCCTCCTCCAGCAACGGCTCGAGAGCTTTAGCCTGCAGTTGCCACAGATCCAGCAGCGCTGGAACCTGACCCTCGGCCGTTGCAGCCATAGCCGCATTATATGCGACTCCGCCAAATCCTTCAGGATATTGTTACCATGACGCCATGCCGTCGCTGGTTGCCGTCCTCGCTTTCGCCCTGCCGGCCGCGCTCTGGAGCCAGATTCCGGCGTCCGAAACGCTTTCTCCCGCCGACGCCCAGGCCTTCCAAGCCGAGGTTCGCCGGATCGAAGGCCTGCTGGATACAGCCGGGGACAAGCCTACGGTGATTTACGCGCTGGCCCGCACCTACGCGGCCGGGCATCGGTACGGCGAGGCGCTCGGCGCCCTGGAGCGCGCCATCGCCCTGCATGTCGGGCTGGATCCATCCGACGACGAGGTCTTTGCCAAGCTCGAAGGAACCAGCGAGTTCGAGCGCCTGCTCCGTCAGGTTCGCGAGGATACGCCGCCCCTCCCGCACAGCCGCGTGGCCTTCACCATCGCCGAGGCCAGCTTGTTTCCGGAAGGCATCGCCTACAGCCCGCGCGAGAAGCAGTTCCTTCTGGGAAGCATGTTGAAGCACAAGATCGTAGCGTGCTCCATCGCCGGCGTCTGCCAAACGCTGGTCAGCGAGGGCCGGGATGGATTGGGCCAGGTCCTGGGCCTGAGGATCAGCCCCGGCGACGGAACGCTTTGGGCCACCAGCAACAGCGCGGAAGAATCCGGCTTATTCCATTACAGCGTCCCTTCCGGAAAGCTCATTCGCAAGTACACACTCGACGGGAAAGCAGCCCCGCATCTGTTCAACGATCTGGCGGCCGGCCCTGGCGGCGACGTGTTTGTCACCGACACGCGGGCCGCGACCGTCTACTGGGTATCTCACTCGACGGACCGTCTGGAGGTCTTAAGCCCGGCGCTCAAAGTCGGCGCCGCCAACGGGATCGCTATCCGCCCGGAAGCCCCGGCGAAGCTCTACGTGGCGGGCTTCCCCGATGGGATCACGGTAGTCGATGTCGCCTCCGGGGCGTTCCACGCCATCCGGCATCCCGCCGATCTCTGCCTGGCCACCATCGACGGCCTCTACTACTTCAACGGCGANNCTCTTCGATGTCCCCACTACCGGCGCCATCGCGGACGGGGCGTTCTTCTTCATGGCCAACACGCAGCTCCACAAACTGACGGATGGCAAGATCAGTCCCGGCGCGCGGCTGGAGCCAATCCGGATTCTGCGGCTGGATCTCGGCTCCTCGACCCAACACCGAGGGCGGTAGGTCGCGCCCGGCGGCTACGAGCTTCGCCCCAGGAACTGCTTGATGGTCCGCGTCGCCTGGCGCGTCCGGTGCTCGTTCTCGACCAGCGCGAAGCGCACGTAGCCCTCGCCCATGGGCCCGAATCCCACGCCCGGCGAGACCGCGACCAGCGCCTTCTCGAGCAGCAGCTTCGAGAACTCGAGCGAACCCATTTCCCGGTAGCGTTCCGGCAGCGGCGCCCACACGAACATGGTCCCCCGCGGAGGCTCGACCTTCCAGCCGGCCCGCGCCAGACCCTCGATCAGCACGTCCCGCCGCTTCTGGTATACCGCGCAAATCCGTTTGGTGTCCGCCTCGCACTCCCGCAGCGCCACGATCGAGGCGATCTGAATGGGCTGGAACACCCCGTAATCCAGATAGCTCTTGATGCGCCCCAGCGCCGCGATCATCTTCGGGTTGCCCAGGCAGTAGCCCACCCGCCAGCCCGCCATGTTGTAGCTCTTCGACATGGAAAAGATCTCGACCGCGATCTCCTTGGCGCCATCCACCTGCAAAATGCTGGGCGGACGGTAACCGTCGAAACCAAGGTCGGCATACGCGAAATCGTGGATGATCATGGTGCCGTGCGCAGCCGCCAGCCGCACCACTTCGCGCATGAAATCCAGGTCCACGCACACCGTGGTCGGATTGTGCGGGAAGCTAATCAGCAGCATCTTGGGCTTCCGCGCCGCCGTGCGATAGAAGCCTTCGAGCGCGTTCAGGAACGTCGGCGCGTCCGGCATCGGCAGCTTCTCCGCGCACCCTTCCGCCATAATCACGCCGTATTGATGGATCGGGTACGCAGGATTCGGCGAAACCACCACATCGCCCGGACCGACGGTGGCAAACAGCAGGTGCGCCAGCGCATCCTTGGCGCCGATGGTGACGATGGCCTCGCGCTCCGGGTCCAGCTCCACGCCGTAATTAGTGAGATAGCGCTTGGTGATTTCCTCGCGCAGCCTGGGAATTCCGCGCGATTGCGAGTAGCGATGGTTGCGCGCGTTGCGTGCGGCCTCCACCAGTTTCGCAACCACCACGCGCGGCGTAGCCCCATCCGGGTTGCCCATCCCCAGGTCGATGACGTCGATCTGGGCCGCGCGCGCCTTGGCGCGCATCTCGTTAATCACCGCGAATAAGTACGGCGGCAGCTTCTGAATTCGATAGAAGTCTTGTGAAGTTTCCGGCACTGTGATTGTATCTGGCACTGCAATTATTTTACGACGGCGGGAGCGAAGACCTCGGGCTCCGATCGCTCGCCGACCATCGTTCCAGAGTAGCTGACGAAGGCAAGCCGGCGGCTGTCGGGCGACCACGACGGAACCGGCATCGTTCCCGGCCCTCCGACCAACTTGGCCAACACTCGAATCTGCCGGTCGGCAAGCGTCATCACGCGCAGCGTGACCGGCGCGAACTGCGAACGCGAGCCCCGTTGCTGCTGCGTGAGAAATGCCAGCAGACGCCCGTCTGGCGAGACGTGCGGGTACCAGTTGCCCGCGCCGTCGTTCGTCACCTGTTCCGGCTCCGAGCCGTCGGGCCTCATGCGCCAAATCTCCATCGAGCCCGAGCGATTGGAAGCGAAGTAAATGTGTGCTCCATCCGGCGAGTACTCCGCGCAGCCGTCCGCATCGGCCGCGGCCACACGCATTTCCTCGCCTCCCGCGACTGGGACCGTGTAAGTGCCATACTCGCCGTGACGCTCGCCAGTGAAGACGATGGTTTTTCCGTCCGGTGACCAGCCGCACCAGTAAGACAGCGACTGCGCCGTGACACGCCGGGGTGTGCCGCCGCCGATGGGCACCACGTACATGGCCAGCTCGTGGTCGCGGGAGACACCACTGACGGCCAGCATCGTCCCATCCGGCGATATCCCATGTGCGTAAGTCGGGTGGAACCCGGACCCAGTGTCGATAACCCGCGGCTCGCCGCCGGCCACCGGCACGATCTTGATTCGGCCCTCGTGGCTGAACACCAGTGAGGCGCCATCCGGCGTCCAGCTCGGAGAACTAACTTCGGACCCAATGGCCTTACCGTAGGACCCGACGTAGGTTACGCGCCGGTCGGTGGAAGCTATCGTGACGGTTTCGAGGGTAGCGACGAACGCCAGCTCCACCGGATGCGGTACGGCCTCCAGTTTTACGTTGTTGAACTCCGCTGTCTCCACCACGTCCCAATTGTGAGCGCAGACGCCAAGGCCCACATAGAATTGCCCAGTCAGCGGCACGCGCATCGAGCCGCCTGCCATGCGCATGATGCCGTCCTCGCCCGCCAGCCACATCGTAAACTCGTCGCCGTATTTCCGGAAGTATACTCGCTTGACCCCGGAAATGTTCGATTGGATTTCGTGCGTATCCGCGCCCTTGGCATCGCGCGATTGCAGCGACGTCAACCCGACGCCATGCATCGCCACGTCGGCGTAGGCCGAATCCGCATCCAGGCTCTGCCGCGCCATCAGCATCGCCTTCTTGTGCGGATCTCCGCCTTGCCCGAGCACGGAAATATCGGCCGTCAGCGTGAAATCTCCCTCCATCTTTTTCCAGACGAACTGGAACGCGTCCGCCGTAGCCCACACGTTTTCGCCGCTGCCGCTGATCGTGTAACTGCGCTTCGCGGCGTCGTACACGACAGACCCCGGATGCAGAACAGTGCCGACGTCCGAGTGATCCGCAAACAGCCCCACGGGCTCAGCCGCCCGCGCCAGGCCGACCGCCATCAACACGCACGCGATTCGCCAGTCCACAGAAAAACACCTCCTCCTGCTATTGTGGGGCAGGATGCCATTTGTGGGGCAGGATGCCATCCTGCGGCCGATTGCCAATCGGCCAGCCGGGCGCAAGCCCGGCCTCCGCCGGCTCCCACAGGCAATTCGGCTGGAATCCAGCCGTTTTTTTCCGAAAACAAACGAGTTAGCGTCTGTTTTTGGTTGGATTCCAACCAAAACCGGCGTTGGCAGGTCGGGGACCTGCCCCACGCGCCGCTACCTCCCCGCCACGCAAGCTTCCGACTTTGGGATCTTCTGGTCGGCGTTCTTCTCGTAGCACCAGCCGACCAGCGCGTCCGGGTAGCGGCCGGCGTTGGCGCGGCGTAGATCGTCCAGGCTGATCTGCTTGAACTCGAATTGGATGGCGCCGTCCGACATCACGGTGCCCAGCAGGTAGCCATACACATCGGTGCGAGCGATCGTCCCGCTCGNNCTCGTCCATGATGAAGTGGGAGTGGCTGGCCAGCACGTACACCCGCTTGCCGCTCTTCTGCAACTCCCACAGCAGGTTGTAAACCTCGCGGCCGGTTTCGATTCCCGCGCCGGAATCGCACATGCTGTGGCTCAGCCCCTTACTCCCCGGCAACGCTTCATGCATCCCGGCGACCACGGTCGTAATGTCGCTGGATTTCCGGTCGGCTGCCAGGCGCGCGCGGATCCATTTCATCTGCTCCGCGTCGAAGCTGTTGCTGGCGTTGTCGAGCGACAGGAAATCGGTGTGGTTCATGACCCAGTGATAGTACGTGCGAGGGCCCGCCGCGTCGCCATCGGCCCGGCGCTGCGCCGCTAGGCGCTGGCTGTTCAAATAGCTTTCGAACTGAGCCACGTATCTGTCGCGCGTCTGCGGAAAAATCAACTCGTGATTGCCGATGCCCAGAAAAACCTCCAGCTTGCCGAAAGGATGAAGCTGATGCTCGATGAAATCCGGCCACGCTTTCTGCAAGTAGTTGATGATGCTGAGGTGCGGCGCGTCCAGGTGCAGCTCGTGCGGCGGCGCCATGTCCTCATCGAAATCGTATATGGCGCGGAAGTCGCCCAGGTGCCAATAGAAACTGGCTCCGCTCGCCACCACCTGCCCAGCGATGGCCGGCATCACCACGTCGCCGCAGTTGCGCGAATCGCCCGAGACGGCAAACTTCAAAACCGGGGCTGTAGGATTCTGCGCCGGAAGGCAAAGAGGAAGCGCGAGCAGCAGAAGTAGCTTCGCCGCAAGGTGGTGGTTCGTCATCACGAAAACCTCCGCGGAGGCGGCGGCAACCCGATCGGCTCGCGCGTCCACCCCACCTTAGCTTTGTAGCACAACGGCGTTGCATCGCAATGGGACGCCGAGGCCAGTTTGCTATGCTGAG
Organism: Bryobacterales bacterium; assembly: GCA_003154855.1. Classification (GTDB taxonomy): domain Bacteria; phylum Acidobacteriota; class Terriglobia; order Bryobacterales; family Bryobacteraceae; genus Fen-330. The sequence continues at coordinate 10,786 of PMEV01000028.1, forward strand.
ACTTGACCCCCTCGATCCTGCTTCGCCTGGCGCTGCCGCTCGCGCTCGCAGCCGCTGCCACGGCTCAATCAACGCTGGTGGATGCCATGAGCCAGGAACTGGCGCGCAACTTTCAGGCGCTCAAGGACAAGGCCGACCCTCCACCTTACTTTCTGAGCTACGAAATCACCCAGGAAGACGTCTACAACGTGTCCGGGACGCTGGGCGCGATCGACTCGACGGGCGGTGGGAAATCGCGAACGCTGGATGTTTCCGTGCGCGTAGGCTCTCCGAAACTGGACAACTACCATCGCGTGCGTGGAGCCGGCGGCGGCGCGGCCCAGTTCACTTCCGGCGCGCAGATCACTTACGAAGACAACGCCAATTCCATCAAGCACCGCCTGTGGGAGGAGACCGATCGCGCGTATCGCGCGGCGGCGGAGCGGCTGATCCGGATTCAGACCAACACGCAGGTGAGGGTGGCGGAACAGGACGCCTCGGCCGATTTTTCGAGCGCAGAACCCGCGGTCTCGCTCGCCGCGCCGGTGAAGCTCAAGTTCGACGTCGAGGAATGGACCGGCCGCATCCGCAAGCTCTCTGAGCGGTTCCGAAATTATCCCAGCGTGCTCACCAGCCGGGTGACGGTTTCCGGCCAGGCCGAAACGCGGTACTTCGTGAACACGGAAGGAACGCGCCTGGAATTCGGCCGCGGCTACGCACGCATTTTCATTTCCGCCTCCGCCAAAGCCGCCGATGGCGCCGACGTCGCCAACTTCGAGAGCTTTGAAGCGGAAGACTCGGGCAGCCTGCCGGACGACAAGACCGTGCTGGCGGCGATCGACCGCGTCGCCAAGGACGTGACNNTCCGGCCGCGCGGCGGGCGTGTTCTTTCACGAAATCTTCGGCCATCGCGTCGAAGGCTTCCGCCAAAAGGATGAAGACGAGGGCCAGACCTTTACCAAGAGCGTCGGTACTCAGGTGCTGCCCAATTTCCTGTCGGTGATTTTCGATCCCACGCGGCACTCCGCGGCGGGCGAAGACCTCTACGGCTGGTACGATTACGACGATGAAGGAGTGAAGGCGCGGCCAACCATCGCGGTCGAAAACGGCGTGCTGAAAACGTTCCTCATGTCGCGGTCGGCCGTTGCGGGCTTCGGCGAGTCGAACGGCCACGGCCGGCGCCAGCCTGGGTATGAAGTAGTTTCGCGGCAGTCCAACCTGATCGTGGAATCGACCAAAGCGGTGTCCGACGCCAGGCTGCGCGAGATGCTGATCGAAGAGATCAAGCGGCAAAACAAGCCTTACGGCCTCTACTTCCGCGACATCACCAACGGCTTCACCACCACCAGCCGCGCCGGATTGCAGGCCTTCAGCGTGGTTCCGGTGATCGTGTACCGGGTGTATGCCGACGGCCGGCCGGACGAACTGGTGCGCGGCGNNATCGTGGGCACGCCGCTGGCGAGCTTCGCCAAGATCCTGGCCACCGGAGACAAGCCGGAAGTGTTCAACGGCTACTGCGGCGCGGAAAGCGGCAGCGTGCCGGTGTCGGCGGTGTCGCCGGCGATCCTGGTATCGGAAATCGAAATCGAAAAGAAAGCCAAGGCGAACGACCGGCCGCCGCTGCTTCCGGAGCCGGCCAGCGCCGAAAAAGGGGGCGGACAGTGAGGCGCCTGATGCTGGCCGCGGTCGCCGCGGCACTGGCGGCACTGGCGGCGGATGCTCCCGCGCCGGACCCCGTGCTGGCGGCCATGCGCGACGAAATCGCGCGCTCGAGCAAACTGACGGTCTCCAATCTGGATGCCCCGTACTTCATTCAGTACGTGATCGACCAGGGGGACGCCTTCAGCGTCTCGGCTTCGCTCGGCGGCCTGCTGGCGCGGCGCCGCAGCCATATCCGGGAGCCGGAGATCTCCGTGCGCGTGGGCGATTACAAGTTCGACAATACGAACTTCGCCGGCCGCGTGGGTGGCACACGCTATGACTTGGGCCGTTGGCCACTCGACGACTCCTATCCGGTGCTGCGCCGCTATTTGTGGCTGGCCACCGATTCGGCTTACAAAAGCGCCGTGGAGACCATTTCGCGCAAGCGCGCGGCGCGGCGCAATCTCACCGAGAGCAGTCCCACCGACGACTTTTCGCACGCCCAGCGGGTGGAGTATGTTCACGAGCTGGGGCGCCTGGCGATCGACGAAAACGAGTGGGCGGCGCGGGTGCGCACGCTGTCCGCGGTCTTCGCCGATTATCCAGGGGTACTGGATTCGCGCGTGGAACTGGACGCCGAGGCCGGTGGCTACTACGTGGTGAATTCGGAAGGCACGGTGGTGCGGGCGGCCGAAAATGCCAGCAGTCTGCGGGCGCGCGCGGTGGCGCAAGCGGCGGATGGCATGGTGCTGCATGACGCCGTCACCTTCCTCGCGCTCGACCCTGCGCACCTGCCGGGCGATGCCGCTTTGAACGCCGCCCTCCGCGAGATGGCACAGAACCTGGAAGCGCTGGCCAAGGCCCCCAAGGGCGAAGATTATAGCGGCCCGGTGCTGTTTGAAGGCGCGGCTGGCCCGCAGATCTTCGCCGAGTTGCTGGGCCGCAGCCTGGCGCTCGCGCGCAAACCGGAAGGCGGGCGCGCCGGGTTCGACGCGAGCCAGCTCGAAGGGCGGCTGGGCGGGCGCGTCTTGCCCGAGTCGTTCGACGCAGTGGACGATCCGACGCAGCGGGAATGGCGCGGCCGGCTGCTGTTCGGCTCCTATGACGTGGATCGCGAAGGCGTCCGCCCGCAGCCGCTCACGCTGGTGGAAAAAGGCGTTCTCAAGGGCTTCCTGCTGACGCGGCAGCCGGTGCACGGATTCTCCGCCTCCAACGGCCACGCGCGACTGCCGGGGCCGTATGGCGCCGCTACCGCCGGCATCGGCAACCTGTTCATCAGCTCCTCGGAAACCACTCCGGCCGGCGATCTCAAGAAAAAACTGATCGAGCTGGTTGTTGCGCGCGGCCTCGCCTACGGCATCGTGGTGCGCAAGATGGATTACCCATCCACGGCGTCGCTCGACGAATTGCGGCGCATGTTCACCACGGCCGAGGGCGCGGCGCATCCCGTTAGCTCGCCGGTGCTGATCTATAAGGTCTATCCGGACGGGCGCGAGGAACTGGTGCGCGGGCTTCGCTTCCGCGGGCTGAACGTGCGGTCGCTCAAGGACATCCTGGTGGCGGGCGACGACAACACGGTTTTCGACTATCTGGATAATGGCGCCCCGCTGGCGCTGGTGGGCGCGGGAAACTACACCACGGAAAGCTGCGTGGTGGCGCCCTCCATCATCATCGATGACGTTGAGTTGCACCCGGTGGAAGAGGAACTGCCCAAGCTGCCCGTGGCGCCGCCACCGGAGATGGCGCATTAGGAGCCGCCTATGCGCCTTTTGGGCCGCTACGTATTCCGCGAGATCCTGACCAGCGCGGTGCTGGGCACGCTGTTGGCTACCTTCATCATCTTCCTGCGCGAGGCGGACAAGCTGTTCGCGATTCTTGTGGGCGCCAATAATCCGCCCGTCGTCACGGTGGTGTCGCTGCTACTCTGGGCGATGCCGCCGGTACTGCCGCTCACCATTCCGTTCGGCGTGCTGGTGGGCATTTTGATCGGGCTCGGCCGCATGGCGTCGGATGGCGAAATCATCGCCATGCGCGCGGCGGGCGTCTCCAGCCGGCAGGTGATTGCGCCGGTGGTGCTGTTCGCCGCGCTGGGAATGAGTCTGGCGGGCCTGGCGTCGCTGCGGCTGACGCCGCTCGCCATCCGCAGGACCACCGACATCGTCAACGAGTTGCTGCAAGGGCAGGTCTCGGCGGAAATCGAGCCGCGGGTCTTCAACGAAAGTTTCCCCAACAGGATCCTCTACGTGGGCGACGTGGGGACGGGGCCGGTGGTGAAGTGGCGGCCGGTATTCATCGCCGATATCACGCCGCCCGAGCAGCGCGTGTCGGGGATGCGCGAAAAGGCGGAAGGACCGATGATCACCGTGGCGCGCGGAGCCATCGCCATCTCGGATCCCAAGAACAACCGCATTCAGCTTACGCTGTACGACTATTGTTCGCACGAGATGGGCAAGGACCGCGTCGCCAACGACTCATGCGCGCCCATCAGCACGCAGGTGCTCGATGCCTCGCCGCCGACGCACAAGACGCCGCCCACGGCCGCCATGAACACGCGGCAGTTGCTGCGCTATCCGCGCTCCGGCGATGACTGGACGGAGGTGCGAATCGAGCTGTTCCGGCGGTTTGCGCTGCCGGTGGCCTGCATCATGCTGGCCCTGGTGGGCATTCCGCTGGGCATCGCCACGCGCAAGGGCGGCAAATCGGCCGG
>PMEV01000109.1:0-198 GCA_003154855.1 Bryobacterales bacterium
GCCAGCACCTTCTGCCCCACCTGCAACCCTTCGGAATCCCCCAGCCGCAGATAGGCCAGCTTCTTGCGCGGAGCGATCTGGATCAGCGCGATGTCGTTCTCCTGATCCCGCACCACCGCGTGCGCCCGGTACTTGGTCTGGTCCGTGAGCGTGACCTCCAGTTCCTGCGACCCCGAGATCACGTGGTTGTTGGTCAGA
>PMEV01000109.1:277-622 GCA_003154855.1 Bryobacterales bacterium
CCACCCACCAGAAGGGCGGCCATCAGCAATGTGCGCAACTTCATTGGGGAATACTCCGCAGCGAATTGTACGTCTTCCGCACCTGTTCGAGAGCTTCCTCTTTCGTGCCGGAAGTGTCGATGATATGATCGGCGTACTTCCGCTTTTCGTCCAGCGGCATTTGGCGCGCCAGCCGCGCCAGCGCTTCTTCGCGGCTCGAAGCGTCGCGCCGCATCGCCCGCTCCACTTGCTGCTGGGGCCGGCACATCGCCAGGATCACCCGCTGGAACCGCTTAACACTGCCCGTTTCGATCAGGATAGCGGCCTCTACCACTACGATACCGCCCGGATCGGCCGCTCCGAAAC
>PMEV01000109.1:667-4580 GCA_003154855.1 Bryobacterales bacterium
TGGCCCAGTTCGTCGGCCTGGATCAGGTGGCAGCCCAGTTCGGCCAGCGCCTTCCCGACGAAGCTCTTGCCGCTGGCCAGGCCGCCGGTCAAGCCTACGCGCAACATGCGCCCAGTCTCCGCTCGGCTGCCTCCACGGTGTTCGCCATTAGCATCGCGATGGTCAGCGGTCCCACTCCGCCCGGCACCGGCGTGTACGCCCCGGCGCACTCCATGGCATCCACTGGATTCACGTCTCCCACCAGGACGCTCCCATTCCGGTCGAACGCGGCCAATTTCTCCGGCGAGCCGCCAAAGATCCGCGCCACCTCTTCGCGGCTCGCTACGCGGTTGATGCCCACGTCGATGACGGTGGCGCCGGGTTTCATGAAATCCCGCGTGACGAACGCAGGGCGGCCCATCGCGGCCACCAGAACATCCGCTTCGCGGCAGACCCCCGGAAGATCGGCCGTGCGCGAGTGGCAGATGGTCACCGTGGCGTTCTGGTGCATCAGCAACAACGCCATCGGCTTGCCCACCAGATCGCTTCGCCCAACGACCACCGCCCGAGCTCCCGAGATCCTGATCTGGTAGCGCTTCAACAGCTCCATGATTCCCGCCGGCGTGCAAGGACGCGGCCCCGGCGTGTTGGCCACCAGCTTGCCCAGATTCAGCGGATGCAACCCATCCACGTCCTTCTCCGGAGCCACCGCCAGCAGCACCCGCTTCGAATCCACCTGCGGCGGCAAAGGCATCTGCACCAGGACTCCGTCGATCTCCGGCCGCCGGTTCAGGCTCTCCACCATCTCGAGCAGTTCCTCGGTGGAGACCGTATTCGGCGGCGTGAGCGTCTCGCTCCGCATCCCCAGCGCATGGCAGGCCTTCACCTTGCTCCGCACGTAGCGGGCGCTGGCGTCGTTATCCCCCGCCAGGATCACCGCCAGGCCAGGCGCGCGGTGAGACGCCGCCAGCGCCGCCACTCTCGGCGCGCACTCCTTCAGAATCTGGTCGCGGATCGATGCGCCATCCAATATCAGGGCCATTGGTTCAACCTTTCGCCAGCCGGCCCCGCAGCCATCCGCGGTAGACCAGTGCGCCGATAGCCACCGTGGCGATCGCCGCAATGGGAGCCATCGGCTTGTTCTTCAGACCGTAGATCAGGCCGTAGACGATCATCCAGGCGCCCACCAGAATGAATACCATCGGGACCAGCGGATAGGCGAAGCTGACCACTCGCAGCTTCTGCCATCCCGGCCGCCGCCGGAACACGAACAGCGAGCACACCGCCAGTACCGCGAAGAAGCTCAGCAGGAATCCGATGTACATCACCAGGTCGGGGAACGGCGTCATGGTCATCAGCACCGCGCAGGCGCCCTGGCACAGGATGGCATTTACCGGCGTATGCGAGCGCGGATGCACCTTCCCGGCCCATCGGAAAAACGCGCCATTCTGGGCCATCGCGTAGTAAACGCGCGGGCCGATCGTCACCATCGCATTCACGGAAGCCATCAGCGCCAGGGCCACTAAGCCGCTGAACAATGCCGCGGTCTCCGGGGGAAAGAGTGCCTTGGCGGCGCTCGAGCCGATCGCCCCCACGCCCTTCATCTTCTCCAGCGGCAGCGCATAAATGAACACCACGTTCAAGGCCAGGTATAGCCCGGCCACCAATGCGGTGCCCAGCGTGAGCGCCAGCGGCAGCGTCCTCTCGGGCCGCTCCAATTCCTCGGCCACGTACGTGGATGCGTTCCAACCGCTGTAACAGAAGTAGATGAAGAACAGGCTGATCGCAAACTGCGCGGCTAGTGGGATGCTGGACGTCCGCTCCGCCGGTAGCGAGAAGTTCCCCCAGTTTCCCGTGCCCGCCATCAAGCCGAGCACGATGAATGCCAGGATCACCGCCAGATTGGCGGTGGTCAGCAGGTTCTGGACCTTACCCACCCGGCCCAGTCCCGCGCAATTCAGCAGCGTGAACGCTACGATCAGTCCCGAAGCCGCCAACTGCGCGCCTCCCAGCTTCAGCGGGAGCACGCCCCCGCCCAGCGCGAAGAAGACGTGATCCTGCTTCAGCGCCGGGAAGAAGTGGCTGAGGTACTCCGAGAAGATCAGCGCCGAGGCCGCGATGGGCGCCGAGAATCCCGCGAAGAACGACACCCAGCCGGTCATGAATCCCCACGTCGGCCCATAGGCCCGCGTCAGGTAAACGTATTCCCCGCCCGAGCTGGGATAATTGATGCCCAGCTCCGAGTAGCAGATCGCCCCGGCCAGGGCCACCACCGCGCCCACCACCCAGATGAGCAATACCAATTTCACGTTGCCAAGGTCTCCGGCCAGGTAGCCGGTGGTGCCATAGATCCCCGCCCCCACCATGTTCGAAATCACCAGCGCCGTGGCGCTCGCGATCCCCAATTGGCGGAGCAACGTAGCCGGCTTGGCCTTGTCCCCGCCCACGGCTTTGAATCCGGAAGTCCTCTCTGGCACGTTCGTCATTGTATCTTGAATACTGGTCCAGCCGTAAGGAGTTCCTATGACCAGCCGTGGAATCGCGCCGTTGGCCGCGCTGTTACTGCTCTGCGGTCCCCTGCGTGCCCAGGACCCCTACGCCGCCCAGCGCGACCTCATGGTCCGCACCCAGATCGAGGATCGCGGCGTGCGCGACCCCGAAGTGCTCCGCGTCCTGCGCACCGTGCCGCGCCACTTGTTTATGCCCGAGGAGGTGCGAAAGCTGGCCTATGAGGATCGTCCGGTGCGCATCGGTTATGGGCAGACCATTTCCCAGCCTTACATCGTGGGCTTCATGACCGAGCTGCTGGCCCCCGCCCGCAACCACAAGGTCCTGGAGATCGGGACTGGCTCCGGCTACCAGGCCGCGGTCCTCTCGGCTCTTTGCAAGCAGGTGTATTCCATCGAGATTGTGCCGGAGCTGGCGCGCTCCGCCTCCGCCACCCTCTCGAAGCTCGGCTACCGGAACGTCACCGTCCGGCTCGGCGACGGCTACCGGGGTTGGCCCGAACAGGCCCCCTTCGACCGCATCGTTCTCACCGCTGCGCCGCCCCAGATTCCCCAGGCTCTGCTCGATGAACTGGCCCCCGGCGGCAAGCTGGTTGCGCCGGTTGGCGGCTCGCTCCTGGGCCAGGAACTGGTGGTGGTGGACAAGGCGCTCGACGGCCAACTGAAGCAGCGCTCCGTCCTCCCGGTGATGTTCGTCCCCATGGTGCACCAGTAACGCCGGCGGTCTCGCCGCCGGTGTACCGGCCCGGCCTACCCTGGCTCACTGGCACGCAATGGGACGTCCACCATCCGCGGTATGTAGATCCGGAACGTCGTGCCCTGCTCCGGCGCGCTCTCGACGCGAATCGCGCCGCCATGCTCCCTGACGATCGAGTGCACGGTGCTCAGCCCCAGTCCCGTTCCCTTGCCTCTGGCTTTGGTGGTGAAGAACGGATCGAAGATCCGGCTCAGAACCTGCGCGCTCATGCCCCGGCCGGTATCGCTGAAGGTCAGGAGCGCGTAGTCGCCGGCTTCGACTCCCGGCACTTCCCCTGGCTCGCACCTCACTGGCGCGGTCCCGATTCGAATCGTCCCTCCCGAGGGCATGGCATCTCGTGAGTTCAACGCCAGGTTCAGGAGCACCTGCTCGATCAGCCCGGGATCGAGTTTCACCTCGCCCGCTCCGGCGTCTAGCGCCGTGATCATCCCTATGCCTTTGCCCACAACTGGGACCAGCATCCGGATCAGCTTCTCCACCACCTGGTTCAGGCCCAGGCGCTCCTGGGAATCTGTCTGCGGACTGCCCACNNCAACAACTGGTCCACCAGCTCCGTGGCCCGCCCGGCCGCGGCCATCATCTCCTGCAAGTCCGCCCGGCACGGGTGGCCGGCCTCCAGCGCTTCCACCACGAACCCTCCGTAGCCCAGGATCACGCTCAGCAGGTTGCT
>PMEV01000448.1 GCA_003154855.1 Bryobacterales bacterium
CAACGGCCATTATGTAGCCCTGGCGCTAAGGGAGATGTTCAATCTCCACGTCGCCCCAGTGTTCCTTGAGGTATTCGGCGACAAGACGACGGTGACAGTGGTCCGGCGTCTCTTCGCTGCACAGGAGGCAGCCGCCGTCCAGCACCTCGCGCGAAATCGAGCTTTCGATATGCCGCAACCGCATCAGGTCGAGGAACTGCCTCTCGTACGCCGCCCAATCGCCGTTCTTCGCTTTCTTGTACGGATCGAGAATGTCGGCCGTGGGGGCCAGTTCGGGCAGATGCACGTATTCGATGTTGCAGATGGCTTTCGCAAAATACCGCAGATCTTCTCTTTTCGAAAAGCCCGCTAGCTGCGAGACGTTGTTGAGCCGCACATCGATCAGGCGCTTGACCCCGGCGTCCGTAAGCCGCGTGAAGAACGTCTCGGCCGATTTCTTCGTGAAGCCAATCGTGAAAATCTTCATTCCGCCGCACCCTTCATCGTCTCATCCGACGCCTCGTCAACCTCATAGGCGATGCGCTCCTCCTGTCTGCGGTAGGCTTCGGCCATCAACTCCTCGTGGGAGTGGAACAAGTCCTCCTCCGGCACGTGGACCATGCGCGCCAGGCGGCTCAGCGCCGCATCGTGGCTTTCGATATGGCCGTCCGCATGAATATGCGCGACCGGAATGCCAAGCGCAGCCAGATGCCGCGCCACTAGGATAGCGCGGTGGCATTCAAGCGGTTCCTTTTCGGCGCACATCAGCGCAATCCGAAACCCCTCCTTCGCACCACGGTCCACACGTTTCAGGCCTTGCTTGAACACATCGGTTTCCGCGAGGCGCTCGTACTGCACCTTCCCGCCTTCATAGCAACGCCTATCGTCGCTGCGCGCGCCGAGTTCCTTCCCCAGGAAGCGATACTCGATGCCCTGCTCGGGCAAGATCTTTTCCAATTCTTCGCGGTCGAACTGGGGGTTCATGCGGCTGTACGGCTTTGACCGCACATCGCACAGCGCCGTGATGCCATGCTGGTGCAGCAACGCAATGAAGCGCTCCCGCGGGTGCGTTGAGTGCCCGATCGTGAAAACGGCGTTTTCCATCGTCGCGCTCACAGCGGCGGATTCCTAAGGACAGCCGCTACCAGCTTGTGGCATCGGCCATCCTCTTTGTACGGCTCGGTCAAGCTCACACAGACGTACACATCGTTCAGCGGATAATCGCCCTCTTGTTTTGCCGAAAACGCGCGGAGGGCGGCCGGATCGGTCAGGCTGAAGTTGTGATGCGTTCCCCGGTAGTCGAACTGCCCCCGGTAGATTCGCCTGGTTACCCCATCCCAAGTGCTGCTACCCACTACGACGGTGAAAGCCTTCTTCTTGACCAGCAGCAGCGAATTCCTCAGCCTCGCCGCCTCGGCGGCGCTCATGCAGTCGTAGCATCCCACTCTGGTGCGATCGCTGTTAACCCATATGGACTCCGGCCGCTCGTACATCTGCTCCAAATCGTCCCAGGCGAGCTCGCCTCGCTTGACCCACCGCGATTCCGGATCGAGGATGTGGTTCTCCGTTTGATGGCTGTGCGGGGCGGCCCTCAAAAGCGGCACATCGATAATGTCCAGCAGCTTGGGGCTATCCCCACTCCGATATCTGTACTCCTCGTATGGAACTCCGGCGGAGTCGCGCGCGCTGATGGGCCGAATCCAGCCGCCGAACTCCCCGTTGCCCAGCACTTCCATGCCTGCGATGCAGCGGCCGTCCGGCCGGTACGAGATCGCCAGGCAGACGATGCGTTTGGTGTAGGCCATTATCCCCACATCCTTTGCGCGATCTGCTTAGCCTCCGCACCGACGGCAAGGTTCGGTAGACCTGCCATCCCCGCTCACCCCTGCTGATCCCCGTTGACCCGCTCCAGGTGCGCCTCGAAGTAATCCCGCAACTTCCGCTCGATGCGCCAGCCGTTCTCGAGCATCAGCTCCCAGTCCGGCAGGTACAGGCCCGGCTCGATCTCGACCGCCAGCCAGTCCATCGGTATCTCGACCCCGGCGTCGCGCAACGCGTAGTAAACAAAGACCAAGCCGCCGCCGCAATGGCTCCGGCCGAACAGGTCGCAGTCCAGGCAGGCGCGGTTGGGGGCCGCCGGATCGACCACCCGAAGCAGGCTGACCTCCTCGCGCGTCTCGTAGCGCAGCGGCAGCGGATCGGCTTGCGGATGCGGGCTTTCCCCGTAAGCAGCCGGAGAGCGGTCATACAGAAGGTCCCAGCATTCGGCGTGGTTTATGGGCAGAACGCGCTCGCGTATGCGGCGGTCGAATTCGAGCAGGGCATCGGTGACCCGCTCGCGGCGCACGTAGTCGGGGGTGAGATTCTCGGACATGCCCGGCAGCCGTAGATTACCATAGTAGGTTGCCCCGCATCGAACTCTCCATGAATACCGCACCAAACTGGCCCCGGATCTACTTCGGCGTGGGCCTCACCACGCTGGCCACGCTGCTGGTCGAACTGGCGCTGACCCGCATCTTCTCGGTGGTGTTCTACTACCACTTCGCCTTCCTGGCGATCTCCATCGCCCTGTTTGGACTGGGCGCGGGCGGCGTGTTCTCCTACCTGGTGGCGGGCTGGCGCTGGAACTTCTATTCCAAACTCGGCGGTTTGGCGATGCTGAACGGCGTCCTGGTGATCCTGGCGCTGGTCTTCCTGTTCACGCGGAACGGGACTCCCGGCTACTGGACGCTGGCCGGAGTTTACTTCGCCAGCGCCTTGCCGTTCTTCGCGGCAGGCACGGTGATTTCTCTCGTCATCGCGGAGACCATCGACAAGGTGCACCGGGTGTACTTCGCCGACCTGCTGGGCGCGGCCGCGGGCTGCCTGCTGCTGATCCCGATGCTCGATCTGCTGGGCGGACCCAACACCGTGATCGCCGCCGCGCTGATCTACGCGGCCTCGGGCGTTATCTGGTACAGCCTCTCCGGCGCCGCACGCTGGCGCTACGCGGCCCTGGCGGTTTCGGCCGGAATCCTGGCCCTGCTGGCCTTCAACCTCTGGCGGCCCACCATCGACGTGAAGTACGCCAAGGGCAAGGCTCTCAAGAGCGAGCGCTTCGTCAAGTGGAATTCGTTCTCGCGCGTGGGCGTGACCGGTGACCGCGGCTCCGCCATGATGTTCATCGATGGCGACGCCTCCACCGGAATCCCCCCCTTCGATCTCGACCATCTCGGGGCCGGCGATCGCCACGATCTTCTCTACCAGGGGCCGGGCTTCCCCTACGCCTTCCGTCCCGGCGCCAAGACGCTCATCATCGGAGCGGGCGGCGGTTGGGACGTGGCGCGGGCGCTGGCCTCGGGAGCGCGCGACGTCACCGGCGTCGAGATCAACCCCATCATCNNGATGGACGCAGCTTCGTGCGCCGCACCGCCGAGAAGTACCAGGTGATCCAGGCGACCCTGGTCGATACCTGGGCCTCGACCGCGGCCGGCGCGTTCGCGCTATCGGAGAGCAATCTCTATACCACGGACGCCTTCGTGGATTACTTCAGCCACCTGACGGACGACGGCGTCCTGGTTTTCACGCGCTGGGGCGTGCAGCCGCCGCGCGAATCGCTGCGCCTGGTATCGCTGGCCATCGACGCCCTGGCGCGCCTGGGCGAGCAGGAGCCTTGGCGGCACGTGCTGGTGGTTCGCGAAGGCACCGAACGCGACCTGGCCCGGTGGGGCGTACAGGACACCGTCCTGTTCAGCCGCAAACCGCTGGAGGCCGCCGACCTGGCCCGCTTCCACGACATCATCGAGCGGAGCAAACTCCAGCCCATCTATTCCCCCGACGAGCATTTTGCGAACGCGTTCACCGGGCTGCTACGCGCGCCCGACCGCGGCGCCTTCGAGCGTAACTACCAATTCGATATCTCCTCCGTCGGCGACGACCGCCCGTTCTTCTTCTACAGCGTTCAGCCGCGCGACATCGTCGAGTTTCTCCGGCACGCCTCGCGGCTGAGCGCCGATTACAACGTCAACCGCGCGGTCCCGCTGCTGTTCGGACTGCTGCTGGTGAGCGCGCTCGCGACCGCCGTGATCCTGGTGCTGCCGAGGCTTCTGCTCGGCAGCCGATTGCCGCGCCAGGCGGGCGTGCTGCGTTTCCTGTGGTACTTCATCGCCATCGGCGCCGGGTACATCCTCATACAAGTGGCGCTGGTGCAGAAGTTCGTGCTGTTCCTGGGGCGCCCCACCTACGCGCTGACGGTGATCATCTTCTCGATGCTGATCTCGAGCGGCCTGGGGAGCTATTTCAGTCCCAAGCTGGTGGCCGATTCCGAGGCCCGCCTGCAGGGAGTGCTGGCGGGGGTCGCGGCCCTGGTCGCGGTGCTCGCTTTCGCGGTCTCGCCGGTGGTGGGCGCCGGGGTCGGCTTGCCGCTGGGCGTCAAGTTCGCCATCAGCACGCTCATGATTGCGCCCGCCGGATTCCTGATGGGCATCCCGTTCCCCACCGGCCTGCGCCGCCTCGAGCAGCGCCATGCGCCGTCGGTGCGCTGGGCCTGGAGCCTGAACGCCGCCGCCAGCGTGCTGGGTTCGGTTGGCGCCATCGTGCTGGCCATCTACCTGGGCCTGCGCGCCACCCTCCTCATCGGCGGGGCGCTTTACCTTTGCGCCCTGCTTTCTATCCTCACCAACCCCCAGCCTATCCAGCCAACTGTGGGGCAGGCTTTCGAGCCTGCAGCCGGCCTTCCGGCCGGCNNTCCAAATCGATCCTACGGCGGGTGACATCGGTGGGAATGCGTCCCTGATCGTTCGCGCCGCCCGCAAAGCGCAGGCCCTGGGCGCCGATCTGGCGGTTACACCGGAATTGGCCCTCATGGGCTACCTGCC
>PMEV01000077.1 GCA_003154855.1 Bryobacterales bacterium
GTCTGGGCTTCTATGCCGTGCACCACGGGCAACCGGGGCCGCACCTGGCCGGCGCCGGGCGGCTCGGAGAGGGAGCTTTAGGTGGAGCGTGATATGCTGAGAACGGAAGCCGCCGCGGCGCGCTGGGGAGAGCGATTGATGGTTGGCAGGAGCGGGAGATTCGTGGTTGCGGAACTCGCCTGTGCACTCCTGATAGGGGGCTCCTTCGCCGCCGGCCAGACCGAACCCACGCCGCGCCCGCAGGACCCGGAGGTCTCGATCAAGCCGCGGCCCGCCAAGCCGCCGGCGGGCGCCGAAACCGATGCGCCGCGGGTGCGCAGCCTGCGCGTGGACACGACCGTAGTGCTGATCCCGGTCACGGTCACCGATCCGCTGAACCGTTTCGTCACGGGGCTCGAGAAAGAGCACTTCCGGTTGTTCGAGGACAAGATCGAGCAGAAGGTCACGCATTTCTCGAGCGAGGACGCGCCTGTGTCGGTCGGCGTCGTGTTCGATACCAGCGGCAGCATGGGCCCCAAGCTCTTGAAGTCCCGGCAGGCGGTTGCGCAGTTGATGAAGACAGCCAACCCCGAAGACGAGTTCTTCCTGGTCCAGTTCAACGACCGGCCGGAACTGACGGTCGGTTTCACGCGCGAATCCGAGGAAATCCAGAACCGGCTGACCTTCGCCCAGTCCAAGGGCCGAACGGCGTTGTTGGACAGCGTGTATCTGGCCATCAACGAGATGAAGAAGGCCCACAATGCGCGCAAGGCGCTGTGCATCATCTCCGACGGGGGGGACAACTCCAGCCGCTACACCGAGAGCGAGATCAAGAACCTGGTGCGCGAGGCGGACGTGCAGATCTATGCCATCGGGATCTACGAGCCGATGGCCAGCCGCGGGCGGACGGCGGAGGAGCTGGCCGGCCCCAGCCTGCTGAGCGAAATCGCCGAGCAGACCGGAGGCCGGCATTTCCCCGTCGACAACCTGAACGAGTTGCCGGACGTCGCGGCGAAGATCGGCATCGAGCTGCACAACCAGTACGTACTGGGATACGCCCCGCTAAACCGGGAGAAGGATGGAAAATACCGTCACGTGCAAGTCAAGCTGGTGCAGCCGCGCGGGCTGCCCCCGCTGCGCGCATTCTGGCGGCTCGGCTACTATGCGCCCACGCAATAACGCCTGGATCTTCCCGCTGGCGGCGATGCTGGCGCTTCCTCTGGGAGCGCAGGAAGGTTCCACGGTGTTCCGCACCGATACCCGGCTGGTGGTGCTCCACGCCACCGTGGTGGACCGGCACGGCAAGCTGGTCACCGACCTGCCGCGCCAGGCCTTTCATGTATTCGAGGACGGCGTCGAACAGCCGCTGAAGGTCTTCAAGCGCGAGGATGTGCCGGTGTCCATGGGCATCGTCATCGACAACAGCGGCAGCATGCGCGACAAGCGCAAGAAGGTCGAAGCCGCGGCGCTGGCGCTGGTGAAGGCCTCCAACCGGCAGGACGAGGTATTCATCGTCAATTTCAACGACGAAGCCTATCTGGACGTCGATTTCACTAACGACATCAAGAAGCTCGAGGAGGGCGTCGCGCGCATCGATGCCCGCGGCGGGACCGCCATGCGGGACGCCATCGACAGCTCGATGGAGCACCTGAAGAAGAAGGGCAGGCAGGATAAGAAAGCGATCGTGGTGGTCACCGACGGTAACGACAACGCGAGCGAGGTGACGCTGGAGAAGCTGGTCCAGAAGGAGCAACAGCGCGAGCTGCTGGTTTACGCGATCGGCCTGCTGGACGAGGAAGAGCCGCGCGAGGCGAAGCGGGCCAGGCGCGCGCTGGATGCGATCGCGGCCGCGACAGGCGGCCAGTCGTACTATCCCAAGCAGGTGGACGACGTCGGCGAGTTCACCCTGGCGGTGGCGCGCGACATCCGCAATCAGTACACGCTGGCCTACAGCCCGCTCAAGCAGGAGCTTGACGGCAGCTTCCGCCAGATCAAGGTGGTCGCGGACGCCGCCGGCCACCCCCAGGTGCGGACGCGCACCGGTTACTACGCGACTCCCGAGCTGAACAGGACGGGGCAGGCGCTCCCCGCCGCCGGCGCACAACCGATGGGGGGGAGCCAGTAACCCGGAGGCGTGGCCTGTTAAGATGGTCTGGTGACTTATCTTCGGGGCGCAGCCGCGGCAGGAATTCTGACGGCTGCGTTGGTCTGGGCGCAGGAAGATTCCGGCGGCGTGTTTCGCGCGGAGGCCCGCCTGGTGGTGCTACACACCACGGTGTCGGACAAGAGCGGGAAGCTGCTCACCGATCTGCCTCAAAGCGCCTTCCACGCGTTTGAAGACGGCGTCGAGCAGCGCGTGAAGGTCTTCCGCCGCGAAGACGTGCCGGTTTCGATGGGCCTGATCATCGACAACAGCGGCAGTATGAAGGAGAAGCGGCTGAAGGTGGAAGCCGCGGCCATGGCGCTGGTGAGAGCCTCGGATCCGCAGGACGAGGTCTTCATCGTCAACTTCAACGACGAGGTTTACCAGGACGTGCCGTTCACCAGCGACCTCAAGCGGATGGAGGAGGGGCTGGCGCGGATCGACGCACGCGGCGGGACGGCGATGCGCGACGCCATCAACCTCTCGATCGGCTACGCCAAGGCCAAAGGCAAGCGCGACAAGAAGGTGCTGGTGGTGGTGACCGACGGCGACGACAACATGAGCGAGGTCTCGCTGGAGCAGCTCGTGCAGACCGCGCAGCAGCAGGAAGTGCTCATCTACAGCATCGGGTTGCTGGCCGAGGAGGAGCGGCGGGAGGCGAGCCGCGCCAAACGCGCGCTGGACACGCTCACTCATGCGACCGGCGGCCAGGCGCACTATCCGTACGACGTGGATGAAGTGGGCAAGATCGCGCTCCAGGTGGCGCACGACATCCGCAGCCAGTACATCATCGCCTATACTCCCGTCAAGCAGGCGCTGGACGGCAGCTTCCGCCGGATCCGGGTGACGGTGAGCGGCCCCAACAGCCCGACGGCGAGGACGCGCACCGGCTACTACGCCACCAACGACCTGGCCTCCGCGGCGCCGCCCCGCAAGCGCTAACCGCTAATCGCGCTACAGCGGGATGATCAGGCGGCTCTCCGAGCCCAGGTAGACGGAGCGGTTGACGGATTCGCCGGGGGGCAGGTTCAGGAGCGTCGGCTTAAGCACCAGGACCACGTCGGTGGACTCGGTGTCGATGTCGTTCTTGCGAAGTAGCCGGCCCACCAGGGGCAAGTTGGAAAGGCCGGCGATCCCGGTGAGCGTTCTCGCCTGGCTGGCGGTCATCAGGCCGGCGACGATGGCCCACTCCCCCTCTTTCAGGCTGACCTTGGATTCCATTTTTCGGTTGGAGATGATGGGCAAGCCGTTGGCGCTCTGCCCGGCCAGCAGTTTGAATTCGGCGACCACGTCTAACGAGACATCGTCCGTGCCCTGCACGTGCGGCGTGATCTTCAACGAGAGTCCGAGGTCCTCGAAACTGAAGGAGGGGGGGATCTGCACGCCGTTGGTTCTGCCCAGGAAGCCGGCGGTGGCGATCGGGTACTTGTCTCCCACGTGAAGGGTCGCCGTGGCCCCGTCGAGCGAGCGGATCTGGGCATCCAGCAGGTTCTTGCCGAGCGACCGGTTCATGGTGGCGAAGGTGCTGGCATCGGCGATTCCCATGCCGAACATGGGGTGGCCGAACAGAAAGCGGGAGAGAAGCTGGACCGCGCCGGCCGTGCCGCCGGAGCCCACGAAGACGATGGGGAAATCGTTGGGCAGGAGCAGGCCGTAGGTAATCAGGCTGCTGCGGTCCACCTCGAGGAACTGCACCTCGACCTCCACCTCCGCCCGGCTGTGGGCGAGCTGTTCGAAGAGCGCCTGGGCTGGCCGCACCTTCGAAAGTCGGTCCTTGATCACCACCATGTGGCGTTCCGCGTCGACCGCGAATTTGACAATTTCCATGGCCTGTTGGACCGCGTGGGCCAGTTCCTGGGCCTCCGCCACGGTGACAGGTTCGGGAATGGGGATGGCGATCGCCACGACCGGTTCCACCTGGGCGCGCTTCTCGGCGGTGTCCTTGGCGACCAGGAACAGCCGCTCGCCGACCGGGACGACGAAGGCGCCGGTGGCCGCCTCGAGAGTGTGCAGCGCCTGGCGGTAATCGGCATCCTCGATGCGGATGTGAAGCGGCGGCCCGGCTTGGTAGTCGCCGTCGAAAATCGTATCCAGGCCGAAGGCGTGCGCGGCCTGCTCGAAGACCGATTTCGAGTCGCCGCGCAGGTCGAGGTCCTTCCGCCCGGGGGTGGGTTTCAGTTCGGGCGGGGGCTTGAGGCGATCGATTGCCGCCAGGTCCTCGGCGGAGATGGGCCCTTCGGGCGCTGGGGGTTGCGGCTCGCCGGTCCCCGGGAGTGCCAGTTTGGGCATGACCTTGGCCTGGAGTGCGGCTCGAGTGCGTAGCGCCTGGCAGCGGGCCCAGTACTCCACGTGGCTGGGGTCTTTGGCGGCCGCCTCGGCATACAGCAGATAGGCTCGCACCACGTCGCCGGCGCGCTCCGCGATCCTGCCTTCTCGGAACAGCTCCGCGGCGCTGGGCTCGGCGGCGGACAATCCTAGAGCGATCGCCAGACACAACCACACCGCTCGGCGGAGAGGCACTAAGATCCATGACGGGCGGCGCCGCTGGAACGTGCAGAGTCCCGGAGTTCAGGCCTTTCCCGGAGTTGGATTGGACTCCAGCGCGAAAATGGAATAGCATCATGAAGGAACGGAAATCCGATGGTTACCTTTGCGACACTTCGATCCGCGTATTGCCCGCCGGTCCCCGAGACTCTGGAGGACCTGGATCTTCCCCACGGCCTGGTGGTGGATTTGGTGGTGCGGCGGACCTATACGATTGGCCAGGGCAGTATACAGGGCCTCAGCGACGCCTTGAAGCTCTCTTCGAACTGTGTGGAGGCGGTCTTCCGGGAACTGCGAGCGCAGCAGCTCATCGAAGTGAAGGGCATGAGCGGAAACGATTACAACTTCGTTCTGACCCAAAACGGCCGCTCGCTCGCCATGGAGCGATTTCAGATCTGCCATTACGCGGGCGCGGCCCCGGTTTCGCTCCGGCAGTACCACAAGGCGACCAAAATCCAGGGGGCGAAGGTGCGGATCGACCGCCGGAGCCTGCGCCAGGCCTTCTCGGACCTGGTGCTCCCCGACCGGCTGCTGGATCAGCTCGGCCCGGCGATCATCTCGCAAAGCTCGATCTTCCTCTATGGCCCGACGGGCAGCGGGAAGACCAGCCTCGCGGAACGGATGCTGCGCGTCTACCAGGACGCGATCCTGGTTCCCTACGCCGTGGAGGTGGACCGGCAGATCATCCAGCTCTACGATCCGGTGGCCCACGAAGCCATTCAAAACACGAACCAGGACATCGACCCGCGCTGGGTGCTGTGCCGGCGGCCGTGCGTGGCGGTGGGGGGCGAGCTGACGCCCAGCATGTTGGAGCTGCGCCTGGACGAGGCGACCGGCATCTATGCCGCGCCGACCCAGATGAAGGCCAACAACGGTGTGCTGGTGGTGGACGATTTCGGCCGCCAGCTCATGTCGCCGCGCGAGCTGCTCAACCGCTGGATCGTGCCGCTGGACCGCCGCATCGACTACCTCTCGCTGCGCTACGGGGTGAAGTTCCAGATCCCCTTCGAGACCATGGTCGTCTTTGCGACCAACCTGGACCCGCGGGAACTGGCCGATGAGGCGTTTCTGCGCCGCTTGCAGAACAAGGTGTACGTGGAGGCCGTCGAGCCGCAGTTGTTCGACGACATTTTCAAGCGGGTGGCGAGCGCCCGGAACATGCCCTACGAGCCGGATACCGCGGAGTACCTGCGCCAGCTCTGCTACCGCGAAGGTAGCCAGGAGCTGCGAGCCTGCTATCCGGCGGACATCTGTAACATCCTGGTGTCTATCGCGAATTACGAAAGCCGCCCGGTCCGGGCCAGCAAAGAGGACCTGGAGCGGGCCGTGGCGCTGTACTTCGCGCAGACATAGCCTTCGCCCGGAACTCCAGGGCCGCCACCGGCATCTAATCCAGTAGGCCAGGAGGCCGAGATGCCGGACGATTGGGCGCTGGACCCCCCCGTTGTTTGCCGTTGGCTGGTGCGGATCGCAAGCTGGATCGTGCCTGGCGCGAGCAGACCCGCCTGGCGCCGGAAATGGGAAGACGGCCTGCGGCACTGGTGGGCCTGGCTGGTGGAGCGGGACGAGCTGGGCCCGCAGGCGCCGGCGCAACTCGCGAGGCACTGCCGGAGCGCCTGGGCCGACGCGCTGGGGCAGCGATTCCAGAGGGACCACCTGCGGCACTTCCTGCGCGGCCCGGCATTCGTGCTGGGGGTCGCCGGCGCCTGCCTGGTGGTACTAACGGTATCGAGCCGGGGCTTCGCGGGCATTCGCGCGCTGCGGGTCCCCCTGCCTTACGAGCATCCCGAGCAACTCTACGCGCTCTCGTTTACGGACCTGCTGGGGCGGGGCGCTGGCGTGCCGGTGAGCCACCTCCGCGCCTGGCGCGATACGGGGGCGTCAGACAGCCGGCTGGCCGCCTATATCCGCCGCGAGAACCACGCCGAGGTGACTCCGGATTTCTTCTCGCTGCTGGGCGTGCGCCCGTTCTTGGGCCGCACACTGCGAGCGGGCGACGAAGCGGAGGCGGATCTCCCAGCCGTCCTGAGCAACTCGTTCTGGCGGCAGCGGTGCGGCGGAGAACGCGCCGCGATCGGCCGCCGGGTGACGCTCAATGGGCGCGTACTGCGCATCGTCGGGGTGCTCCCGCCGGAGTTCCGGGCGCTCTCGAGCCAGGTGCGCTATTGGACGCCGTTCTCGCTGGATGCGCCGCCTGCCCGCCTGGGGCCGTCCCCCATCGCCGGCGCCATTGTGCGCGTTCGTCCGGGCATCCGTCCCGAGAACGTGCGCGCCGCGTGGCTCGACATCTGCCTCCGGGAAAAGCTGCCTCTGTTCGGCCAGGGCTTCAGCCTGCTGCCCCTCGAAAACCACGGCCTGGGGCGGCTCACCATCTTTGCCGGCGGGCTGGCGATGGCCATGCTCGCGGGGGCGGTGCTGATCTTCTTCGGCAGCCGCGGAGCCCTGCGCCCCGGCTGGCGCTACTGGGCCTTCGAGTCGGCTAAGACTCTGCTGCTGCTGGTCTCGCTGGCCGTTCTCCGGCTGGAGCTGACCACCCGGAGCATGCTCATGCCCGGCGGCCGCCCCAGCGGCGACCTGTGGGCGGTGCTGGCGCTCGATTGGGCCTTCTATCTGGGCTGTGGCGCCGCGCTTTACTGGTGTTACTACGACCAGCGCCGCCGCTGCCCGGTCTGCCTCCATCGCCTGACCATACCCGTCACCATCGGCTCCTGGAGCAGTCCCCTGTTCGATCCGGTCTCGACCGAATTGCTCTGCGACCAGGGCCATGGCTCGCTGTGGGTGCCGGAAACGCAGTCCAGCGCCAACGTCGCCGAACACTGGACGGGGCTGGACGAATCCTGGCGCGAGCTGTTCACGAAATAGCCCGCGAGCTGCGGGTCGGGTGGCTTGTGCGCGGCGCGGAACCTTACTTGGCCCGGCGCTGCTTCTGTTGGCCGACGCGGACCTTGAAGTGCAGTTGCTGGGCTTCCTGGTACGCCTTGTGGTCGTGCCGGGCGACCGCGTCCGACAGGTACCCGTCGAGGTCCGCCTCTTTAGGGATCACGGCCATCAGCGTGAAGTTCTCGTTGCAGACCGGGCAAAAGGGCCGGAATCGCCTGACATTGGGAATCGCCATACTCTGCCTATCTTAGCATGCGGCCGGGAACGCCTGCTATCCGGCCATGTCGCGCACGGTGATGCCCACCAGGGCCAGCGTCAGGCCGATCAGGATGGCTACCGAGGCCCAGGTGACCCAGTTGTAGAACCGGCTGTTGGTCCACTCGCCCATCAGCCCCTTCTTGTTGATCAGCAGGACCATGTAGATCAGAACCACCGGGAGGAGCACGCCGTTGAGCACCTGGGAGAGCAGGATCATCTTGATGAGCGGGAACTTCGGAATCAGCACCACCCCGGCGCCCACGGCAATGAGCAGCGTATAGAGCCAGTAGAAGATGGGCGCCTCGCGGAAACGCTTGTTGACGCCGGCCTCAAAACCCAGCCCCTCACAGACCGTGTAGGCGGTGGAGAGCGGCAGGATCGACGCGGCGAACAGGGAGGCGTTGAACAGCCCGGCGGCGAAGAGCACGGAGGCGTAGACGCCGAACGGCTTGAGGGCCAGGGCGGCGTCGGAGGCGTCCGTGATGTCGCGGGGAGAGACGGCCCAGATCGCCCGCGCGCAGGCCACGATGATGAAGAAGGCGATCACCGCCATGGCGATGCAGCCGACGATCACCTCGATGCGGGACTCGACGTACTCCTTTGCCGTCACCCCCTTCTCGACCACCGCCGCCTGGAGATAGAACTGCATCCAGGGGGCGATGGAGGTGCCCACCATGCCAATAAGCATGGCGATGTAGCCGGGTTCGAGCATCAACTGCGGGTGCACGCTGTTGATCAAGGCTTCCTTCCAGTTCGGCTTGATCATGAGCGCGGAGACGATATAGGCGCCGTATACGATGCAGGCGAACAGGAAGATCTTCTCGACGCTGCGATAGGTGCCTTTCACCACCAGGAACCAGACCGCCACCGCCCCCAGGGGCACCGTGATGTAGCGGCTCAGTCCGAACATGCCCAGCGAGGTGGCGATGCCGGCGAATTCCGCCATCACGTTGGTGAGGTTGGTCAGCACTAGCAGCGCCATCATCAAGAACGTGGTCCGCAGCCCGAATTCCTCGCGAATGAGGTCCGAGAGCCCTTTCCCGGTGACCGCCCCCATACGGGCGTTCATCTCCTGGGTGATCACCAGCAGGATGGTAATCGGGAGCAACGTCCAGAGGGGCAGATAGCCGTACTTAGCGCCGGCCTGGGAGTAGGTGAAAATGCCGCCGGAGTCGTTGTCCACCATGGCGGTGACAAACCCCGGTCCGATCACGGCGAAGAACACCGCGATGTGCAATCGAAAACGTTTCAGAATCGTCATCGCCGCTCATCCCCGCCTCAATATCGAAATCACGTCGTCGGCGGTGATCACGCCCTCGAGTTTGCCTTCTTCGCCGACCACCGGCAGAGTCAGGATGTTGTACTTGTCGAAGAGTCCGGTGACGCGGTCCTGCTTCTCGTCCACCGAGACCTTGATAAGAGTGCCCGCCGCAAGCTCTTTGAGCGGCTGGGCGGGGTCCGCCACGAACAGCCGGCCGATGGGGACCGCCCCAATCAACCGGCCGCCGCCGTCGATCAGGAACAGGGTGTTCAGGCTCTCCAACAAATCTTCGCTAGCCCGGATCGAGAGAATCGCGGCGGCCACCGTCGCGGTTTCATGCAGCGCGACGTACTCGGTGTTCATCATGCCGCCGGCGCGATCCTCTTCGTATTTCAGCAACTCGCGCACCTCGGTCTTGGGCTCGGCGTCCATCTCCTGGAGGATTCCCTCGGAGGTCTCCTCCTGAAGTTCGTGGAGCAGGTCGGCGGCTTCGTGGGGCTCCATCTCCTCGACGATATCGGCCGCCTTCCCGGTCTCGAGCGACTCCAGAATGCTGGCCTGCATCTTGGGCTCGACCTCGGTGAGCGCGTCGGCCGCCACCTCGTTGTCGATGGCCGCGAAGATGGCCTCCCGCTCGTCCGGGCTCAGGTCTTCGACGATGTCCGCCAGATCGGCCGGGTGCAGCCCCTCCAGTCTCTGGTGCGAGATGTTCAGCCGCAGCCGCCGCTGCGGGTCCGGCTCGACGATGTCGCAGAACTCCCAGCGGATGGAATTCGGGGGGATGGGGGCCTGCAGGCGGCGGATCCAGGTCCGCGGCACCCAGCCCTGCAACAGCCGCCGCAGGATGCTCCGGGCCCCCACGTCCACCTCCAGCACCCGCAACAGCTCCTGCTCGCCCTTCTTCTGGACTTCGAAGGTGACGTCGTTGACCCGCACCACTTTGCGCCCGTTCACGTCGATGATCTGCTGGTCCAGCAGGTCCCGCGCGATGCGCAGCATGGACTCGTCGTCGTGGTAGGGGATGAGCGCTTCGTCGCGAAGATGGACGCCCTTGATCGAAATGGAGCGGATCTGGTCCCAGCGCACCGTGAGCCAGGTCCAGCCCGCTTGCACCAGGTAGCGGTCGACGCACACCGGATCGATCATCGGAACCAGCGCGGCGTCCGCGATCCGGCCGAGGCGGCGGCCTTTGAGATCGTAGACCTTGAGACCCAGGATTTCTGTAAAGTACAGGAGATCCGCCATCGAAAACGTCCTGGCCCAACGGGGCTTCCCGAGCGCGCCACGGGCGTTCTCTCGACGGCCGGCTGCGCTACGCTCTACATGGGATTACGCTTCTTTTCCACTATGCCCCATCCGGCGCGGTAGCCGCAACAAAAAAAGTTCGCTCCGGGCCGGCTACGCGAGCTTTTTCTTTAGGAGCTCGTTGACCGAGCCGGGGTTCGCCTGTCCGCGGCTGGCTTTCATGACCTGGCCCACCAGGAAACCCAGCACTTGCGCCTTGCCGGCCCGGTACTGCTCGGCCTGTTTGGGATTCGCCGCCAGCACCTGCTCGACGATGGCCTCCAGGGCGCCGCTGTCGCTGATTTGCCGCAGGCCTTCGCGCTCCACGATGGCCCCGGCCGATTCCCCGCTCGCGAACATCCTGGCGAAGATCTCCTTGGCCATCTTCCCCGAGATTTCGCCCTTCGCGATGAGCGCCACGAGCTCGCCCAGTTGTCCGGCGGCCACCGGGGATTCCGCGATCTCTTTGCCCTCCGCCTTGAGTGCGGCCGCCAGGTCGCCCATCACCCAGTTGGCCGCCCCGCGCGGGTCGCCGGAGGCCCGGGCGGCCTGCTCGAAGTAGTCGCTCATGGCGCGGCTCTGGGTCAGTACCTGGGCGTCGTATTCGCGCAAGCCGTAACTGGCGGCAAAGCGGGCGCGCCGGGAGGCCGGCAGCTCCGGCATCTCCGCCTTCACCCGCTCGCGCCAGGCGTCGCCAATCCGGAGCGGCAGCAGATCGGGCTCCGGGAAGTAGCGGTAGTCGTGCGCGTGTTCCTTGGAGCGCATGCCGACGGTCTCCCCGGTATCGGCGTCGTAGAGCCGCGTCTCCTGCGCCACCCTTCCGCCGCCTTCGATGAGCGCGATCTGCCGCGCGATCTCGTAGTCCAGCGCCAGCTTGAGGAAGCGAAACGAGTTCAGGTTCTTCACCTCGGCCTTGGTTCCCAGTTCGGCCTGCCCGCGCGGCCGCACCGACACGTTCGCGTCGCAGCGCAGGTGCCCCTTCTCCATGTCGCAGGTCGAGACTTCGACATATTGCAACACCTGCTTCAACTCGGTGAGGTAGGCGTAGGCCTCTTCCGAGCTGCGCATGTCCGGATCGCTCACGATCTCGATCAGCGGCGTGCCGGAGCGGTTCAGATCGACGTAGGTGTAACGCTCGGAGTCGCTGAAGCCCTCGTGCATGCTCTTGCCCGCGTCGTCCTCCAGATGCACGCGGGTCACGCCAATGCGCTTGGCCACCCCGTCGATCGAAATGTCGACTTGGCCATGCTCGGCCAGCGGCTGATCGTATTGGCTGATCTGGTAGCCCTTGGGCAGG
>PMEV01000292.1 GCA_003154855.1 Bryobacterales bacterium
GCCTGTCACGTCGGAGGTCGCGAGTTCGAATCTCGTCGTCCCCGCCACCCCCCAGCGAGACCTGTCGTTCCCGCAAATCCAGATCGGGTTGGCATTACGAGTGCCGCACCGGGTACAGTCCGGCGTTGAAGGGGATGTTCTTCGCCAGGTACTTCACCGCGGCGCACCAGTTCGGATCGATCTTGTGGAGATCTCCGGAACGCACGACTACCTTGCCGATGCAGCCGCCGGCGCAGTGCTCGAGAACCGGGCAGCCCTGGCAGGGGCCGGCTCCGAGAGTCTCGATGTTGCGGATCTCGATGCGGTCCTGCTTCTCCGGAAAATAGACGATCCGCTTGGCCGCGGCATCCCACTTGCCGTAGATGCAGTCTTGCAGCAGGCCGGGAAGGTAGCCGGGGCCAAAGGAAGCCCAGTCGCAGCACGACACGTAGCCATCGGAAGTGAGCTGCGGGTGGGCCGGTTTGGTACAGGCCCGGCAATAGCAGGCTACCGGCTCGTCGAAGTTGACCATGAGATGAGTCTGGTAGAACATCCCAACGCGCTGCGCATGATAGAAGGCGGGGACGAAATGATGGGCGAAATCCTGGAGCACGGGGACGGTGATGTTCGGATTGACGGTCGAAGAGTAGGCTGGAGCGCCGCACACATAGCGGACGCCGAGGGAGCGGAAGAACTCGAGGACCTCGATCTGGCGGCCGAAGTGCTCGGGCATGAAGGTCGCCCGCACGCCGAACTGCATGTTGGGATGCGCGGCCAGCCGCCGGATGTTGGCGAGCACGACGTCGCTCGAACCGCGCCCGTCCAGACGCGGCCTTTGTGCGTCGTGCAACTGGGGCGGGCCGTCGGCGGAGATCCAGACGATATGGACGTTGTCCTCGACCCAGCGCGCAACCTCTTCGCCGAAATCCCCGTTGGTCTGGAGCTCCACGCGCAGTCCTGGCCCCATCAACCGGCGTGCTTCGCGGTGGATTTCCACCATGCGGCTGAACCCGTGGGTGGCCTCGCCAGCGGCGAAAAAGCGGATCGCCGGAACGGACGACCAGGCCACGTAGTCCCGCAAGCCCGCCACGGCGAACTCGAGATCGATCACCCGGTCCGCCGGGGCGATATTTTCGCCCCACTTAGGCATATAGCAGTAAACGCAATTCAAGTCGCATTCACTGGAAACGAGAAAACTGATGCACTGTTTACGATGATGCCCCACAGCAACTTACCCCTACGGTCGAGATGTCTTTACCAACTTCTTCCGCGAGCTTCGAACTGAGTATCTGCAATAGTAACTGGCGATCCGAGATCGGGAACAGGTGATCGGAAGGCAGGGTATAAAGAGCGAACGCGCCCCGAGTCTGGCCGCGCCAGGCCTCCGCGCTCTGCGGGCCGACAAACCTGTCCCGCCGGCCCGTGAAGGCCGTGACAGGGCACCTGAGAGGGACGCCGGCCGCGTACCGGTAGGTCTCGGTCAGCTTGAAATCGGCACGCAGAATCGGCAAGACGAGGCTTCGCAGCTCGGAATTGGCCAGCAGGGCGTCGGGCATCCCTCCCAGCGCGCGCAACTGATCCAGGAACTCCCCGTCGGGCAGATCGTGGATCTGGCGCAGGCGGCCCGGTGGGAGATGCGGAGCGCCGCATCCCGATACGAAAAGGTGCGCTGGAACACGGCCCTCCCGTTCGAGGCGGCGAGCTAATTCGAATGCCACCAGCGCGCCGGTGCTGTGGCCGAACAACGCGAAGGGACGGTCCGTCCAATCGGTCAACGACTGGAGGATCGCCTCGACCAGAAGCGCCATATTACCGACCAGCGGCTCGGCGAATCTGGCGGCGCGGCCGGGAAGCAGGATGGGACAAACTTCGACGCTGGCGGGAAGGCCGTCGGGCCAGGCGGAGAAGATCGAGGCGTCTCCTCCAGCGTAGGGCAGGCAGAGCAGCCGCAGGCTGGCCGATGGACGCGACCTGGCCGGCGCGACCCAGTTGCTCGCGGGCGGCGGATACGCCACGAAGAAATACCGGTCTGCGTCCTCCTCCGAGATCCAACAGGGAGTTTTCCTAAGCGTCTTCTGAACGATGTTGTTGATCTTGAGGATCTTGCCACGGAGCGGCAGTCCGCGGGCATGGGCCATCTGAACCAGTTGGTTGACGACGGTTCTGCCCAGCCCGCGGCCTTGAGCCTCGGGGAGCAGGTGCAAGTTCAGGAAGTGCAGATCGCCGGGCCTCCAGACGAACCCCACCGCGCCCACCGGCTTTCCGTCCAGCAGGATCAGATGATGATGGGTGGGCTCAAAGTCCATGTAGAACGCTTGCTCCCGTTCGGGAGTCCAGCCCGCCATCTGGGTAACGTATGGCTTGAACGTCAGCGCGCGCAGATCGTAGAGAAACGCCGAGTCCTTGATCGTCGCCGGCCGGAGTTCGTAGGGAGGGCGCTGTCGTGCCGGATCGGCAACGCGAGGCGCGGGATCGAACCACAGGGGCTTGCGCCGCACCTGCCGGAGCGGTGAGCCAGGCTGTCTGCGGTTCAGCCGAAGTTCCAGGCCGAGCGCGCTAAAAGGCATGCCGGGGCTGGCGGCGACCGCGCGGAGCACATCCTCGTAATCGGCGGCGATGAGCGGCATGGTCTCCGCGTGGAACAGGCTGGTGCTGTATTCGAGATAGCCGCTGAGGCCGTCCGGCCGCTCCAGAAGCTCGATCGCCAGGTCGAACTTGCAGCGCTGGTTGTCGAGTTCGAGGAACTCCCAGGCGAGGCCGCCGCCCGATGCGGGGGGCAGGGGAGCGGTCAGGAGCCGGAAATTGACCTGAACCAAGGGGAGGCGGCTGGGATCGCGCGGGGGGTTCAACGCCTGAACTAGCTTGTCGAACGGCATCAGCTCGTGCGCCAATCCTTCCAAGACCGTGGCGCGCACGCTGCCCAGCGCCTCGCGGAAACTGGGATCGCTCCCCAGCACGGTGCGAAGCGCCAGCGTGTTGCTGAAGCAGCCGATCAGACCTTCCAGATCGGGCAGTTCGCGGCAGGCCAGCGGCGATCCGACCGCGATATCCCCCTGGCCGGTATAGGCGGCCAGCAACATTTTGAAAGCGGCCAGCAGGGCCATGAAAAGCGTAGCGTTTTCGCGCTGCGCGAGCGCCGCCAGCGCCGCGACCGGGTCTCCGGGTATATGGAGAAAACACCGCGCGCCGCGCGAGCCCCACACCGCGGGCCGGGGCTTGTCCGTGGGCAAGTCGAGCGCCGCGGGCATGCCCTCGAGCTTCTGCCGCCAATACTCGATCAGCCGGGCAAGGTATGCGGGAGTGAGCACTCCTTCTTGCCAAAGCGCGTAGTCGGCGAACTGGATGGGCGGTTCGGGCAACGGAGAATCGGCGCCCGAGCGGAAAGCCTCGTAGAGGGCCACCAGCTCGCGAAACAGGATGCCGACGGACCAGCCGTCGACGGCGATGTGGTGGGTGGTCAGCGCGAGGATGTGCTCCTGGGCGGAAAGCCGGCTGAGACTGGTGCGCAGCAACAGGTCCTCGGCCAGGTGGAACGGCGCCCTAGCCTGCGCGACCGCAAGCTCCAGCGCCCGCTCGCGCCCTTGGGCGGCCGGCAGAGCCGAAAGATCGCCGATTGGCAGGTCGACATCCGCGACAGCGCCAACCCTCTGCACCGGGCGCCCGCCGGCGAGCGGGTAGGTGGTGCGCAGCACTTCGTGACGCCGGACCAGTTCGCACAGGCTCCGCCGCAGGGCAGCCACATCCAGCGGGCCGAGGATACGCACGGCCCGATACACGTTGTAAGCCGGGTTGCCCGGCTCGAGTTGATCGAGGAACCACAACCTCCACTGCGAGGCCGATAGCGGGCAGTCTGCGGAGGACTGGCGCCTCGGAATGACGGCGCCCCGAGGGAGGGCTCCCACCCGTTTTTCGAGCAGAGCTCTCTTCTCCGGGGAGAGTCTGGCGAGCCGCTGTTGCAAATCGCTCATCGTGGAAGGGGCCCGTTACTCGCCTTGCAGCAACTGCCGCGCCTCCTCGTCGGTCAAGCCTTCGATTTCACCCAAAATTCGGGCGATCTCGTCCTCCTGAACTTCGAGCTGAATCCTGGCGACGATTTCGGCCAGGCCGGCCACGGTGGGAGATTCGAAAATCGCTCGCAGCGGCACCTGGACCTGAAATGCTTCGCGGACACGGGAAACGATGAGCGTGGCCAAAAGGGAATGGCCGCCCATCTCGAAGAAATTGTCGTCGGGCCCCAGGCTGTCGCATCCCAGGACTTCCTTCCAGATGCCGATCAGTTTTCCGACCATCGGATTGGAAACCGCCGGCGCCGCTTCCGGCGCGACCGCCGGCCCGGCCAGTGCCGCCAGACCACGCCGGTCGATCTTGCCGTTGGCGTTGAGCGGGAACTTGTCGAGAAAGCGGAAGGTGGCGGGCACCATGTAGTCGGGCAAGTGCTGGCGCAGGTACTCGCGCAGTTCGCGTGCGGACGGCTGGCCGGACACAACCAGGTGAGCCGCCAACTGCTGTTCGCCGCCAGGTTCTTCCTTGAGCACGACCACGGCGCCCCGCACACTGGGGTGACGCGAGAGGACGGCCTCGATTTCGCCGAGCTCCACACGGAAGCCGCGGATTTTGACCTGATCGTCCTCGCGCCCCAGAAACTCGACGAAGCCGCCGGGCAGGAAGCGCGCCCGGTCGCCGCTCCGGTAGAAGCGTCTGCCGGAGGCCGGGTGAATCGGATCGACGAGGAAACGCGCGGCGGTCAGGTCGGGGCGGTTGACATAGCCGTCCGAGACTCCCGCTCCGCCGAGGAACACCTCGCCGGGCGCCCCGACGGGCACCGGCTTGAGATGGCGATCGAGAATGTAGACGGTGGTGTTCGCAATCGGCCGTCCCAGCGGCGCCACCTCGGCGAAGGCCTCGAGCCAGGGGTTGGTTTCGAGCTGGCAGGTGAGGCAACCGATGGTCACCTCGGTGGGCGCGTAATGGTTGAGAATCGCGCACGCGCCCGCCTGGCGCACTTGCCGGACGAGATCCCAGCTCAGCCGTTCTCCCCCCACCACCAAGTGCCGGCGCGGCAATACGCGCGCGGGTTCGCCCGAAGCCAGCAACGCGCGCAAGTGGGAAGGAGCAATCTTGAGCACGTCGATGGGCACGCGCTGCGCGTATTCGCCGTAGAGCTGGCCGTCCAGCAGCACATCGTCCGGAATCATGTGGAGACAGCCGCCCGAAGCCAGCGCGGCGTAGATGGGGGTGTTTCCGAGGTCGGCCGCCAGCGTGGAGACGTCGGCGAAGGTCATGCCGCCCGCGCAGGCCGGATTCGCCACATCGAGGATGCGGCAAATCGATTGGGTGTAGTTGGCGACGTTTCGATGGATGGTGGCCACACCCTTCGGCGCGCCCGTCGATCCGGAGGTGTAGATGACGTAGATCGGGTCGGCCGCCGTCGCCGCAGCCGGCGGGTTTGTCTCCGGCTGCGATGCCCAGGCCGGCTGGTCGCAGTCCATGCAGAGGACCTGCCCGTCGAAGCCGGGCAATCGAGGGAGCAGGGACTGCTGGCCGACCAGAATCCGTGTCTGGGTCTCGGTGAGCTGATGCGCCAGGCGCGCCTCCGGGAGGTGCGGGTGCAGCGGCACATAGGCCGCGCCTGCCTTCAGAATGCCCAGGAGCGCGACGATGGCATCCGCCGAGCGCTCCAGGAACAGCCCTACACGGACGCCGGGGGCCGCGCCGCGCTCGCGCAGGCAGTGCGCCAGGCGGTTTGCCCTGGCGTTCAACTGCCGATAGCTCAACGCCTCGGAACCAAAGACCAACGCGCAGCGGTCCGGGGTACGCTCGACTTGCGCCTCGAACAACTGTGGGAAGCAGACTTCGAGGGAAAAATCGCTGCCAGTCTCGTTGAAGCCGTCGAGAATCTCCCTGCGCTCGCCTTCGCTCAGCAGTTCGAAATCCTGCCAGGCAGCCGATGGGTCGGCAGCCGCCTGTTGGACGACGCGCCGGAAATACTCCGCCGTCCTGCGGACCTCGTGTTGCGACAACAACTCCGGGTTGTACTCGAAGCGGCACAGCGTCTCTGGGCCCGCTTCCGCCTGGCAGACTAGCTTGATCTTGAACGGGTAGACCGGGCTGGATTGCCGCACGATGCGAAAGGACGCGCCNNGCGGCAGTGCACGCCGGAGGCGGCTCGAGGAATTCGAAGCCAACGGGCAGCGCCGCCGCGCTTGCTGCCGGCGGGAAGGCGGCGGCCGGCTCAAAGTGGTCTTGCCAGCGCTCCACTTCGGCGAGCTTTTCCCGCAGGCCGGACAAGGTGTCCGAAAAGCGCGCGCCTGGTTCGAACCGAAGCTGGATCGGAAGCGGACGCGCATACAAGCCGAGGGCCGGGCCGAACTCCGGGCGGCTGCGGCCCGAACCGATCCAGACCGCGGCGATATCCGGTGAGTCCGCAAGCCGCGAGAGCAACCCGAGCCAGCAGGCGAACAGGAACTCCCGCACCGGCTGGGCAAGCGCCAGGCCGCCAATCCGTATTTCCAGCTCTTGCGGCGGTATCAGGGCCGCCGAGCCCCGCCGTTCCAGTGGCAGGGTGGGAGGGGGAGTGTCGAAGCTCCCGCTGCGCCAGTAAGCGGCGCCATCGCTTTCGGTCTCGAGAACGCCGCGTTGCCACTCGGCGAAATCCGCGTACTGATGCGGCGCTTCCGGTTGGAGACCCGTGCTGCCGCCGCGATCATAGCAGTACGCCCACTCGGCAACCAGGTTCCGCAACGTGCAGCTATCGCCCGCCGCGGCGGAGAGTGTGAGGTCGAGGAAGTGGAGTTGCGGACTCTCCCGGCGGAGTCTGACCCGCAGCGGCGACCCGCTGGCGCCCTGCTCCTCTTCGGCGGTGCCATCCTGCCATAAGGGATCCAGTTCAGCTCGCACGGCCTGATAAGGCGTCACCACACCGGGGTGGTGCTCA
>PMEV01000219.1 GCA_003154855.1 Bryobacterales bacterium
AAGACGGCGCGGTGGGCCAGGCCTTCCACAAAACCCTGCTTCCCACCTACGACGTTTTCGACGAAGACCGCTATTTCGAACCGGCGCACGGCGCGCAGATTCTGGAGCTGAACGGCTGGCGTCTGGGCATCAGTATTTGCGAAGACGTGTGGAACGACCGGGATTTCTGGCTGCGGCGCCGCTATCATAGCGACCCCATCGAAGTACTGGCCGGCGCGGGCGCGCAAGCCATTCTGAATCTCTCCGCTTCGCCATTTGTCGCCGGCAAGCAGGCGCTCCGGNNAACCAGGTGGGCGGCAACGACGACCTGGTCTTCGATGGCCGCAGTTGCGCCTTCGACGCCCAGGGGCGCCTGATGGCCCGGGCCCGCAGTTTCGAGGAGGACGTGCTGTTGGTCGACCTGCCCTCCGCCGCGGGCACGGTCGCGGAAGACGATTTCGCTACGGAATCCGAGATCTGGCGGGCGCTGGTGCTGGGGGTCCGCGATTATGCCCGGAAAACCCGCTTCTCGAGTGTTCTGCTGGGCCTTTCGGGAGGCATCGATTCGGCGCTCACCGCGGCCATCGCCGCGGATGCGGTCGGCAAAGAGCAAGTGCTGTGCGTGCTGATGCCGTCCCCCTATTCCAGCCAGGGCAGCGTCGACGATTCCCTCGAGCTGGCTAAGAATCTGGGCCTGCGCACGCTCGCGCTGCCCATCTCCGGCCTGATGCAGGCTTACGGCCAGACGCTGGAAGAGGCTTTCCGGGGGCGGGCCGCCGATGTGACCGAGGAGAACCTGCAATCGCGCATCCGCGGCAATCTTCTGATGGCGCTATCCAACAAGTACGGAAGCCTGCTGCTCTCGACCGGCAACAAGAGCGAGCTGTCGGTCGGCTACTGCACGCTGTACGGCGACATGAATGGCGGCCTGGCCGTGATCGCGGATCTTCCCAAGACCATGGTGTACCGCGTGGCGCGGTGGAGAAACCAGCGCCATCCCGACATCCCGGAGGCGATCCTCTCCAAAGCGCCCTCGGCCGAACTGAAGCCCGGACAGACCGACCAGGATAGCCTCCCGCCCTACGACGTGCTGGACGAGATTCTGGAGAGACACGTCGAGCAGTGCCAGTCGGCGGAGGAGATTGTCGCCGCGGGTTACGACCCCGCCACGGTGCGCCGCGTCCTGTGGCTGGTCAGGAACGCGGAGTTCAAGCGCAAGCAGGCGGCGCCGGGGTTGAAAGTGACCTCCCGAGCCTTTGGGACCGGGTGGCGCATGCCTATCGTGCGCGGAGAATGATGAGAATCGGGGTCTACTTCGCGAGCGCCTTGGCGGCCTTGCGGAAATCCGCCGCCGCCACCACGATCAGCGCGTTGAAGCAGCATCCGGTCGCGGCCAGCGCGTGGATCGAAACGATGTTGATCCCTGCGGCGGCCAGTGCGGCCGCCTTTTCGGCCACTGCGCCCAGCCGGTCCTCCCCGCACACCAGGAGCCCCTTCTGCGCTTTGCCGAGCTTGAACCCGGCTTTCTTTGCGGCAGCCACCAGCTTCGGCGCTTTCCCGTCCACTACCAGTACGATCTCGGCGATGCGGGCGCTCTTCGGGTATCCCAGGAACCCTACCAGGTTCACTCCGGCGTCCTTCACCGCGTTCAGCAGCGCGGCCCCCTCCCCAATCTTGTGGGGCATGGTTCCAATCCAGAAACTGACTTGCTTGATTTCATCGGGCATGACTGAAATCTACACTTTGTGCGGGGTAAAGGTCAAGTTGCTATGCTAGATTCTTTGGAGTTTTGGAGCCGATGAAGCAAACGCACAACATTGCAGAACTTCGGGAAATCTCGAAAATCATCCGCCGGCATATCGTGGTGATGATTGGGGAGGCCAAGTCCGGCCACCCGGGCGGATCGCTTTCCGCCGTGGAAACCCTGGTCACGCTGTACTGGGACGTGCTGCGGCACGATCCGGACAACCCGGAGTGGCCCGATCGCGACCGCTTCATCCTATCGAAAGGCCACGCCGCCCCGGTGCTGTACTCCGTGATGGCGGAGTGCGGCTACTGCCCGATCGATGCGCTCAACACGCTGCGCCAGCTCGGGTCCATCTACCAGGGCCATCCGGACAGGCGGTTCCTGCCCGCGCTCGAGGCCTCGACCGGCTCGCTCGGCGAGGGCCTGTCGCTGGCCGTCGGGCTGGGCATGGCGTCGCGCTGGGACAAGCGCCCGGTGCGCACCTATGTGATGCTCGGCGACGGCGAAATTCAGGAAGGGCAAGTCTGGGAAGCCGCCATGTTCGGCGCGTTCCACAAGCTCGACAACGTGGTCGCCATCGTGGATTACAATCGCATCCAACTGGACGGCTTCGTGAAGGACATCATGGAAGTGGAGCCGCTGGTGGCCAAGTGGAAGGCCTTCGGCTGGCACACCATCGAGCTGGATGGGCACAGCATCCCGGCGCTTCAGGCGGCCTTCGCCGAGGCGGCTTCGGTCAAAGGCCAGCCCAGCGCGCTGATCGCCCACACCGTGAAAGGCAAAGGCGTCTCCTTCATGGAGAACAACCCCAAGTTCCACGGCGTGGCGCCGACCAAGGCCGAGGTGGAGCAGGCGTTGAAGGAGCTCGCGTGATGGAACCGAAATTCGAGTTGAAAATGGGGATGGCCACGCGGGAAGCGTTTGGCAAGGAACTGGTGGAACTGGGCCGGGAAAACCCCAATATCTGGGCGGTGGATGCCGATCTCTCGAAATCCACCTACACTTCGCTATTCGCCAAGGAGTTCCCCGACCGGTTCGTCTCCTGCGGGATCGCCGAGGCCAATATGGTGGGCGTGGCGGCCGGCCTGGCGATGGGCGGCAAGATCCCNNAACACCAACGTCAAGATCGTGGGCACGCACAGCGGCATCTCGATCGGCGAGGACGGGCCGTCGCAGATGAGCATCGAGGACATTGGCCTGGCTTGCTCGCTGCCCGGTTTTGTGGTGCTTTCGCCCGCCGACGAGGTGGCCACGCATGCCCTGATGCGCGCCGCCGCCGCGCATGTGGGGCCGGTTTTCCTGCGCACGGGAAGGCCTAAAGTGCCCATCATCTACGGCCCGGGCCAGGAGTTTGAAATCGGCCGGGCGATTCAGTTGATCGATGGCCGGGATGTCACGCTGATCGCTACCGGCCTGCTGGTGGCCGAGGCCATCCGGGCTAGCGAGACGCTGGCGGCCGCCGGTGTTTCGGCCCGGGTGATCGATATTCACACCATCAAGCCGCTGGACCGCGAAGCCATCCGCCGCGCCGCTTTGGAAACCGGCGCCCTGGTGGTCGCCGAAGAGCACCTGGTGGATTGCGGACTGGGTGTGAGAGTGGCCCAGGCGGTTGCCGAGACCTGCCCCTGCCCCATCGAGTTCGTCGGGCTTACTACTTACGCGGAATCGGGCACGCCAGACGGCCTGCTCGACAAGTACGGAATGCGGGCCGCCAACCTGGTTGCGGCTGCCCGCCGGGTTTTGGAACGCAAAGCCTAGGGCGCCGGCCCAAGGCAGTGGTCGGGAGTCGGGTCGTGCCCTTCGCTACCGATGAGGAACGCGAGCTGATCCACCTGCTGGTCAGCGTGATGAACGCGCGGGAGCAGGAAGGCGCCCGGGTCTCCCGCCTACTGCACGACGAGGTGGGGCAGATCCTGAGCGCCATCGGGCTGCAACTCGACCTGCTCCGCATGGACATCCGGGAGAACGTCGAGGATGTTTCCCCGCGCATCGCCGACATCCAGAAGGTCATCGAAACGGCGGTGACCCAGGTGCGCGATCTGAGCTATGAGTTGAATCCCTCGATCGTGGCGCGCACCGGGCTGCCCTTCGCCCTGGACCGGCTGGTGGGCCGCTTCCGGAAGACCTTTTCCGGAGGCCTCCGCCTGCTCTTCGATTCCTCGGTGCGCGTGCCGCTGGAGGCCGCCACGGCGCTCTTCAAGATCGCCGAGCAGGCGCTCGACAACGCCGTCCAGTACTCCGGCGCCACCCAGATCGAGATCCTGGTGAAGCCCGCCAAGGGGGCGGTGGTGCTCGAAGTCCGGGATAACGGCAAGGGGTTCGCCCCGGTACACGGGACGGGCGGGTTGGGGCTGCATCTGATGAGCTATCAGGCGGCCCAGGCGGGGCTCAAGTTCTCCGTTGCGAGCGGGCCCGAAAAGGGTACAATTGTGAGAGCGATTTACCGGGCGGCGAAGTGACCCGCTAGGGATGCATCGGTGCGAGGCGGCTATGGCATATCAGATTTTGCTCGTGGACGACCATAAGATCTTTCGCGATGGTATCAAGTCGATCCTCGAAAGACGCGACGAATTCAAGGTGGTGGGCGAAGCCGAGAACGGCGCCGAGGCGGTGCAGTTCTGCAAACGGGTCCGTCCGGACCTGGTGCTGATGGACATCGGGCTGCCAGGCCTGAACGGCATCGAGGCCACCATCGAGATCATGCGGCACTGCCCCGACTGCAAGGTGATCATCCTCTCGATGTACGACGACGAGAGTTCGGTGGTGGGGGCCATCCGCTCGGGCGCCCGCGCGTTCGTACTCAAGAGCGCTTCCTCGGACGACCTTCTGGATGCCCTGCGCACGGTCGCCAAAGGTGGATTCTATCTTTGCGCCGAGGTGGCCGACCGGGTGCAAACGCGCATACAGCGCGGCGACCTGGAGTCCAAGGCCCTGCCTCCGGTGCTGGACACGCTCTCGCCCCGTGAGTTGCAGGTGCTGCGGCTGGTGGCCGAAGGCAAGACCAGCAAGGAGATCGCCGTCATGCTGGACCTAGGCTTGCAGACGGTGCGCAGCTACCGCAAGACCATGATGAAGAAGATCGGCGTGAACAACATCGCCGGCCTCACGCAGCTCGCCCTCTCCGCCGGGCTCACCCGCTTCGGCCCGGACGTGAAAGACCACCCGGCGTAACACCGGCGGCGAGACCGCCGGCGCTACCGACACCGGCGCTACCTACACCGGCGGCGAGACCGCCGGCGCTACCGACACCGCCGGCGCTGCCTACACCGGCGCTGCCTACACCGGCGGCGAGACCGCCGGCGCTACCTACACCGGCGGCAAGACCGTCGGCGCTACCTACTGCAACTCCGCGGTCAGCGTTGCTCCGCCCATCTCGGGCATCACGGCCGAGACTTTGACTGCCTTGCGGGACTCCTTCGCGATCCAGGCGGTGACCTTGCCGGCGCCGCCGTCGGCCGGGGTAATCTCGACTTTGAAGGTGTCGAAGGTCCCCGCCGGCACCGTCACGCTTTCCGCGCCGGCCACCTTCAACTGCATCAGCTTCACCTTCTCCTTCATGACATCCAGGTTCCGGAAGGTGGTCGAGTAGCCCTCGGCGAGCGGCAGGCAGGCGATCACCTGGGGCGCGCCGGCGGCATCGGCGAAGAGCGGGCCACCCAGGTCGAGGGAGATGGCATGGTCCTGGCCGCTCATGCTCCTGTTCCCCGTAGCCTTGTTGTCCTGGAAAGCGAGATCGACACTCACCGGCCCCTGCCTTGCCGTCCGCGTCAGCAAGGCCAGCGTCTTCTTGTCGAGCGTTGCGGAATCCACCATCTCCCCCATAGGAGTGGTCACGGTGTCGGTAGCCTTCCAGGCGCCGTCCTCTTCCCGGATGGTAGTGGAGTAGTTCAGCGCCATCTTCTGTTCGCCCATCTGGAGGTTGGCCTTGTATTGGTAAGCGCCCGGCTGCAACGGAAACGCGAGCGCCGGCACGCCCACCGCCGCGGCGTCCACCTTCTTGGCCAGCACCACGGTCTTGGGATCGACCGTGATTTCCTTCAGGCGCGCCACCACTTCTTCGGTCCCGCCTTCCTGATAGCGGCCGCCCAGGAACTTGGCCATGAACTTCTCCGCCGCGGCGAACATGGCCATGTTGTTCACCGGACGCGCGAAGCCGTGGCCCTCGTCGGGCGCCACCAGGTATTCGACCGGGAAGCCGCGGTCGCGCAGTGCGATCACGATCTGGTCCGACTCCGCCTTGTTCACTCGCGGATCGTTGGCGCCCTGCACCACCATCAACGGCGTCTTGATCTTGGCCGCCGAGTTGAGCGGCGACTGCCTCTCGAGTTGGGCTTTGCCCTCGGGCGTTCGCGGGTCGCCCATGCGCTTGTAGAACAGCTCGCGGATGGGCTCCCAGTAGGGCGGGATCGAATCGAGAAGCGTGATCAGATTGGAGGGCCCCACGATGGAGACCGCGCCCGCGTACACATCCGGCGTGAAGGCCACTCCGGCCAGCGTCGCGTACCCGCCATAGGAGCCGCCCATGATGCCGACCCGCTTGGGGTCCGCGATCCCGTGGGCCACCAAGTATTTGGCGCCCCAGGTGAGGTCGTCCTGCATCTTATCGCCCCACTGCCGGTTGCCGGCGTCCAGAAACTTCTTGCCGTAGCCGGTGGACCCGCGGAAGTTCATCTGCAGCACGGCGTATCCGCGGTTGGCCAGAAACTGCGTCCAGGAACTGTAGCCCCACTGGTCGCGGCCCCAGGGACCGCCGTGCGGCAGGACAATGGCGGGCAGGTTGTTTGCCGGCAGGCCCTTGGGCAGCGTGAGATAGGCCGGGATTTCGAGTCCGTCCGACGAGTTGTAGCGCACCGCCGTCGTGGCCGCCAGGTACTCGCGGGGCAGCTTCTCGCGGATACGATACTGGAAGGTCAGCTTCTTAGTTTTGCGGTCGAACAGATAGGTTTCGCCGGGCTCGGTGTCGCTCGAGCCGGAGACCAGCCAGAGCCGCTCGTCTTTGGTGTGCGAAGTGGGGCGCACTTCCTTGCCCGGCAACTTCTTCTGGATGAGCTTGTAGTCCGCCTCGAAGGATTTGTCCTTCCAATAGATCCGCTGCTTCTCGTCCTGGTAGAACGTGGCCGTGATCTGGTCCGTGACCTCCGAGATCTGCGCCGCGCCGAAATCCACGCGGTTCAAGGGGTCGGATTCAACCAGCTCGTCCTGCCCGGATTGCAAATCGAGTACCGCCAGGCGGGCCAAGTCCGCCGCGCCCTTATTGGTGTCGATGTAGAGGCGCTGGTTGTCCTTGTGAAACCGCACCGGACTGCAGGTCTCGAAGACGCTGCAAGAGTAAATCTTCTTGAACCCGTCTGCGTCCACGCGCAGGAACTCGGTGTCGCCGTTGTCGGCCGAGCGGGTGGCCAGCCGCAACTGGTCCTTCAGGTCGAAGACCCAGCCGGTGATGCGGTCGGTGTTCTTGCGCAGTAGCGTTCGCTCGCCGGTGGAGATCTTCACCTTATAGAGGTCGTGCCAGGCTTTGTCGCG
This sequence comes from Bryobacterales bacterium, assembly GCA_003154855.1. Taxonomy (GTDB): domain Bacteria; phylum Acidobacteriota; class Terriglobia; order Bryobacterales; family Bryobacteraceae; genus Fen-330. The sequence continues at coordinate 7,250 of PMEV01000219.1, forward strand.
ATCGTTGAGGCCGACGTAGATCGCGTCCGGCTCGGTCTTGGGCACCTCGTAGATCGCCGCGCGCACGCCTTTGGCGTCGGTCAGGTTGCGCGCGGGCGGCGCCTCGGAGCCCGCCGCCGGAGTGTCCGCCGGATTCACCGCGTAGACATTGTAGTTCTCGTCGCCGGCTTTGTCCTGCACGAACAGAATGTACTTCCCGTCGCGGCTCCACATGTAGCCGGGGATGGGCCGCTTGGTGTCGGCGGTCACCAGCTTGGCGGCCGCGAAGGGCTCCTGGGTGCGCTTCACCCAGATGTTGCGCGTCTTGTTCCAGGGCTTCATGAACGCGATGTAGGCGCCGTCGGGCGAGATCTGCGCGCCCGAGATTTCGGGATCGCCGAAAAGCAGTTCCCGGTCGATGATGGGGGGTTGCTGCGCCAACAGGGCGGGCGCGAGAAGGCCCAGCGGCAGGAGGAGTCTTACGAGAGTTTTCATGGTTGTCCCTTTTTCCAATAGTAGAACAACGAGAGATGGGCGCGGGAAGTTCGATCGATTTGGCTGCGGGCGCCGAAAGGGCCGTGCCAATCCGTGGGCCTGCGCCGCGGGCGCATCTCGATGAAACCCAAGAAGCTCGTCGACGCGGACGATACGCTGGGTGCCTCGGAAGCGAAAAAGCTACGGCATGGCCTCAAGCAGGTGAGGGAAGGGAAGACGCGCCCCTGGAGCGAGGTAAAGCATGACTTGGGCGTGGGAGATTAGGGATTCTGGGGGAGTAACAGATCCGATACTCGCCGCCGATAAACGCGGATTAACGCCGATGAGTGCACGCTCGATTCAGTGAAAATCGTGCGAGGGCGTGGCGGCGGTGAGGGGCGGCAAGGGCTCGATGCGGGCGGTTTTTGCCGAGACTGCGCCGTCTTGCTTTTGGAGCGCGGCATTGACCAGCACGCGGCGGTGGGCTTCGAAGATGTCGGGGGTGACGATGGTGTTCAGCGTCGGATGGGATTCGTGGTATTCTGGAGACAGGTTGGACAGTTGAACTGTCGAACATTCCATCATGCCGGTTGTCACTGTTAAGAACAAGTTCCAGGTCGTGATCCCGCGCAGCGTTCGCGACAAGATCGGGGTCAGCGTGGGCGACCTTCTGGAGGCGCGGGTGGAACGCGGCAAGATCACTTTCGCGCCCAAGACATTGGTGGATCGCGGGATCGCCGAGAGCCTCGAGGACTTCAAGCGGGGCCGTGCCTATGGCCCTTTTGAGACCCCCGAGGAGTTGCTGGCCTCGCTCCACCGGGAAGCCCGGAAGGTCCGCTCCAGGAAACCGAAACGGCCCGGCGCGTGATGCAACTCCGCTATTCGGCGCATTTCCTCAGGCAGTACGCCGCGGCGCCCGACGCAGTGCGCATACGCTTTGATAAGCAGACCCGCTTCCTGGTCCAGAATCTTGGGCACCCCTCGCTTCACGCCAAGAAGTACGACGAGGCTCGCGACATTTGGCAAGCCCGCGTCAACCGGGATTGGCGCTTCTATTTCCAGATCCGGCCTGGCGAATACCTCCTTCACGAAATCAAACCGCATCCGAAGTGATCGCGTGTTCGGCGGCAATCCGCCCTCGCGAACCCGCTCAATGAAAATCGTGGGACGGGGTTGCGGCGGAGAGGGGCGGCAGGGGCTCGAGGCGGGCGGCTTTTATCGAGACGGCGCCGTCCTGCTTTTGGAGGGCGCCTTCGACTAGCAGGAGCGGCGCGTTTACGAGCACACTGCGATGGGCTTCGAAGACGTCGGGGGTGACGACGATGTTGGAGATGCCGGTCTCGTCTTCGAGGCTGAGGAACACAAAACCGTGCGCGGTGCCCGGGCGCTGGCGCACGATCACGCAGCCGGCTACGCGCACGGGCCGGCCGTTGCGTATGCGGGCGAGGCCGGCGGCCGGGGTGACGCCGCGCGCGCGCAGCTCTTCGCGGCGCCAGGCTAGCGGATGGCGGCCGACGGTGACGCCGGTGCCGCGGTAATCCGCGTCGAGGCGCTCGAAAGGGTCCATGCGCGCAAGGGGCGACTGCTCTGCGCCGATTTCGATCTCTTGGAGCAGCGGTCCCGCGGGACGAATGGCCCGGCTGGAAGCCCACAGCGCGCCGCGGCGGTCGGAGGCCTCCAGCGTATTCAACGCCCCCACCTGGGCCAGCGTGGCCATCTCGTCTTTGCGCAGCTCGGGCGTCCGCCTGGCCAGATCGTCGATGGATGCGAACGGGCGCGCGCGCCTTTGGCTCAGCAGCGCCTCGCCCGCCTCCCGCCGCAGGCCGCGCACATAGTTCAGCCCCAGGCGGAGACACTCGTTCTCGATGGTGCACAGCCACTGGGAGCGCGTCACATCCACCGGCAGCACGCGCAGGCCGTGCCGTTGCGCGTCCTTGACGAGTGTCGAGGGATGGTAGAACCCCATGGGCTGGTTGTTCAGCAGCGCGGCGGTGAAGGCGGCCAGGTAGTGGCACTTCAGGTAGGCGCTGGCGTAAGCCAGCAGCGCGAAACTGGCGGCGTGCGATTCGGGAAAACCGTACAGCGCGAAGGAGGCGATGGACTGCACGATGGTATCCTGCGCCGCGCCGCGGATGCCGTTGCGCTCCATGCC
>PMEV01000277.1 GCA_003154855.1 Bryobacterales bacterium
AGATTCCCACTTCGCGCACGTAGTCCGGATCGCCAATGTTGTCCATATAGCGTTCCGCGGGTGGAAGGCGTGCGCCATTCTGGCTGACGATATCAACGCCCGGGTACCCACGATGCAGCCAGATGGGCGCCGGCAACCCCGGAATATCCAGGATTACCTTAATCCCGTTGGCCTGCATCCTGTCCATCACCTTGTCGAACCACTCGAATTCAAATTTGCCTGGCGAGGGTTCAAACGAGTCCCACGACAGGTCCCCCATGCGCACGACGTTGAATCCTGCGCGCTTCATGATCGCAATGTCGCGACCAATCTGCTCAGGTGTGCGATCGATGGGCTGATAACAAGTCCCCACAAAGAGCTGCCCAGGACCAGGCCAGTTTGGGTGCGCAGGAGCGTTCTGAGCCACAGACGCAGTGCTCAATGTGCCCATGAGGACAAGAGGTAGCGCGAACTTCCTGACTGACATGCCACCTCTCTTCCGGTGGCTCGCTGGACCGATGGTTTTGCTCATAAACTTTCTTGTAAGCAACAGGCCGGATTCTTGATCTTTCAGTTGCCCCCCTGGCTGCGTTTCAGCTTGACGAGCACAACGTCGTTGCTGTTCATCGGCACGGTGAACTCGACCGTGCCCGTGGGCCCGCTTCGCACCACCTTGTCTGTCTCAGGCAGATCGCGCGTAAGCTCGTTCAAATGCGCGATCTGCGCCGCGGTCAATTCCTTGGGAGAGCCCATCTCGATGTATGCAGAATAAGCATCGTTGGCGTGATACCCGACGCGATGTACTTCCAAGCGGTAAGCAGCATTCGGCACAAGATGCGTTACCCGCAACTGTACGGGCGCCGCCGCACTCGCGGGAATCGGCTTTGTATAGAAGGATCGATTGCTCACTTTCTGGTCCGGCTGCTCCAAGTCCCATATGACCGCCGTGACGTTTCCACCCTGAGTGGCCAGCATTGCCTGCGGATCGGTCGTCCTGAGGCTGTCGCCCTGAAGTGCGTGAAGGTACTTGTAAGCGAAGAACGCCGGCTTGCGAATGCCTTGCGGGTTCAGGAGTCCGAACCCTCCTTGAAACGGCGCCGTCGGAGGTCCGGGTTCTTCGAACAGATCGGTGTAGGTCCAGTAGCTCATGCCCTGCACCATCTCCTGACTGGCTTTGAGCTTGGTCAGGATGTAGGGCGCGCTGATGTAGGAATCGTGCACCGAGTCGCGCGGCGTGTAACTTGTGCTCCACTCGGTAAAGTACAGCGGAAGCCCAGTNNAGTTTTGTGTCGCTCACTCCGTTTTCATCGAGGAATCCTCCCTCGACGCCATACGTGTGCGTTGTCACGAAGTCAACAACAGCGCCACTCTGCTTGACGTGGGCGAGAAACTCGGGAACCCACGCCGCTCCGGCAGTGCTCGGTCCTCCGACCCGCAACGCAGGGTCAATGGACTTGATCGTCTTCGCAGTCAGATCGTAGAGCTCGAAGTATGCTTTCTGATCGCCGCCCTCCCAGAAGCCAGAGAGGTTGGGCTCGTTCCACACTTCGAAAAACCACGTGCGCACTTCGTCTCTTCCGTAGCGCTCCTCGATGTGCCGGATAAAAGCATCGACAAGGTCATGCCAACCTTCCGGTTTCGGGTGCGACGTGTTGCCGTTCCAATAGAAGACGCTGTTCTGCGACGTGGCGAGCGCCTTCGGTGTGAAACCGAGCTCGACAAACGGCCTGATGCGCCGGGCCAGCAAGTTGTCATAAAGCTGGTCGATCTTCGACCAGTTGTAGACGGTCTTGCCATCTTCGATTCGCACTGTTCCCAACACGTCGTGAAAGATCGCGTGAAAACGGATATAGCGAAAGCCGAGTTCATCGGCAGCGAGCTTGAGCTGCGCCTGGCTGTCATCGCGAATCAGCGTTCCGGGAAAATCNNGAGCGTGCCAGGAAAATCAGACCCAACCGATAAATCGAAGAAGTGATCCACCGCCCCCGTCGAGTCTTTGAGATTCGCGACAATGGTTCGGGTTTGAGCCTGTTGCGATTGAGCCGCAAGAGATAAGGCAGATGAAGCCACAAAGAAACCAATGGCAAGGATTGAAAGTCGCCGCAGAACCGAATGGAACATGGACTTGTACTTCCTTCAAAGAAACTGGCTGGCGAGATTGAAGCGAGCCTTCTCGAACCAGTATANNTGTTCACCTTCGGCCCGGAATGGTGTTCGCCTTCCCTCCGGAATGCTGTTCAGCTTGGCCGGAATCCCCAGCAGCATGTCAAGCTGCCTTCGGGCGAACTTCCGGAGTCGGTTCATTCTCACCTTATCCACGCTGTCAGTATGGTCTCTGACTCTCTGTGATGCCGGGCCATGTATCGGTCCGGAAGGGACCGGCTGGTAATCCGGCTCCGTTGAACAGTGTCGCCGCCGGATTCGACTGCCAGGCATAGCGGACCTCTTTAGGATTCGGCACCGAGGGGGATGAGACGACGACGGTGTCTCCCTCGATGCGTGCGTCGGCCCAATACCATTTCCGGTCTTCTCCGGCAATGGCAAACTCTTCCAGCTTCGTTCCTTTCACCACGAGACCACCAGCGGCGTTCGCGAAGTGCAAGCGGATTGAGCTTGGAAGGCGTTCGACCGACGCCAGAGTTGGACCCGAATAGACCACGTTCTTGCTGTAGTATTTCGCCAACGCGCATAGAGCCAGACGCTCACCCACGGGCTGTTTGTCCTTGGAATGGATGTTGTCCGGATCGCCTGTGTCGATAGTGACTGCGAGGCAGGCATTGGGAGCACTGGCAGCCGCGAGCGCTTGTGATTCCCGTGTTTCGGCCCATGCGTCGTCCACGGGCGTCGCACTGCGGGGCTTAAATGCCGGCAGGCTGACAATATAGAAGGGGAAATCGCCCTGTCCGAAGAGCCTGCGCCAATCCGCGATCATCATTGGAAGAATTCTGCGGTACTGATAGCCCCTTTCCGAGTTTTGTTCGCCCTGGTACCATAGTGCGCCCGTAATCGAGAGCGGTGCAATGGGCACCAGCATTCCTTCGTACAGAACGGTCGGCATGACGGGCCAGTTCTCGTAGGCGATGGGCAAGAGCTGCGGCGGACGAGCGTCGACACTCAGCTTTCCTTTCCATTGGCCGGCCAGCGGAATGCTGCTCTTATCTCCCAGCATGAGGTGCAGTTCTTCGGGTTTGCCGAGGAACCCGCCGTCCGGCTTTGTCTTCAGCACGCGAATCGCGAGGATGTTTCGTCCGGGCTTCAGCAGGCCTTCCCCGAGAGGATAGACGCGCGGGTTCTCCACCCATGCGCTGGCGCCGACGAACTTCCCGTTGACGTACGCGGTGTCCATCCGCTCCACTGAGCCGAGGAACAACACGGCGCGCCCCTCCGGTAGCGGGTCCGGTAGAACAATCTCCTTTCTGAACCAAGCCACCGCTGGAGTGTCCGGCACCCCCAATCCAGAGAACCCGCCCGGAATATCGATGGACTTCCAGGTCGAGTCGTCCAGTTCGGGAGCAGCCCAGTTTCCTTTGAGCCCGATGTCGTACTCGTCATACCAGTGCATTACATAGTTGCCGTATTCGGGCGCACGTTCTGCGGCCAGTCTCTGGACCTCGGCCAACGGAACATCGAAATCATGGAGAGGGCGAAGAGTATCTGCGCTGGTCCAGGCCTCCGCAGGTGTTCCGCCCAGCGCATCCACGACCAGGCCAATGGGAACATGGATCTCGTGCTGGAGCTTGCGAGCGAAGTAATACCCGACCGCCGAGATCCAGTCTGCGGTCTCCGGAGAGACAACCTTCCAGGTTCCTTCGATAACGTCGCTATGCCGGTAGGCAGGATGTCCCGTCACCGAGAAAAACCGAATGTCCGGGTAGTTGGCCGCCTTCACTTCTTCCGCGCCGTTTCGCGCGAACCGGAGCGGGAGTTGCATATTGGACTGGCCGCCGCACAGCCAGACGTCGCCGACCAGGACGTTGTGTAGTTCTACAGTCTCACGGCCGGTGATCTTGATGATGTAAGGGCCGCCTGCGGGAGGAGGCTGAATCTTCACCTGCCAGCGGCGGTCGGCTCCGGCGATGGCAGATGCTGTCTGCTCTCCGATCTTTATCTGTATGTGGTCGCCCGGTTCTGACCAACCCCACATCGCATTCGCCTTTCCGCGCTGCAGAACCATGTTGTCGCCGAACATCGGACTGACAAACGGCAGCGGACCACTTCCGTTGGCGGCCGCCGCCGCAAGCAGTGCTCCTAATGTAATGCTGAGAAGGTAGATGTGTTGAGATCGCATAATTCGCAACTCGTTCTTCAGTACGGAAATCGCAACTGAACTAGGGTGAACTCGCCACCCCGTTGGACGGCCGCTTGCCTGTCGATTCCCAGGGCCGCCGGGCCAGCCAGAAAATCGAGCAGGCGGCGTTCGTCCCATCGGGCCACCCGCTCCGACAAAAGCACCGCCGTCTTCCCTCGCCGGACCCCCGTGGACCATGTCACGATCAACGCCGGAATCCCTCCCACCCGAACAAACTCCTTCCACAAAATCCGCGCGCCCGCTTCGCCTTCATACGCGGAGAGACGTCCGAAATCCGCGTCCTCGACGAGCTGCTGGGTGGCCACGTTCGTCACTCGAATGCGCCGCACGTGCTCGATCTTCACTGTCACCACATCGCCGGCTCCGACCACCATCACCCAAGGCCCTTCGTTACTCGAAAGCGGCCAGCCTCCCTGCTCGCTGATGAGCCACGCACGGTTCTCCAAAGATCGCGACATGACTTCGGAAAAGGGGAAAGCATGCGCATCGTCGCCATCGCCCTCCACGCTCACCACGTACTGGGATTCCCGGTCCTCCGCGATAATGCTCCACCCCGCCGTTCTCAAGACTCTGGACAGCAGAGCCCCGCCCACCTCGCGGGAAGCGCCGTGGTCGTCGACGGCGAACCGATGCCGCTCGAAATCGTTCACGCTCAAGTTGATGTATCGATTGGCATTCACGCCGGGAAAGTTGATCTCGACGAACGGTTCCGGGGCAGGCTGTCCAAGAACAATCGCAGCCCAAACGGTCGACAAGGCCAACGCTCGTGCAAACTGCATCGTCGGCGCCCCCTTCGGAGTCCGATATTGGCCATTATACTCGGCTTGAATGCGGGCTAGCTTTTCCCTCCGAACTTCTCCGCCCAACGGATCCGCCCCGTCATCTGCATCGCCACGAACAGCGTCACGATGCATCCGACGGTCACCGCCAGGCCCGTGAAGCCCTTGAAGAAGAATGCGTAGGAGAACGGCACCAGGTAGATCAACTGCGGTCTCGCTGCGGATACGGCCTTATTGAACCGTCTCCCACTCCGTGCCCTTAGTTGGGGCCGGCGCCGGGTGGCGCTGTCCGCACCACCGCTCCAGCGCCGCTTTCAGTTCGGCCAGATTCACCGGCTTGGGGAGGTAATCGGACATCCCGGCCTGGATGCACTTCTCTCGGTCGCCTCTCATCGCCTGGGCGGTCATGGCCACTATCGGGACCTGCCCAATGGCGCCTTCCAAGCGTCGGATCGCCTTGGTTGCCCTGAACCCGTCCAGCACCGGCATCTGGCAATCCATCAGAATCAACGCGTAGTTGCCCGACATGGCGGCGGCCAACGCTCTCTGGCCGTCTTCAACCACATCCACGGCATAGCCCAGTTTCTCGACCAGCCGCCGGGCTACCTTCTGATTCACCAGGTTGTCTTCCGCCACCAGAATCCGGTGTTGCCCGGTGTCTGCGGAAACTGCTTCCGCCTCCGCCAGAGCGCCCGCCAGACTGTCCAAAGATGCCGCCGGGGACTCGGCCGGGCGCATCAGCCCGAGCAGGGCTTCCCGCAGCCGGGTCCCGCGTACCGGCTTGGAGATCATCGCCTCCGCTCCCAGACTCTGGGCCGTCCGCCGCTCGCTGTGCGGAACCAGCAGCAGCAGCGCCGCCTTCCCGCCCGCGCCAACGGCGCATCGCAATGGCTCCAGGTCTGCCGCCGCCCCGTCCGCGATCACGAAGCGGCAGGAGGCGAGCTGCGCCACCGCCTGGTCCGCGGTCTCAGCCTCTACCGCCTCCATCCCCCACCCGCTAGCTTGGCTCGAGAGCATCCTCCTCAACCCCGCATGGCGGTGCACCACCAGCACCCGCGCGCCGCGCAACGCCTCGGATTTTTCCACAGCGGCCGAAGCGACGCCCACCCGCAGCGTGAATCGGAACTCCGTTCCGCGCTTCACCTCGCTGCTCACCTCGATGGACCCCTTCATCGCCTCCACCAGTTTCTTGGAAATCGCCAGGCCCAACCCCGTCCCGCCGAACTTCCGCCGGGTGCTCCCGTCGCCCTGGTAGAACGGCCGGAAAAGCCTGCCCACCACATCGGGCGCCATCCCGATCCCCGTGTCGGCCACCTGCACGCGCAGCGCGATGCCGTCCGCCTCCGCCGACGCCTGCATCTCCACGCTCACCTGGCCTTTCTCGGTGAACTTCATGGCGTTCCCCAGCAGGTTGATGAGGATCTGGCGAAACCGCCCCGGGTCCGCGAGCAACCGCGCTGGCACGCTCTCCGAGATGGTCGTTAGCAATTCGATCTCTTTGGCCGCCGCCCGCTCCGCAAACAGCTCCACCGCCTGCTCCACTTCATATCGTGGATCGAATTCCAACTGCTCCAGGTCCAACTTCCCCGATTCGATGCGCGAGAAGTCCAGAATCTGATTGATGATGTCCAGCAGGCTCTGTCCCGAATAGCGGATGGTCTCGAGATAGTCCTTCTGCTCCACCGTCAGCTCCGTCTGCTCCAGCAGCGTCAGCATTCCCAGCACGCCGTTCATCGGCGTGCGGATCTCGTGGCTCATGCTGGCCAGGAATTCGCTCTTGGCCGCGTTGGACATGGCCGCCTGCGCCGCCATCTCGTTGGCCCAGACGGTGGTTTTCTCCAGTACTGTGTTGGCGGCCGTCAGCTCGCTCGCCATATCCTCGGCCCGCTGCCTGGCCCGGCTCAGCTTCGCCTCCCGCGCCGTGGCCTCCCCGAGCCGGAGCCGCAGCCCGATCGCCATCCACGCGGCGGCGATAAGGACGGCGACCACCAGTACAGTTGGCCAGATTGCGGGCATAGGGTCTCCCGGCCGGACTTCTCCTATCGTTCTCATCGGCGAAAAACGCCCTTCCCAACAGCGCGCTCGCCGAATCGCCGCCGTCGGGCAATCCGCGCGACAATGCACCTATGCGACGCTTTCTCGCTTTCGACATCGAAACCGCCAAGCTTCTTCCCGCGGTGGTGGACGACCTGCTGGCGCATCGTCCCTTGGGTATCGCCTGCGCCGCGGCCGCCGCGAGCGACCTCCCGCAGCCCCTGGTCTGGCATGGGCGGGACGCTTCCGGCCATCCCTCCGCCCGCATGACCAACCAGGAGGCTGCCCAGCTCGTCGCCGATCTCAGCCGCCTCACCTCCCAGGGCTACACCCTGGTCACCTGGAACGGCCTGGGGTTCGATCTGGACATTCTGGCCGAGGAATCCGGCCAAGCCCAGATCTGCGCCCACCTGGCTGCCGGCCACGTCGATATGCTCTTCCATGCGCTCTGCGCGTTGGGCCATCGCATCAGCCTCCAGAAGGCCGCCGAGGGAATGCGTCTGGCCGGCAAGAAGGCCGGCGTTTCAGGGGCCCAGGCCCCGGCCATGTGGGCGGCTGGCCGGCACACCGAGGTGCTCGACTACTGCCAGCAGGACGTTAGCGTCACTCTTCAGCTCGCCGAGGCCTGCGAGCGCGCTCACCAGTTGGCCTGGATCACTCAGCGCGGCAGCCGCAAGCAGATGCCCCTCCCTCAGGGCTGGCTCACCGTCCGGGAGGCCGCCGCTCTGCCCCAGCCCGACACTTCCTGGATGTCCGACCCGCCCTCCCGCGATCGCTACCTGGGCTGGATTCGCCAGGCTGGCGTCGCCTGACAGCCCGTCGCGCGGCGTTATACTGGAGCCGCCATGACCAGTCCAGCCACTCTGATCGCCGGGTTCCTCGCCATCGCCTCCCTGGGTGCATTTTTGGCGGCCCAACCTCCGCCCGCGCCCCTCTCCGTCGCCGAGCTCAAGGACGGCGTCTACTGGGTCAAGGGCGGAAGCGGCGCCAACACGGGCTTCATCGTCGGCCGGAAAGAGGTTATCGTCATCGACGCCAAGATGACCGAAGAGTCCGCCCAGGCCATGCTTGCTGAGATCCGCAAGCTGACCCCCAATCCCGTCACAACGGTGGTGCTCACTCACAGCGACGGCGACCACGTCAACGGCCTCTCCGCCTTTCCCAAGGGAGTGACCGTCATCGCCCACGCCAACTCCAGGAAGGACATGGAAGCCGCCTTCAAGGATCCCAAGTTCAGTGCCCTCCTTCCCTATCTCCCCAACCACACGCTGACCACCGGCAGCGATCTCTATACCGACGGCGCGCGCGTGACCATGCTCTATTTCGGCCCCGCGCATACCAGCGGCGACCTGGTCGTCTTCCTCCCGGACCAGAAGATCGCCTTCGTCGGGGACCTGGTCTTCCTGGGCCGCGACCCGCTCGTCCACCGCGAGAAGGGCGGCAATTCCTTCGGCCTGGCCGAGACCCTAAAGAAGATCCTGGCCCTGGACGCCGACACCTTCATCTCCGGACACAACGATCCGCTCACCAAAGCCGACATCCAGGGCTTGCTGGCCTCCATCCAGGAGAAGCAGGCCAAGGTGAAGGCCCTGGTCCAGCAAGGCAAGTCCCTGGATGAAATCAAAGCCGCCCTCGGCGTCGTGGACGCTCCTGGCGCGGCCGCGCGCCGCTGGCCCAGCTTCGTCGAGGTCGTGTACCTGGATCTCACTCAACCGCGGACCGCGCCTGTGATCTACGACCCGCTGAAGCGCTGATCCGCATAGCGCGCCAGACGCGGCCGAGGCTCCCGGCGGATTCCATTATAATGATGGTTGTTCCCGCACGACTTCTGAATCCCCCGGAGGCGAAACCTCGAAATGCCCGACGATATCGTAGCCCAGGCTGGCTTGCAGTTCTCCCGTCTCGCCCATGACCCTGCTCTCATCCGCAGCGCCCTGGATCTGCTCCGGGCCTGGTTCGATGACCCGATCTGCGCTCCGCAGTACGATTCGATCTGGGCGCACGTCGCCTCCGGCAAAGCCGAGCTGCTGCTGGACTCTTTCTATCAACTGATTCCCTTTGGCACCGGAGGCCGGCGCGGGCGCGTGGGCTATGGGCCGAACCGCATCAACGAAGCGACCGTCGCGCTCTCGGTTCAGGGGCACTGCAACTATCTCCGCGACAGGTTCCCTTCCGGCGCCGCACCCACGGTGGTTGTTGCCTTCGACACGCGCATTTTTCGCGATCTCTGCGGCGCCTACTCCTTCCTCCCGCCGGACCATCCGCTGATCGGCGTCACCTCCCAGGCGCTGGCCAGGATCGCCTGCGAGATTTACGCGGCCAACGGCTTCGAGGTCCATGTGGCCGGTGACGACTACAACTCCGGCTATCTCTCCACCCCGGAGCTATCGTTCCTGATCCGGCGCCTGCGCGCGCTGGGCGGCATCAATGTCAGCGCCTCGCACAATCATCCCGACGACAACGGCTTCAAGTTCTTCAACCAGCACGGCGCTCAGGACGTCCCTCCCACCGACCTCGAGCTGATGGGCTACATGAACAACGTGCCCGAGGTCAAGCGCGTGCCCTTCGCCCACGCCCAGGCCCGCGGGAGCGTCCGCCCCCTGACCGCCGATCTGCACCAGGCTTACATCTCGCTCAACCTGGCGCTGCGCCCGGCCGCGTCGCGCCTTCCCGTTCGGGTCATGTATTCTCCGCTGTGCGGAACCGGCAATTCGACCGTCGGCGACGTATTGCGCGCCGCGGGCCACGACGTTCGTCTCTTTGGGCCGCAGGCCAACTTCGATGGCACGTTCGCCTCGGTTCCTTTCCGCCTTCCCAATCCCGAAGTTCCCGAGTCGGTCAGCCCCGCGCTCCCGGAAGCCAGCGCCACCGGCTCCGAACTCGTCCTCTGCACCGACCCGGATGCGGATCGCCTGGGCATGTTCGCCAAATCGGCCGACGGCGGCTGGAGGTACATCACCGGCAATGAGATCGGCACGATTTTGGCCTACTATCTGGTCGCCGATCGCGAGCGCGGCCCGCGGCGGCCGGGGCTGCTCGTCAAAACCCTGGTCACCACCCGCGCGCTTCAGGATATTGCCAGCCGTTCCGGTTGCCGCATCGTCTCCGATCTGCTGGTGGGCTTCAAATACATCGCGGACGTGCTCCTTTCCCTCGAAACCAAAGGCCGCTTCGGCGACGTCCAGGCCCAGCCCGGCGATCTGGTGCTGGCGGCCGAGGAGAGCCATGGCTTTCTGCTCACTCCCGAGATTCGCGACAAAGATGCGGCCGGCGCCGCACTGGTTTTGTGCGATCTTCTCGGCCAGCTACGCTCCGAAGGCCGGTTCCTCACCGACTATCTGGACGCCCTTTCCATCGAGTCCGGCAACTACGCCAACATGGCCCGGTCCATTGTGATGCGCGGCATACGGGGAGCCGGATTGCTGGCCTCCATGATGGCTTCGCTCCGCGCCGACCCCCCGTCCCGGATCGGCGATTTCGCGGTCACCGGCTTCGAGGACTATTGCTCCCCGAAGTTTGGTCCCTTCTCCGCCCAGGACCAGACCGAGCGGCAGGCGCGCAACCTCCTGCTTCTTGAACTGGATGGCGCGCAGGTGGTCATCCGTCCTTCCGGCACCGAGCCCAAGGCTAAGGTCTATGTGGATGCAGAAGGCCGCCGATTGGTTCCCGGAGCCGGCCGGGCCGCGGCCGCGGCTGTGGCCCAGCAGATCGCTGGTCTGGTCTATGCCGTTTGTCTCGAGCGGATCGCCTTCCGGCTCCGACCAAGCGCCGCTTTGCTCCCCGACTACATCGACCTGGACCTCAAGGCCGACTTCGACACCCGCTTCCGCACCGAGCTGAAGAACCAGGCCGAGGACTGGGGCGATTGCACGCCAGCCGGCCAACTCGATTGGCTCAAGAACCAACTGGCTCTCTACGTGCCCGGAGCGGACCCCATCGTCAGCGTGCAACATGCGGTCGCCAGTCTCGCCGATGAGCTGGCAACGGAGACCGCCAACCAGTCCGCGATCCAGGCGCTCGGCCAGCTCAAAGCGGCACTGAAGTCCTATCGACCCGGGGTGGCCCCGGCCGCCTGACCCGGTACCGCAGCGGCCAGTCGGCGCAGTGCCGAATCCCGATCCGCGGCGTGGTCTCGATCTCGACGCGCGGCTCATGGCGCAATTTCCGCACCGTCCGCGTGCCGAGCGTGACGTCGGCGCTGTACAGGCTCCGCGTGATGCCCAGCGCCGCGGGCCGAGGCTCCCGCACCTGGCTGATCCCGGCCAGGACGCGGCTCAACGTCTCCAGCCGTTTCAGCGGGAACCGATCATTCTGATTTTCTGAACTTGCAACCGCCGTGGCCTTGTGCCATTATGTCTCGCAGCAGCGGTACCAATATCCGAGTCAGGGGTGAGTGCATGGCTAGACGAGCTAATTCTGAGGTTAGGTTGGCACCTGTTTTTGCCGTGGCAACGGTTCTTTGTTTCATGCCTGCAGCGTTCGCTCAGGCAGTCGCGGTCGCCGAAATCCATGGAATGGTAGCCGACGCCAGCGGGGCCGTGGTGTCGGGCGCGGAGGTCAAGGCCGTACAGACCGACACCCAGTTCTCGCGTGCAATCGGCACCGATGAGCGGGGAGAGTACAGTCTGCCCAACTTGCCGGTAGGGCCCTACCGGCTGGAAGTGCAGAGTAAGGGCTTCAAGACGTCTCTTCAGTCCGGCATCCTCTTGCAGGTAGGCAGCAGCGTTCAGGTCAATGTGACCCTGCAGATTGGCGCGGTGGCCGAAAGCGTTGAAGTCAAGAGTGAGGCCGCCATGGCCGAAACGCGTAGCAACGCCGTCGCGCAGGTTATCGACCAGCACCGCATCATGGAGCTCCCCTTGAACGGCCGCCAGGCGACACAACTGGTCTATCTCGCGGGTGGCGCTGCCCCGCAGCCGGCCAGCGACATGACCGGGAGCAAGAGCTTTTACAGCTCGGTGGTGATCGCCGTCTTCGGCTCCCAGGGCAACACGCTCAACTACCTGCTCGACGGCGGCGACAACAACGACACCTTCTCCAACGTCAACCTCCCCTTCCCCTTCCCCGACGCGCTTCAGGAGTTCAGCGTGGAGACCAACGCTCTGCCGGCGCGCAACGGGCTTCATCCCGGCGGCGCGGTTAATATCGTGACCAAGTCGGGCACCAATCAGATCCACGGAGATCTCTTCGAGTTCATGCGAACCGGGAGCGTGAACGCCCGCAACTTCTTCCAGCCAACGCACGATGTGCTGCATCGCAACCAGTTCGGCGGTGTGGTAGGTGGCCCCATCAAGAAAGACAAGCTGTTCTTCTTCGGCGGGTACCAGGGGACGCGGCAAATCCAGTCGGTGCCTGAGGGCAAAGCAACCCTGCTGACCGCCGCGCAAGAAACCGGCGATTTCAGCGCGCTGCCCGCCGGCAAGGTCCTCATCGACCCCAGCGACCCCAGCGGAAAGACCCTGTTCCCCGGTAACAAGATTCCATCCTATCGCTTCGATCCGGCCACGGTGGCGCTGCTGAAGTACCTGCCGGCGACCGACGCCAACGGGAATATCTCCTGGAGCGTCAACCGGACGGGCAACGATGACCAGGTCGTCGGTAAGGTGGACTTCATCAAGAGCGAAAAGCAATCGATTTTCGGGCGCTATTTCTTGGACGACTACAGCAACCCCGCCGTCTGGGATCCGAAGGACATTCTGGTCACCACCATCGCCGGCAATCTGGAGCGCGCCCAGTCCTTCACGCTAGGCGATACCTTCACTCTCAGTCCCACTACGGTGAATTCCTTCCACGCCACCGCCACCCGGCGCCGCGACAACCGCAGCTCCAACCCCTCGATGATCGGCGTGGGCGACTTGGGCATTCCCACCAACAATCTGATCCCCAATATCTCCAACTATGTCCAGGTCCAGCTTGCCGGTACGGGTCTCTCTGGCAACGCGATCGCCGGCTGCCAGACCTGCACGCCCGCCCATTTCGACGTCAACACGTACCAGATCGCGGACGATGTCGATCTCATGCGCGGGCGGCACCAGATCGCCTTCGGCGCCGATCTCATCCGCACCCAGGTCAACTCGTTCGCCGGCTACAAGGCCAACGGCAGCTTCTTCTTCGGGACTGGGCCGTCCGTTTTCACCACCAACTCCTTCGCGGACATGCTGCTCGGCGACTTAAGCGAGTTCGATCAAAGCCGGCCCCAAGCCACGGCCTACCGCCAGTGGATTCCGGGGTTCTACGCCCAGGATACCATCCGCGTGAGCAAAACCTTCACGGCCAACATCGGTCTCCGTTGGGAACCTATGTTCTACGCCACCGACTACTTCAACCGCGGCTCCGAATTCTCCATGACCGCCTTTAACGCCGGACAGCATAGCTCGGTCTATCCCAACGCTCCGGCCGGCATGTTCTACTACGGCGATCCGGGAGTGCCCAGAGCTTTCACCAGCAACAAACTCGCCAACTTTTCGCCACGCGTGGGCCTGGTATGGAATCCCCACGGCAACGGCCGCGACACGCTCCGGGTCGGCGGGGGCATTCTCTACAACACCCCCGAAGCCTGGTTCTTCCAGCGTCTGGCGTCTAATCCTCCCGTGGTCAATGAAATCGACTTGGTCGGGAGCCAGGCCGGAACCTTCAGCGCTCCCTGGAAGAACTATGGGGCCGCGATTCCCTTGCCGGGCACTGTCCCCGCCCCCAGCAATGTCACTTTCCCGACCAGCACGTTATGGGTTGTCTTGCCGCCCAATATGAAGCCCACTTCAATGGTCGAGTGGAACTTCAGCTATCAGCACCAGTTTGCAGCCGACTGGCTGGCCTCGGCTTCCTATGTCGGGAACAAGACCTCGCACCTGTGGCTGGGCTCCGACCTCAATGCGGCCATACCCGTCACTGGAGTCGGCATCTCCAACGTCGCCCAGAGGCGTCCGTTGTACCTGGCCCGGCCCGCCGATGGCCAGTTGATTGGCTCCCTTTTGCAGGTGGACGATGGGGCTAACGCGAACTACAACGGCTTGCTCCTCTCGCTCCAGCATCGCTTCGCCCACAACTTCACTCTCCTGACCAACTACACCTGGTCGCATTGCATTGACGACGGAGACTCCGTGGGCAACATCCGGCAGAACTACTACCAAAACCAGAACAACCGCGCAGCCGACCGCGGAGACTGCAACTACGACGCCCGCCAGATCTTCAACGCATCGTTCGTGGCCCTCAGCCCGGCCAAGGGGAAGGGCGTGGCGAGCATCTTGCTACGCGATTGGCAGCTCGCGCCCATCATCAGCGCGAACACCGGGCAACCTCTTGCCGTCCTCTCCGGCAAGGACAACTCCGGAACCGGAGACTCTTCGCTCAATCAGACGGACCGTCCGAATCTGATTCTGCCGGATGTCTACAACTCCCAATGGGGCCCCTCGCTTCAGTACCTCAATCCGTCGGCTTTCGCCGCCAATGCCCCTTTCACCTTCGGCAATCTGGGCAGGGACATCGTACGGGCGCCCGGAAAGCTCCAATTCGACCTGGCCTTGAGCCGGCTCTTCTCTGTCGCCGAGCGCTTCAAGCTGGAAGCGCGATGTGAGGCCTTCAACGCCATCAATCACGCCAACTTCACTACGGTGTCGGCCTCCCAGAATTCCAGCAGCTTCGGCAGAATCACCGCCGCGGCCGATCCGCGAATCATGCAGTTCGCCTTGAAGCTGATGTTCTGAACTCAGACTGCCTCGAACCATTACGGCCGCCCCGGAATCCCTCCTCGGCGGCCGTCGTGTTTGGGAGACGCCATTCTTCGGCGATCGCAAATCGCAGCGGCCAGTCGGCGCAGTGCCGAATCCCGATCCGCGGCGTGGTCTCGATCTCGACGCGCGGCTCATGGCGCAATTTCCGCACCGTCCGCGTGCCGAGCGTGACGTCGGCGCTGTACAGGCTCCGCGTGATGCCCAGCGCCGCGGTCAGCTTTCCCGGGCCGTCGGTCAAATCCCCAATCCTGCGTGCCGCCGGACGCCGCTCCCGCATAACCCCGATCCCCGCCAGAGGCTCGAGCGCACGGATCAGCACGCACCCCGGTGTCCCCTCCGGCTCCGCCACCAGGTTCAGGCACTCGTGCATCCCGTAGATGAGATAGATGTAAGCGTGCCCCGGAGGTCCAAACAACACCCGTGTCCGCGGCGTCAGGCCGTGCCAGGCGTGTGCCGCCCGGTCCTCGCGACCCAGGTAGGCTTCCGTCTCCACGATTCGCCCGGCCGTCTGGCCGTGCACCAGGATCTTGCCCAGCAGTTCGCGCGCCACTTCCGCCGTGGGCCGCGCGTAGAACGCCCGCGGCAGGGCGCGGCTCAACCCTACCAGCCGTCTCAGCGGAATCCGGTCCGCCCATTCTGCCATTGCGCCCGCGATCACTTCCGTCCGACAATTATAGCTTCGATCATGCGCCTGTTCACCGCCATCGATCTGCCGCCGGAAGTCGTCCGCCGGCTCGACCAGCTCATCGCCGACCTCAAGCCCAGCGCCCGCCTGCACTGGAGCCCCGCCCGTAATTTGCACATTACGACCAAGTTTGTCGGCGAATGGCCCGAGGCGCGGCTCGCCGAACTGGTCCAGGCGCTGGCCGCCCTGGCGCCAATCGAACCCATTTCGATCGAAGTCCGCGGTCTGGGCTTCTTCCCCAACCCTCCCGCGCCCCGCGTTTTCTGGGCCGGCATTCATGCGCCCCCCAGCCTGGCCGAGCTGGCGCGCCAGACTGATCGCGTATTGCACCGCCTGGGCGTGCCGCTCGAGACCCGCCCGTTCTCGCCGCACCTCACGCTGGCCAGGATCAAGGAACCCATTCCGCTCGACCGCCTGCACGCCAGCCTGGCCGCGCTCCCCTCGACGGAGTTCGGCGCGTTCCCAGCCGCGAGCTTCCACCTGTACCAGAGCACCTTGAACCCCTCCGGCTCCGTCTACACCCGACTCGCGGAGTTTCCCCTGCACCCATGACTGGCGCTCTGATCCTCGTTGGTGCGTACCTGCTGGGCGGCGTCCCATTCGGCTACCTGCTGGTGCGGATGAAGACCGGCCGGGACGTGCGCGCCATGGGCAGCGGAAATATCGGCGCTACCAACGTCCTGCGCACCACCAGCCGAACGCTCGGCGTGATCACCCTGCTGCTCGACATCGCCAAGGGCTACCTGGCGGTGTGGGCGGCCGGACGCCTTACCGGCGGCTCGCCCGTCTGGATGAGCGCCGCGGCCTTGGCCGTCATGGCCGGACACGCGTACCCGGTTTTCCTGAAGTTCCGAGGCGGCAAGGCGGTGGCCAGCTTTGTGGGCGCGTTCCTGTGCCTGACGCCGCTGGCTCTGGTGGTGGCGGTGGGGATTCTGCTCGCGGTGGTCGCCTGGAAACGCTACATTTCACNNCCCCTCTGGCCGCCTGGCTGGTTTCGCGCGCCGCGCCGCCGGTCATCGCAGCCGCGGCCATAGGCGGCGCCTTCATTATTTGGCGGCACAAGGAGAACATCGTGCGGCTGCGCGCGGGCACCGAGAACGCCTTCGCATTCGGAGGCCGATCCTGACCCGGCTGGCGATCGTCGGCGGAGGCAGTTGGGGCACCGCCTTATCCATCGTGCTTGCGCCCCGCTTCCCCGAGGTGCGCCTCTGGGTCTACGAAGCCGACCTGGCCGAGCGCATGCGCTTGAGCCGCCAGAACGACCTCTTCTTGCCGGGCTTTTCAATTCCAGGCAACGTGCTGATATTGAACGATTTGCACGCCGCCATTCAGGGCGCGGAAGTGGTTCTCAGCGTCACCCCGTCCCAGGCTACCCGCGCCGTCTACAACCGCCTGCTCGCCGCGCTCGATCCCGGCATGCTGTTCGTGAGCGCCACCAAGGGCCTGGAACGCGGAACCCTGCTGCGGATCTCCGAGGTCATCCGGGAAGTCGTCACCCCGCGCTTCCCGCCCCGCGTGGCGGTGCTCTCCGGTCCCACCTTCGCGCGCGAGGTTGCCGCCCTCGAGCCAACCTTGCTGGTGGTTTCCTCCCAGGACCGCGCCTTGAACCAGGCCATCCAGCGGGCCTTCTCGGGGCCTACATTTCGGGTTTACCGGAACGACGACCCGGTAGGGGTAGAGCTGGCCGCAGCGCTTAAGAACATCATCGCCATCGGGGCGGGCGTTTGCCAGGGTTTGGGACTGGGCAGCAACACGACGGCCGCGCTGATCGCCCGGGGACTGGCGGAAATCACGCGCCTGGCCGTGGCCGCCGGAGGCCAGCCCGCCACCCTGGCCGGCCTGGCCGGGTTGGGAGACCTGGTGCTCACCGCGACCGGCCATTTGAGCCGTAACCGGCAGGTAGGATTTGAGTTGGGACGCGGCCGCACACTCGCCGATATCACCGCTTCGATGCACATGGTGGCCGAGGGCATCGAGACCACCTATGCCGCCCTGGAGCTGGCCGGCCGGCACGCCGTCGACCTGCCGATCAGCGCGCAGATCGCAGCCATCCTGCGCGGCCAGCGGAGACCCAGCGAAGCCATTCGCGAGCTGATGGAGCGGTCCCTCAAGGAAGAGTAGCGCGCTTTTGGCGCAACCTTCGATGGACGAATGGGTTAGTAAGGATATGGTGGCCGTGGAGGCGCTCGAACCCGACGCCCGGTTGATGCTCCGCGTTCGGGAAGGCGACGCCGCCAGCTTCGCGTTGCTTCTGGAACGCCACCGCGCTCCGGTGATTCGCTTCCTCTACCGGATGGTGCAGAACCAGGCCGTTGCCGAGGAACTGGCGCAGGAGGCCTTTCTGCGGGTTTACCGGGCGCGGGCCCGCTACGAGCCGACCGCCAGGTTCACCACCTGGCTGTTTCGCATCGCCACGCATCTGGCGCTGAACAGCCTGCGCGATCGGCGCTCCGGGAAGCACCACGAGAGCCTCGATGAAGAGGCCGGAGAGACGCCCAGCCGGCAGTTGGCGGACCGGCGGCCGACCATCGAGCAGAAGCTGCTCGACCGGGCCAGGCTGGACGAAGTGCGCCGCGCGGTTGCCGCGTTGCCGGACAAGCAACGCGCCGCCGTGTTGATGCACAAGTACGAGGAGATGGAGTATTCTCAGATTGCCCGGGTGTTGGAGTGCTCGGAATCGGCGGTAAAGTCGCTGCTGTTCCGGGCTTACGAGACGCTGCGTGTACGGTTGGCGCACTTGGCCTGAGGGAAAAGGAGAAGGCAATGGAATGCCCGGCTAACGAGCGGGAAAAGGCGGCGGTTCTGATGGACTACTTCGCCCGCAAGCTGGATCCGAACAGCAGCCTCGCTATGGAGCGGCATCTCGAGCACTGTGCGGCCTGCCAGGAGTGGATGCGGCGGCAGCAGATGGTCTGGTCGGCGCTGGACGGCTGGGAAGCGGCGGCTGTCTCGCCGGATTTCGATCGCCAGTTGTACCAGCGGATCGCGCGGGAAGAGCGCCCCCCGTTCTGGAGCGGGCTGTTCCGGCCGGCCTTTTCCCTGGCCCTGGCTTCGCTGGTGTTGCTGGCGGCACTGCTGATCCGTCCGCTTCCGCCCCAGGCCGCCGGGCCGCCCCAGCAGGCGCATGTAGAAAGCCTGGATGTCGACCGCTTGGAAAAGGCGTTGGACGACGTGGAGATGTTGCGCCAACTGAACCTGGCGCCATCCACGGAACCCCAATCGATGTGAGTATATGCGGCACGGGTTCTGCATTGGTGCGATGATCCTGCTGGCCTCTGGGCTGCTTCTCGGGCAGCCGCCGGAACGCCTCCCGCTGGGGCCCCCGTCCAACCTGACCATGCTCGACCGTCTGGAAGCAATGTCCCCCGAGCAGCGCCAGCGCCTGCTCGAGAACCTGCCGCCCGAGCGGCGGATGCGGATCGAAGAGCGGCTGCGGAAATACGAGAGCCTGACTCCCGAGCAGCGCCAGCGCCTCCGAGAGCAGTTCGAACGGTTCCGCCAGCTCCCGCCGGAACGGCAGCAGGCGGTGCGCCAGCTCTTCCAGCGGTTCAGCCAATTGCCCGAGGACCGGCGCCGAGCAGTGCGGCGCGGTGTGTGGGAACTGCAGATGCTGGGCCCGGCCCGCCGTGCGATCCGCATCGAGCGCCCTTGGTTCAAAAACCGCTATAGTCCGGACGAACTGCAGATGATTCGGGACCTGCTCGAAGTCGCCCCGGCTCCGTGAGTGCGCGCAGGTTATCATTGGTGGGTTATCATTCCTGGTTAACTCCCCTCACGGCAGCCACCCTGGCGAGGGGTGCCGTGCGCGCCGGCTGCCTCGGCAGCAAGTCCCGCAGAGCCAAGCACTTAGCGCGGTACCGAGAGTTGGTTACGAGTCCCCCAGTACCCGGCCTAACTTTGGTATACACCCGGCTGTTGCCGATCTTCAATCTTGACAGTAACTTAGACATGTTACAGGTTGATAGAGCCACATATAGGCAGACCTATGCCCTCAACACTTGGTGTTTGGACTCAGAGATCTCGAATTGCTGACCAGCTGTCACGCTGGGCTCTCGTCTTTTTGGTGTTCAGCCTGCTGGCCTCAGCAGCGTTCAGCGCCACGTTTGGCACGGTGGTGGTCCTCGGCGGCCAAACCTCGGATCTGGCCCTCGATGAGGCGCGCGGTCTGGTGTACGTAGCCAATTTCACCGCCAACCGCATCGAAGTGGTGTCGACCTCGACGCTGAGACGCGTAACCACGATCGCGATGCCCGCCGGCCCGGCCTCCGTCGCGCTCTCGCCGGATGGCAAGTNNTGGTGGCGACGCACCTGATGAACTTCGATCCTAAAGTCGCCACGCCGGACCTCGGCCTGTCGGTGATTACCCTGAGCGGAGGCGCCAGCAACCTCCAAACCCAGATCCAGACCTTCGCCCTCGGATCGCCGCCCCTGGGCGTCGCCTTCGGCAACGATGG
>PMEV01000400.1 GCA_003154855.1 Bryobacterales bacterium
GGCGGCCACCCAGGGCGTTTGGCCGCGCGCATAGTTCACCCGCACTTCGCGACCGCCGGGCAAGCGCAGCCGCGCTGGCGCGTACTCCTCCAGCAGCCGCCGTCCGCCGGATGGCAGCCGTTCCTCGAGCGCGCGAATGAGCCCTCGCCCCTTGGCCGCCGCCTCCAGTTCCGCAAAGCTCGCCAGGCCTTCGCAGAGCGATCCCAGCGCCGCCCGCACGTCCTGCTCGCCCAATTCCGGCAGGCTCGAGTGCTGAGCGGCAAACCAGGCGCGGGCCAGGAACAGCTCCAGTTCCCCGGCATCCGAGAAGCGCGCTATCCCCTGGTCCCAGGCCCGGTCGGCCAGCCATCGCGCCGCCTCCTGCCGATCCTTTGGGGCGCCGCGGCTTTCCTCGATCACGAGCTTGTCGAACAGCAGAACGCTGGCCTCCTCGACGCGTTCGGCGGTACGATTCCACTCCAGGCTTCTGCGCTCGGTCACGCGTTCGGGAAACAACTCCAGCAGCCATTCCGGCTCTATCCCGCTCGCGAGGCGCACCAGCGGCAGGCCATTCTCGCGGCGCTCCTCGATATCCACCGCCACCAGGAACTCGGCGTGGCGAACCACGCTGGCCGGCGCGAGCACCGCCGACCCGCCCGAGGCCAGCAGCAGGTCGTTCCCCTTGCGCCGTCGCGCCACGCGGTCCGGGAAGGCCGCCAGCACCGCGTCCAGCAGCGCCTGGTCGCCCGGCTGCCCGGGCCCGCCACGCGGGGCCATGCGACGGATCTGCCCGTACAACTGCCGAGTGCGCGGCTCCCAATCCGATTCCAGCAGCTTCAGCAGGTCGGACGGCCCCACGCCCTCCGCGTCCGCAGGCAGCCGTTCTCCGGCGCTCAACAGCGCCGCCAGCGCGCATCCGTCGTCGGAGACGCCGCATCGCCCCGCCTCCAGCACCAGCCGCGCCAGACGTGGATGCAGCGGCAGTTCCCCCATCTTGCGCCCCTCCCCGGTCAGGACTCCGCGGACGTCCAGGGCGCCGAGTCTGGCCAGCAACTCGCGCGCGGCTTCGAGCGCGGCCTCCGGCGGAGCATCCAGCCATTCCAATTGCCGCACGCCCATGGCCGCCAGGGTCAGGGCCATTTGAGACAGCTCCGCCCGGGCCACCTCGGGCGTCTCTTGAGGCGGCCGCCGATGATAATCCTCCGCCGGATAGAGCCGGATCACTCGTCCCGGCCCCGTCCTCCCGGCGCGCCCAGCCCGCTGGTCCGCCGACGCCTGGCTGACGCGTCTCACTTCGAGCCTCGGCAGGCCCGACCACGGCGACTGGCTGGCCACCCGCGCCAGGCCGCTGTCGATCACGGCCCTCACGCCCTCAATGGTGACGGAGCTTTCGGCGACGTTCGTGGATAGGATGACCTTGCGGCGCTGGGTGGGCGCGATGGCGCGGTCCTGCTCCTCCGGCGGCAGGTCGCCATGCAGCGGAACCAGGAGCAACCCGGCCCTCTCCGCGACTGGCTGGCACGCCCGAGCCGCCCGCCGGATCTCGGCCGCGCCCGGCAGGAACACCAGCACGTCCCCATCCAGGCCTTCCCGCACCACCTTCTCGACCGCCTCGGCCACCTGCCGCTCCAGCGGAGCCGGCGACGACGGGCGGTACTCGACCGAGAGCTCGAACTGCCTGCCCGGGGCGCGCAACGTCGGGCAGCCCCCCAGGAACGCGGCGATGGGGGCAGCCTCCATGGTCGCCGACATCACCACCAGCCGCAGGTCCGGTCGCGCGGTTCTCTGCATGCGCCGCAGTAGCGCCAGCGCCAGGTCCCCCTCCAGATGCCGCTCGTGGAATTCGTCGAGAACCACCGTCGAGACGCCGCCCAGTTCCGGGTCTGAAAGCAGGCGCCGCGTCAGCACGCCCTCGGTCATGAACTTCAGCCGGGTGCGCGGGCCGCCTACGTCCTCGAACCGGACCTGGTAGCCCACGCTCTGGCCCACCTGCTCGCCCAGTTCGTCCGCCACCCGTCTGGCCGCGAGGCGCGTGGCGAGCCGCCGCGGCTCGAGCACCAGCACCTGGCCCCCGGCCTCAGCGGCCAGCGCGGGTGGAATGCGGGTGGTCTTCCCCGCCCCGGGCGGCGCTTCCACGACCACCGCGAGCCCCTCGCGCAATTGCGCTAACACCTCTGGAATCAGAGCGTCAATCGGCAGCCGCGGCCTGGACATCGCCAGCCTAATAGGCCCAGCGCCATAGATTCGCCCCGGCCGTGTAGCCCGCGCCGACGGCAGCGAACAAAACGAGATCGCCCTTCTTGAGCTTCCCCTCCGAAATGGCGTCCCGCGTGGCCAGCGGAATCGTTCCCGCCGTGGTGTTTCCGTAACGGTCGATGTTCACGATCACCTGCTGGGGACCCAGGCCCAGCCGCTCGGCCGTCGCCTCGATGATGCGGCGATTGGCCTGGTGCGGGATCATGAGCGCCAAATCCTGCGGACGGATTCCGTTCTTGTCCAACAGATTCCGGCAGAGGTCGTACATCTTCCGCACCGCGTACTTGAAGACCTGCTGGCCATCCTGGTGGACATAGTGCAGCCGTTTCTGGACGGTCTCGAGGGAGGCCGGCAGGCGGCTGCCCCCGGCGGGCATATTCAAGTACGCTCCGCCCGCCCCGTCGATCTCGTTGAGGAAGTCGATGAACCCGGCCGAGTCGTCGTCGCTAGCCTCCACCAGCATGGCCCCCGCCCCGTCGCCAAACAGGATGCAGGTGGCGCGGTCGGTGTAGTCGATGATCCGCGACATGGTGTCCGCGCCGATGACCAGCACCTTCCTATGGCTGCCCGAGGCCACCAATTGCGCGGCCGTGGTGAGCCCATACACAAACCCGGAGCAGGCGGCCACCAGGTCGAAGCCCCAGGCGCCCTTGGCCCCCAGTTGATGCTGCACCAGGCAGGCGGTGGCGGGAAACAGCATGTCGGGGGTCACGGTGCATACGATGATGGCGTCCAGTTCCGAGGCCTGGATGCCCCGCTGGGCCAGCGCTTCCCGGGCTGCATTCACCGCCAGATCCGAGGTCGCCATCTCCGCTGGCGCGATGTGGCGCTCCGAGATCCCCGTGCGTTCCAGGATCCACCGGTTGTTGGTGTCCACCATCTTTTCCAAATCCGAATTGGTCAGAACGCCGGGCGGGACATAGCACCCCAGCGCGCCGATCTTAGCTTTAGGCACGAATCCTCCAGGTCCAAGCCGAAACAGGTCCAGGGCAATACAATGCCCATCCTGCTATGGTAATACCAGAAGCATGCCCGTCGAGAGCGCGCTCTTCTTCGAGACTCCGGAAGAGATTTATGCCCGGGTTTTCTCGGCCCTGAAGCCCCGGACCAGCCCGCCCCGGTTCGCCGTCGAATTCTGCCGCTTCGCCAATCCCGATAGTCTGGCGCGCCTGTCGGAGGGTTGCATCACGGTGCGCATCAGCGATCTGCTCGAAGGGGCGCCTTCCCCGGTTCACGAGGCGCTAGCCTACATCCTGCTCGGGAAACTGCTCCGCCGCCCCGTAGCCCCGGCCTACGCCCGCCGCTACCGCCTCTACCTCAACCGGCGCGACATCCGCCGCAGCGTCGATCTGGTCCGGCAGATCCGGGGCCGCAAGTTCATCTCGGGCCCGCAGGGCACACGCTTCAATCTGGAGACAGCCTTCGAGGAGCTCAATTTCCAGTACTTCCACGGATTGATGGCCCGCCCGCTTCTGGGCTGGAGCCGCCGGCCCTCGCGGACCACCCTGGGGCACTACGATCCGTCGCACAACGCCATCGTTATCAGCAAGTTGCTCGACTCTCCCCTGGCCCCGCCCCTGGCCTTGGAGTATGTTCTGTTCCACGAGATGCTCCACCTGCGCTATCCCGTGCAGACACGCGGCGCCCGCCGCAGCATACACACCAGGGAGCTTAGGGAAGCGGAGCGCGCCTTTGCGGGCCTCAAGGAAGCCAAGGAACTCTTGAAGAGGCTCTAGTCCGCCCACGGTCCGCAAACGTGCGGACCGGGACCCCGACCCGATCCCACCCGCGGGCAGCCGGCAACGCCAGCCGCCCACCGGCCAGCCTTCAGATCGCGACCGGCTGCGCCTGCCGCAATTGGCTTCGCATGGCTTCCAGCGGAGAAACCAACCGCTGCACATCCACCCTGCCGATCCCCATCGTCTGGAGCACCAGGCGGACCTGCACCACCGCCATCGCGTAATTGAACAGACAGCGCTGTTTGAATAAGGTAGTGGCCAGATCGGGCCGGTCCTCGGCCGCATGCACCAGCACTACCTTGGCCCCGGCGGAGAGCCGGTCGAAGTCCCGGCGCAGACAGCGCAAATAGTGGCGGAACACCCGCCGCCGCTCGGCCTGCAGCTTGCGGTAGATCCCCGGATGGAATCCCGGCTGTTCCGCCAGAAAATCGTAGTCCTCTTCTACGAACAGCCGCTCCATCGGCCGGTACCGCGCAATCGAGAAATCGCGGCACCACTCGACATCCGCGCGGGTCTCCTTCTGGCGCAAGATGAGCCGGTTGAATAGCAGAAAAAACGCGACACCGAACAACACCGCCAACATCACGGCGCCCACAAAGGCAACGTTCATACGCGGCGCCTCCCTCACGGCACCGTGTCCAGAATAAACCAATCCCGATAGGAATAGCAAACTAATTTACATGTTTACGGTGTTTTTTCCGGAGTAATCTAGGGTCTATTGCCTACGCGCCGTCCGCAGCAGCGACGAGTTGATGGCCGCCAGATGCGCCACCAGATCCTCCTCGTCGCCCGGCGCCCAGTCCGGCCGGACCCGCACCTTCACGCTTTCCCCAGCCCGGTCCAGGAAGCCGATCCAGGCCAGCAGGCACGCCAGCGTGACCGAGGAGAGCACTATGTTCACCGGCAGGCTTACCGCGCTGCCGTTCAGGTTGCGCAGCAGCATCCCCAGGGAAACGCTCAGGAAGTACCCGGCATAAACGATGCAGTGCAGCACCACGTTGCGGTTCAACGGCACGGGATACCAGGTCAGGAAACCGGCGAGGATCAGGAGGAAAATCACCAGACTGGAGGCCACGCCGCGGTCTACTACCAAGAACACGCGCAGAATGCGGAACTTTTCGCCGGCATTGCTCAAGTCCACCGATAAGGTCAGCGTCGACAGCACCACCGCCGTGGCCAATCCCCCCAGCATGACCCACCGCCCCAGACTGGCGATTCCCTTGAACTTCTGGAGGATCAGGGAAAACAACTCCAAAACCACTAGCACGTACAGAACCCACATCACGGGAGCGGTCGCGAACCAGGTATAGGCATACGCATTCGTGGCGAAGGGACGGTTTGGCCTTCCACGCATCAGGCTGGCGGCCCAGGGCACGACTGCCAGCAGCCCTCCCTGCAGAAGCGTGAACAGCAGGTAGCCGGAGAAGGCGCGATAAGTGCGGTGCAGCCCCGTCCAGCGCAGCTTCAGATAGAGGATAGCGTAACCCGCGAGCGTGAACCACACGAGATACTGCAACACCGACACGGACCTAGACATGGTGGGCGCCGACGCACACACCATGATCTTAGCATCGACGAGCCGCACGCGAACCGGGAGCTAGGGCGAAATCCGCTCTCGACCGCCTCCGGGAAGCCTCGCCAGGAGGCCTATTCGTTCCCCCGGGCTAGGGCCCGCCCCCGCCCGCGGCGGGCCGCCCGACCGGTGCATCGGCTACCGCGCGCCGTCGCAGGGGTAACACTCAGGGATAGGGGGAGGCGTGCGTTGCATGGCCACCGTCGCGCCCGCCAGGCCGAGGGCCAGGATCATCGCCAACAGAGCTTTCATCAACATGGGTAAATTCTCCTTTGGAAATAGGTGGTACCACCTATACCGGAACCAGGGTATACACTCCGGCAGACGCCACGAAGGCCTTTCGCCGGATTTTCCGTTTTCAGAACAAGCCACCCCGTTCCGCCCCAGTCGGGGAAACTGCTGAAAGCCTCGAAGGTTTCGTGTAGAATAGGGAACAAATTCAAGACGCGCCGTATGAACCGCTCCGAGTCCAACGCCAGTCTGCCACGGGGCCCCGCTCCCGATCTGTGGCGCCACACGCTCTCTCAGATCCCCAGCGTCTTCGGCCGGCTGGTGTATCTGTGTTCGCTGCGGGACCCGAATACGGGCGTGTATCAGCACTACGGCCTGGCCCAGGCTTTCAGCGACCAGGAGGCCGACCGGGTGCTTCGCCAGAGCCACGAAGAGGCGTTCGCGGAATGGCTTTGTTTCCCGCTGGAACGGCAGAGGGCGGACCTGGGTCTGTACCTGGAGGGGTTGGGCGACAACCCGCGTACGCTGCTGGATGCCTGGATCCGGCTCACGCCGTACCGCAACCTGGTCCCGGCGGGGGCCCGCGAGGTGGAGCGGAAGCTCTATCTGGTGGATCTCGAGACCATCCTCGAGCTGCTCAGGAACGAGTACGGCGTCGCTTGCCCTGATCCAGACGCATAGCCACGGCCGTCACCTGCCCGATGATGTCGATCTCGTCGGGATAAACGAACATCTCCGGACTGCACTGGGAGGCCGGGTGGGGCTGCAACAGCAGGCGATCGCCGGTCAGATTGCACCAGCAACAGGCGTACCCCTTGCGATGTTCGAAGAAGTAGATCGGCCGCTCGAACTCGCTGGCCCAGGCGTTATCGGCGACTTTGCGCCGCGTCTCGTCGATGACCACCAGCGAGCCCGGCTGCAGCAAGGGGTACATGGACCAGTCCTCCGTCCCCACAAAGCCGTAGCGCTGGCTCTTCAGGTCCATTCCGTTCAGCAGCATCAAGGGCAGTTTTCCCCAGCGCTGGATCATGCGGCTCAGGTAAGTGGTGCGCCGCAAGTCGATGCCCGGGTCCAGGGAAATGGGGAGCAGCACCTCGCCCCGGCTGTCCGGCTGGAAGCCGATGAGGTGGGTCCGGTCGATCTCCACCACGTTCACCGAATCCGCCGCCAGCGCTCCCAGATCGACTCCATACCACTCCAGCACCTCGGCCAGGTCCAGCCGGTAGATTGCGCACAGGGAGTAGAGCCGGTATATAGTGGGAACGGTGCCCTTGTTCTCTATGTCCGACAGGCGGCTGAGCGCCATGATGAATTCGTCGTTTTTGTGGCGCTCGGCGATGCGCAGACTGGCTTCTTCGACGTCCCGATAGCGGAGGTTGAGGCGCTCGCGTGCTCGTTTGAGTTTTTGCCCGGCTTCCTCCATGCTATGATCCTCTCTCGGCGGGCTTCGCCTAACGGAGAGCGTTCCCCGGGGCGTGGGATTGCCGGCCACGCGCCAGAAGACCCGGGTCGAAGTAGGGGAAAGTGCCTGCGGCCCATGAAGAATCTTCAGCTTCAATGCTTCGTGGCGCAGGTCGCGATGGGCTTGGCGCTTTCACCGTTAGCTGCTGGCTCAGGTTGAATTATAGCGACGCTAGGGGAACAGGGCAAGAGAGTCGCGATGTTTTTGTTCTGAATTCGGAACAGATTTTTCAGGAGGAGCCGTTTTGCGCATCATTGTCGCCGTCACCGGAGCCAGCGGCTCCATCTATGGACTGCGTCTTTTGGAGAAACTCCGTTCCAATCCCGCCGTCGAGCTGCATTTGCTGGTGACCCGTACGGGAGAACGCACTTTGTACCTGGAAACCGGCCGCAAGCCGGCCGAACTCAGGGCGCTGGCCCACTTCTCCTATTCCATCGAGGACGTCGGCGCGCGGCTGGCCAGCGGCTCTTTCCCGACCCAGGCCATGGTCGTCGCGCCCTGCTCGATTCGCACCATGTCGGCGATTGCCTCGGGCATCAGCTCCAATCTGCTGCTCCGCGCGGCCGACGTCACCCTCAAGGAGCGGCGCCGGCTGATCCTCATGGTCCGCGAGACCCCCTTCCATCTGGGCCATCTCCGTTCCATGGTCGCTCTGACCGAGATGGGCGCCATTATCGCCCCTCCGATTCCGGGATTCTATCACCAGCCGCAGAGCGTCCTGGAGCTGGTCGACCACAGCGTGGACCGGGTGCTGGACCTGCTCGGCCTGCCGGCCCAGGATGCCCGCCGCTGGGACCCTGCTCCGGACCCCTCCCAAGGAGTTTGAAATGAAGAAACCTGCCCTACGAGCCGCCTTCCAGGGCGAACCCGGCGCGTTCAGCCAGGAAGCCCTCGAGAAGCTCCTCGGCAAACGCGCGGAAGCCGTTCCTTGTCAGCGATTTGAAGATGTTTTCCTCATGCTCAAGGAGAAGCGCGTCTCCGGCGCNNGACCTGCGCCAGGTCTACTCCCACCCCGTCGCGCTCAACCAGTGCCTGAAGTTTTTCGCCCGCTACCCGGCCATCGAGAGGGTCCCGTTCTACGACACCGCGGGCAGCGTCAAGACGATCCTCCAGGAGAAGCGCTCGGATGCCGCCGCCATTGCTTCCGCCGTGGCCGCCGAAATCTACGGCGGGCACATTCTGCGCCGGTCGCTCGAAGACGACCGCCGCAACTTCACCCGTTTCTTCCTGCTCCGCCGCAGCGCGGATGCGGGCCGTTCGCTCCCTGCGGCGGGCCGCGCCCGGGAGTGGAAAACGTCGCTGGTTTTTTCCACCCGCAACATCCCCGGCGCCCTGTTCCGGGCCATGAGCGCGTTTTCGCTGCGGGACATCAACCTGACTAAGATCGAATCCCGCCCCCTGCGCGGCAAGCCCTGGGAGTACCTGTTTTACCTCGACCTGCTGGGGCGGGTGGACGACCCCAAGGTGCAAAAGGCCCTGGGCCACCTGGGCGAGCTGGCCGACTTCCTGCGCGTCCTGGGCTGCTACCCGAAAGGCGACTGAGGTTCGAGCGGTTTGGCCATGGCCTGGGCCGTGCTGGCCAGTCGGTGCGGGCTTTGGCCTCCACTCACCGCTGCATGGCTCCGCGGATCATTCGCACCGCCAGGTCTTGCATGCCCGTGTTGACCACTATGGAGCGGAAGGTGCGGTAGTCCCGAGCCGCCGCGACCACCGTCCCCGCGACGACCAGCACCAGCAGCGCCCTGTAATCGGCCACCGGCAGGACCCGCCGCACCAGCGACAGCAGCGACCAGAGACCAAGACCTGCCAGCAGGCAATAGCAGCCGTCCGCCGGGCTGACGATCCGCAGGTACTGGAAGTTGGGGACGAAGGCCGCGAAGGCGCAGAAACCCAAAGCGACCAGCGCGGCGACCTGCGCGGCGCGCGGATCCGCAATCTGTCCCACAGCTTCCCGGCATCCGGACGGAGGATGGGGCAGCGCCGCTGCGACCGTACCCAGAAGCGCGAACGCCGCTGTGGCCGGGCCGACGATCCAAAGAAGGTAGAAGAACTGGAACCAGGGGCCGGAGCAGTAGCGCTCAGGATAAGAACCAGCGGCGGAGCGACCCGACAGCACATGCTTGAGCGCGGAGAGCGACGGGGCAATCCCATGGGCTAGCAAGCCCCATACCAAAAGGGTTGCGGCCAAGGAAGCCAGCCCACCCAGAATCAGAAGAGCGACAGTCTTCCAGGATCGTTCCCTCACCACCAGCATCCCGAGCAGCCAGAGGGCGCAAAGCCCGCAGGAGAGGACTGCCGACTCCTTGGTCAGCAGGGAATACGCGCCAACCGCGAGCCATGCGGCATACAGCAGGACTCGCCGTGGACTGCGGGTGATCTCGCAGGTGAGGTAGGCCAGCAGCAAGCCGAGGAAGCCAAGCGGCGCATCCAGCCAGGCCCGTTGAGCCATGCCTAGTTCGCCCACCGAGAACGCCAGGAACGCCGTGGCGAACAGCGCAATCCACGGGTTGAAGAAACGCCAGCCAAACCACGCCACGAGCGCCAGCGACAGGCAACTGAAGAGGCAGGACACCGCGGCCCCCGCACTCTCGTCTCGAACTCCGCCGACCTTCATTGCGGCCGCGACCAGCCACACGTAGCCGATCCGCGTGGGGGGCGGGTAGGCCCAGTTGCCGGGGTCGCGCTCGAACTGGGCGACGAGCGCCGGGATAGCGCCGGGGCCCTGATCCACGATTCCGCGGGCATATCGAGTGTATGCGCGCTCATCGGGGCTCCGGGAATCAACCCCATCCAAATTGACGACGCGGAGTACGACTCCGATCGCAATGAGCCCAAGCAGCGCGACGCGCATGAGCGCCGCCGGACTGGTCCGGGCGGCTGACTCGATGGTGCTCGGTGGGACGTTCATTTTACGCTCACTGGGGTTCCAGCCGCCGTTGCTGCTCCGCCCAAGCCAGGTTGCTCTTTGCCCCAGGGGAATCCGGCTCGAGTTTCAGCGCCTCTTGCGCCGCCTGTATCGCCTGGTCCCACATCTTCATCCCGGCGTAGGCGGCGCAAATGTTGTTCCAGGCCTCCGCATCCTCCGGCTTCAGCCTCAGCGCGGTCTTGGCTGCGGCGATGGAGTCCCCGTACTTTCCAGCCTGGTACCGATAGAGCGAGAGCCCCAGCCACCGTTCCGCGGTCCGGGACTTGAAGATCTGGGCGTGGTTCACACCTGCGCCGAGAGCATCGGTTCGTTCTACGCTCCCATAGCCGCTCGCGATCAGCAGACAGGCGCATCCGATGGGAACCGACCAGTGCCCGGCTCCGCCCAGATGTTCGACGGCTTTGGCGAGCACCAGGGACGCGGCGAGGGCCAGACCGATGCAAGCAGGAAGCGGCTCTCCGGGCGCGGCCGCCAGAAGCACCAGAAACCACCACAGCCCAAAAGACACCAGCCTGGTCTGGCGCCACAAGGCCGCTGCGACAATGATCCCCAACAGCATGATGAACAGCGGGATACCCCAGTCCTGCGCCGCCTCCGGGCCGGTCGCGGCAACCGGCGCCAGGAAACCTCTCAACGCGCTCGCGGCGTCGGCCGGCAGCGTCTCGCCGGGGATCGCAGGATCCGCCTTGACCAGCAGCAGAGAGGCCAGGGATACTAGCGCTCCCGGGATGCATCTGAGCAGCGCCGCGGGAAATGCGCGCCAATCGGCGTTCTTCTCGGAAAAGAACACCCACGCGAGAAGGATCGGAGCGAAGGCCAGCGTCAAGCGATGACAGCAGGCCGCGCCCGCCGCCGGAAGAAGGTAGATTCCGAACTTTCGCCATCCCGGTCGCCACTGGTAGAGCACCAGGCCCGCCACCAGTCCCAGGGCGCTCCAGAGAACCGCGCGCCGGGTGAAATCCACCAGGGTCAACGCGTTAGCCGGGCTCAACCCAAACCACGCCACCGCGAACACCGCCGCATACCGAGCGTACGGACCAGGCATGGCAGCCTCGAAAACTCCCAGGAACAGCGGCAGCAGCAGGACCAGCAGCGCCAGAAAGGAGTAGAAGCTGGGAGCATCCTGGTATCCGGGCCCCGAATAGGCCAGCCACACGCACGCAAGCACGGCAGCGGCCAGGATTCCCCACTGCCGCGTGTCCGTCGTCATCGGGGAGGATTATAGCACGACGAGCCGGGGACCCATTCAACCTCAGAAATCCCCGTACAACCGGGAAAGCAAGCAGTTTGATGCACTTAAGTGTCTAACGGGTCCCCTTCTCCGTATAATCGCTGTTTACCGTAGCTGGTACGTCCCTAGGAGGATTTCGACATTGAGTACCCAGACCTTCTCCCCGACCACCGCGAAGAACTTTAAGGTGATCCAGCCGGAGACCACCTATGGCGGGTCCCGGATCGACCCCATGCGCCAGGGGCTGCCCAAGATCACCCAGTCGCTCTGCCCGGAGTGCACCCGGGTGATCGAGGCGCGCCTCTTCGAGGAGAGCGGGAAGGTCCTGATGGAGAAGACCTGCCCGCAGCACGGCTACTTCAAGGACACCATCTACTCGGACGTCCGGCTGTACCTCAAGATGGAGCAGTGGAGTTTCGGCGACAGCCGTGGGGTGAGCAACCCCGCGATCCCCGACGCCAGCCGCTGCCCCG
>PMEV01000177.1 GCA_003154855.1 Bryobacterales bacterium
GCGGGAGATGGTGGAGCGGGTGCGGCGGATGGTGGCGGGTGTGCAGTTGAGCGCGCCGTTCGGCAGGTACGAAATGGCGATCGAAGTGGCGGAGGCGATCGGGGAGCGGTGAAAAAAGCTTCCCGGAAACAGCGGGTTGCCGTAAACTGTAAACTGATCGCCACCGCACAAATCCCATGGCCACCGACCTGATTGTGATTGAACCNNAAATGGCTACCGACCTGGTCGAGATCAATCCCGAAGAACCCCAGCCGGAAGTGCTGGAGCGGGCCGCCGCCGCCGTGCGCCGTGGTCAGGTGGTGGCGATCCCCACCGACGCGCTTTACAGCCTGGTCGCCGATCCGTTCAACCTGCATGCGGTGCGGCAGGTGTTCCTGGCGAAAGGCCGCGAGGCCCAGAGGTCGCTGCCCCTGCTGGTGCCGGATGCGACGGCGGCCGAAGATCTCTTGAAGGAGGTCCCGGTGCGCTACTACGTGCTGGCGCGGCGGTTCTGGCCGGGACCGCTGACCATCATCCTGCCGGCGGCGGCGAAAGTGCCGCTGAAGGTGACGGGGAACACGGGGCGGCTGGCGCTGCGGCAGTCGCGGTCGGCGGTGGCCAACGGGCTGCTGGAGCGGCTGGGCCATCCGCTGATCTCGACCAGCGCCAACATTTCGGGGCAGCCGACGTGCCGGAGCGGGATCGAGGCCTTCGGGGTAATGGATGGCCGGGTGGACCTGGTGCTGGACGGCGGGCTGTGCGCGGGTCCGGGGAACACCACGGTGGATATCACCGACCCGGTATGGCGGATGATCCGGCAGGGAGCGATCACGGAGCGGGAAGTGCTGGAGTGCTTGGGATAGTCCATACCGGCGGCAAGACCGCCGGCGCTACATGAGACCGCCGGCGCTACTCGAGACGGCGCAGGACTTCGGGAGAATGATGGCGGCCTGGGAGCGTGCTATCATCGTCTCGGAGCGTATTCGAAGGCTGGCTGGTTTCCAATATTTGAACCTAACACTCAGATATAGGGAGTCCGGCTCGAAAATGCGCCGGTGAGCAAGCTCCGGCCCGCAGGGGTCATGGAGAAGCCTGATGGCGCTCGGAGGACACCCACCCCGTTCACAAAACAGGGGTCAAAGAGGGGGCCGCCACGCTCGAGGGGCGCTCCAATTCCTCCATCCGTGTCCGGTAGTTGTGAGCGGGAGTCGATGAAGCTGCTCTTCCTAGGAGACGTGTTCGCGTCCTCGGGCCGCCGGGCGGTAGCCGAGTGTTTGGCGGAAATCATCTCCAGCGAGGGGGTTGACCTGGCGGTGGCGAACGCCGAGAACGCCGCGGGCGGGTTTGGGATCACGCCGCTGGTGGCCGAGGAATTGTTCACCATGGGGCTGGACGTGCTGACCACCGGCAACCACATCTGGGACAAGCGCGAGATCTACGAGTACCTGGAGCGGCAACCGCGCCTGCTGCGGCCGGCCAACTACCCGGGACAAAGCCCCGGACGCGGCGTCCACGTGGGCCGGGCGCGCAACGGGGTGGAAGCGGCGATCATCAATCTGCAAGGCCGCACGCACATGCTGGCCATCGACGATCCGTTCCGGAAGGCCGATGAGATTCTGAACGCGCTGGACCCGGCGGTGAAGGTTCGGCTGGTGGATTTCCACGCCGAGATCACGAGCGAAAAGATGGCGATGGGCTGGTACCTGGATGGGCGGGTCTCGGCAGTAATCGGCTCGCATACGCACATTCCGACCGCCGATACGCGGATTCTGCCGGGCGGAACGGCCTACCAGACGGACGCGGGAATGACCGGGCCGTACGATTCGGTGATAGGGGTGGAGAAGGGGATCGCCCTGCGGCGGTTCCTGACCGGGCTGCCGGTGCGCATGGAGGCGGCCCGCGGTAAGGTAGAATTGCATTCTGTGCTGGTGGAAGTGGACGAGGTAACCGGAAAGGCGGTTTCCGTGCGACGATACACGGTGGAGCGTAATCGCTAGGCCATGACACCCTGGCTGCTCTCCGTCATAGTCGAGGTTCTGGTCAGCGCGCTGTTCGGCTGGGTGCTGTACTACCTGCGCCACTCGCTCACGCGCCGGAGCTTGGTGTTCTGGCTCCTGCTGTGGGTAGCGCGCGGGGGCGCCACACTGCTGGCGGTGCGGTATCTGACGGCGACCGAGCGGGCGGCGGTGGTGTTCTACGCGCCGCTGCAAGTGGCGTATGCGCTGGCGCTGGTGATGATCGCGGTGCGGCTGGAGAACCAGAAGGAGCAGCTCCGCGCGCTGAACGAGGAACTGGCGCGCTTACGAAAGCAGGCGGTGGCGCAACTGGATCACGATCCGCTCACCGGGCTGATGAACCGCACGGCGCTGTCGCGCTGGATCGACGAGGAGCACGGGTTCGAGGGGCTGGTGGTGGTCTGCGACATGGACGACTTCAAGGTGCTGAACGAGATGTTCGGCCACCTGGTGGGGGACGAGATCCTGCGCGGCGTGGGACACCTGCTGAGCAAATCGGTGCGGGACGAGGACCTGGCGTTCCGCTGGGGAGGCGACGAGTTCGTGATCTTCTTCCGCACACTCGATCAGCCACTGGTGGAATCGCGGATGCTGGGGATCGAGGAGCGGCTGAAGACGTTCCATATCCGGCAGCATGGGGAGACGACGATCCGGTTCAGTTGGGGCATCGCGCCAACCGGCGGCCGCCCGTTGCGCGACAGCCTGGCGGATGCCGACCGGCGGATGTACGAATCCAAGCGCGCGCGGCGCCTGGAGCCGCCTGCCGCGAAGGCGCCGGCGAAATCCTAGACGGCGCACGCCATCGGAAGACGGGGTGGAGAGCCATGGCCAAAAAGAAGGAACCGGCGTCCGCGGCGCCAGCGAAGTGTTTCTTCGCGGAAGAACTGAAGGGGGAGGAGCCGCTGGCTCGCGCGACCGGTGTGAAGTTGTGCCGCCTGGCGGGCGAACTGGCGGCCCACCAGCCGTGGACCAGGCTGGCGGAGACCAATCTGGTCTTCGTGCACGACGCCGTGCGCGGCGAGAATGACGCGTGCTCGGTGATGGGGATGCTGGGCGAGGTCTTCGCGGTGACGGTGTACCTGGGCGCGGAAGGGTTCCACTTCTTTCAGAAGCTGCAAAGGTCGGTCAGCATCAGCGCGGGAGATTTCTTTGCCGGACAGCGCTCGCTNNTGGTACGCGACGCAGGGCGAGGGGCGCATCCTGGTGGGTTGTCTGGACGCCGTGGCCGCTTTCTGCCAGGTTTTAACGAGACCCGATTGTCCGGATTTCTGGGAACGGGAGAATGTCTATCCGCTGGTGGAGCACGATGAGAGCGGGTACGACCTCCGCCCGGTCGAAGCGCCGAAGGCGACGCCAGCGACGCCGGCGCCGGTAGCGCTGGATGAGGCGCGCATCCGGAGGATTCTGGAGAGGCAGCCGGGCGCGTGGGGCCCCATCGAGGCCGACCACTTCCATACCGCGGCGCGGGTGGGCGGGCCCCATGAACGGCCGGCGTGCGCGAAGTTTGCAATCGCAGCGGACAGCGGCAACGGATTCGCCTTTCCACCAGTTACGGGCATGCCCGAGAAAACAACCGGGGAGCTTCTGGCGGACGCCATCCTGACGGCGGTGGAAACCACCGGAGCGATCCCCAAGGAGATCCGAGTCCGCAGCGCGGAGCACAAAGCTCTCGCCGAAGGGCTGGCCAAAGCGCTGGGGAGCAAGGTGACGGTTGTCAAATCGCTACCGGCGCTGGATGCGGTGAAGAGGAGCCTGCTCGAGATGCTGGGCGATACCGGCCCTATCGCGGTGCGGTAGCGGAAGCGATGGGCTCGTAGGCGACGAAGGCGAACTTCTTCGAATCGGGCGACCAGGAGTTGACGTTGATGGTGCCCTGGCCGCCGAACAACCCGGTGAGCACGCGGATGGGGGCGGGCTTCAACTTCGCGCCGGGGGCGCGCATCAGACGCAGAACGATGTCCTGGTTGGCCGGGTGGCCCTGGGTTCCTTTCTTGAAAGAGAGAAAGACCATCCATTTGCCGTCGGGCGAGAAGTGCGGGAACCAATCCTCGTAATCGTCGGAGGTGACCCGTTGCGCTTGGGAGTCGCCGGGTCCCGCGCCATCGGCGGGCATGCGCCAGATGTCCCAACTGCCCGAGCGGTCGGAGTTGAAATAGATCCACTGGCCGTCGGGCGAATACTCGGGACCGTCGTCATTGGCGGGCCGCGAGGTGAGCCGCTGCTCCTGGCCGCTGCCGTCGGCGAGGATTCGATACAGATTGAAGATGCCTCCCCGCTGGCCCACGAAGGCCAGAAAGCTACCGTCCGGAGACCAGCCGTGGAAGTAGCTGGGGTAGTTGGGGGTGACCAGACGCGCGCCGCTGCCGTCGGAGGCCGAGACGTAGACCTGCGAAGCGGGCGTGGCGCCGCGTGCGGAGATGGCCAGGCGACGGCCGTCGCGGGCGAAGCCGTGATCGTTGTTGCAGCCGGTGACGGGGCCGAGATCCAGCTTGTGCGGTTCGAGCGGCTTCTGGTCCAAGGGCAGGCGCCACAGCGCGCCCTGGGAATTGATGAGCAGATACGTGCCATCGGCGGACCAGTTGGGAGCTTCGAAGACATGGTCGGCCGAGTAGATCACCTCGATGCGGCCGGACTTCAGGTCGTACACCGAAAGCTCGCTGCGGACGGGCGGAGGCGGCGGTTGGGCGGTCACATTTGAGAATACCGCGGTCTCCAGAACAGAGGCGTCGTGGGAGCAGACCGCGAGGCCGACGTAGACGGGGTCCTTCAGGACCACGGTGGCCGAGGCGGCGGGCTGGAGTTGCTGGCCGGGAAGGCCGGCATAGGCGAGGAAGCGGTCGCCGCGCCGCTCGAGGCGGATGCGCGCCGGGGCCTTCAGCGGAAGTTGGATCTCCTGGGTGAGCGCGCCGGAGGCTGGGCGGAATTGCAGCGAGGTGAGGCCGTCGCCATGGAGAGCGACGTCGGCATAGGGAGCGTCGGGCTCGAGACCCTGGCGAATCATCAACGCGGCCTTGCGA
>PMEV01000283.1 GCA_003154855.1 Bryobacterales bacterium
CCTTGGCCTGTGAGGTGTTGCGGATCACAATGCCAGGCAGTCCGGTTGGGTTGCCCCCTAGAACAGAGATGCCCGCCTCACACGGAGGCAGGCATCTGTTTTCCCTGTTCTACCAGGGCGATGTTCATGGGAGAATCAGCTTCGACGGCTACGCAACCGCCAAAACTCTTTGTGATTGGATCTTATTTCACCCCGGCGGGTAAATCAAGCAAAAAAGCCGGGAAGTGTTTTTTCCGTACAAGCCATTAAAGACAAGCAGCTTAGCTGCTGTTGGGATTCTCATCGAGGGTCCGAAAAGCGGGAGCGGGGCTTGGCTGGGAACCTGATCTTTTACTCTAAGTACTGGAAAAAAGGACACTTGCGTCCGTGGAAACGGGCGGGATCAGCGGCGGTCCTGCAAGTGGAGGAGAATCATCGGCTCCTCGGCGCGTCCCCAGTGGATCCAGCGCCTCATGAATCCAAAGGTCAGGCCGATCACCAGGCACGCCCCTAAGAGCAGGCCGATCAGGTTGAAAACGGCGAGGATAAGGTTGCCGACGTTGTCCCGGGCGTTGGGCACGCGCTCGTTGAAAGTGATGTTGGCCTGGTAGCGAACCTCGGAGAGCAGCCTCTCCGCCGCATCCGGATCCGAAGGAGAGACGACCACGGCCACCAGCGGTCCACTGCGCTTGGCCATGGCGCCGGGGAGTTTCTCGAATTCGGCCAGTCGCTGGCGGGCGATCTGGGGGGTCGGGTAGGAGAAGATGGCGAGTTGCAGCGGGTCGGACTTGGTTCGGTACCTGGCGAGCGCAGCCTCGGCG
This sequence comes from Bryobacterales bacterium, assembly GCA_003154855.1. Lineage (GTDB taxonomy): Bacteria > Acidobacteriota > Terriglobia > Bryobacterales > Bryobacteraceae > Fen-330. The sequence continues at coordinate 801 of PMEV01000283.1, forward strand.
CTCAGGTGGAAGGCCGCAACCGAGGGCGGGATGCGCGGCTCGAACTTGTCCAGGCCGGCCGGCCCGAGAACGTAGCGCTCCGAGTTTGGAACCAGGTTNNTCCGCGCCCGGTTTCCACGCGGTGAATCGCAACAGGTAATTGTTGTAAACGAGGAGAACCCCGTCGCCGGTCTCGGCCGCCAGCGGGGCCAGCTTGGAAGGGTGGCCTTCGGAGGGCCGCCGCCACTCAAAGGCGGCCAGGGCGCCGGTAGCGTCCTTGAGGCGGTAAGCCTCCGCCTGGAACGGGCTGGCACAGCCGACATACTCGGCCTGCTCGGCCTGTTGCAGCCCGTATTCATCCCACAGCCCGCGGTCGGCCGGCGCCAGGGGCCTGGAGGCTTGCTTTAGGCAACCACCCAACTGGTCCGGCCAGATGGAAGCCCAGGCGGGCCAGCAGACCAGCAGGGCCAACCCGGCCAGCACCCGAGGCGCGGTCACGCCGACGCTCCGCAGCATTTCTTGTACTTCTTACCGCTCCCGCAGGGGCAGGGTTCGTTGCGGCCCACTTTGGCGCCATGGAGCACGGTTTTGTTCGAGGAGCCCGAGGCATCGCCACCCGCGAACTGGAGCTGGGCCATCTCCTTCTCCTTCTTTCTCTGGATGTTGCGGGTGAAGTCCTCGATGGTGGACTGGGCCGCCGCGCGCTGCTGGCTGGCCTCCGGCGCGGCCTCCGCTCCAGGTTCGTCCTCAGTCCCGTTGTCCGACCCAGGGAACGTCACCGAGGGCCCTTCCCCCTCATTCGTCTGGAGGAAGAACAGGTAGCGGGCCACTTCGTCCTCGATCCGGTCGACCAGTTCCTCGAAGAGTTGGAAGGACTCCTTCTTGTACTCGACCAGCGGGTCCTTCTGGCCGTAGCCGCGCAGCCCGATGCCCTCCTTGAGGTGGTCCATCGTCAGCAGGTGGTCTTTCCACTGGCCGTCGATGACGTGCAGCATGATGAGGCGCTCGGTCTCGCGCATGATCTCCGGCGAGACGCGCTCTTCCTTTTGCCGGTACTTCTCGCTAAGCTGCTCGAACACGGCCGCCTGAATCTCGTCGCGGCTGAGCGTTTCCAGTTCGGCGGTATTGGTCTTGACGCCGAACTGGCTGTTCACATCGGTCTGCAAGCCCAGGAAATCCCAGGTGCTGGGGTGGGTCTTGCGAGGCAGGCGCAGATCGAGGAACGAGATCAGGATGCGGTTGACCGTCTCCAGCACCCAGTCTCGCTGGTCCTCGCGCTCGAGCAACTGGCGGCGCCAGCGGTAGATATACTCCCGCTGCTTGTTCATGACGTCGTNNACGTCGTCGTACTCGAGCAGGTGCTTTCTGGACGCGAAGTTCTGGGCTTCCACGGCCTTCTGCGCACCCGCGATCTTCTTGGTGATCATCCCCGACTCGATGGGGACGTCCTCCTCCATGCCCAGGCGAAGCATGAGGTTCTGGATGCGCTCGCCGCCGAAAATACGCAGCAGATCGTCCTGCAGCGAGAGGAAGAAGCGGGAACTGCCCGGGTCGCCCTGCCGTCCGGAGCGCCCGCGCAACTGGTTATCGATGCGGCGGGACTCGTGGCGCTCGGTTCCACAGATGTGCAGGCCGCCCACTGCGACCACTTCGTCGTGCTCCTGGTCGGTCTCGGCCTTGTAGCGCTTGAAAACGGCTTCCCATTCCTCTTTGGGGACCGCGTCCGGATCCTTATTCGCCTTGCGGAAGTACTCTTTGGACTGATACTCGGGATTGCCGCCCAGCAGGATGTCGGTGCCGCGGCCGGCCATGTTGGTGGAGACCGTCACCACGCCTTTGCGCCCGGCCTGGGCCACGATCAAGGCTTCCCGCTCGTGATTCTTGGCGTTCAGAATCTCGTGCTTGACGCCCATCCGCCGCAGCATGCCGGAGAGCTTTTCCGACTTTTCGACCGAGATGGTGCCCACCAACACCGGCTGGCCGCGCTCCTGGCACTGCTTGATCTCCTTGGCCGCATTGCGGAACTTCTCTTCCTCGGTGCGGTAGACGACGTCGCGGTTCTCGATACGGATCATCGCCTGGTTGGTAGGAATGACCACCACATCCAGCTTGTAGATCTTGTCGAACTCCGCCGCTTCGGTCTCGGCCGTTCCGGTCATGCCGGCCAGCTTCTTGTACATGCGGAAGTAGTTCTGGAAGGTGATGGTGGCCAGCGTCTGGTTCTCGCGCTGGACCTTCACGCCCTCCTTGGCCTCAACCGCCTGGTGCAAACCGTCGCTCCAGCGGCGCCCTGGCATGAGCCGGCCGGTGAATTCGTCGACGATGACGACCTCGCCTTCCTTGACCAGGTAATCCTTGTCCAGGTGGAAGAGCACGTGAGCCTTGAGGGCCTGCTCGACGTGGTGCTTCCACTCGATGGTCTCCATGTCCCACAGGGTCTTCAAGCCGAGCATCCGGGCGGCCTTGTCGAACCCCTCGTCGGTGAGGGCCACGGAGCGGCCTTTTTCGTCGATGGTGTAGTCTCCGGTGTAGTGCTTCTCGCCGGGCTCCTTGCCCTCGATCACTTCGCCGCGCACCAGCTTGGGAATGATCCGGTTGACCTTGAAATACTTGTCGGTCGATTCCTCGCTGGGGCCCGAAATGATGAGCGGCGNNTAGTCGAAGCCGAATTCGTTGTTGGTGCCGTAAGTGATGTCGCAGCCGTAGGCCTGCTGGCGTTCCCGGTCGTCGAGGTCGTGTACGATGACCCCCACGGACAGGCCCAGGAACTTGTACAGCCTGCCCATCCACTCGGAGTCGCGGCGAGCCAGGTAGTCGTTCACGGTGACGACGTGCGTGCCCTTCCCTTCCAGCGAGTTCAGGTACACCGGCAGCGTGGCGACCAGCGTTTTTCCTTCACCGGTCTTCATTTCGGCGATTTTTCCCCGGTGCAGGATCACGCCGCCCACGAGCTGAACGTCGAAATGGCGCATTTTGAGGACGCGCCGCCCCGCCTCGCGCACCACCGCGAACGCTTCCACCAGCAAATCGTCGAGCGGGGCGCCCTGAGCCAGCCTTTCCCTGAATTCCAGGGTCTTGCGAGCGAGATCCTGGTCGGAGAGCTGGAGCATGGCAGGCTCCAGATCGTTGATGGCCGCCACTAAAGGCCGCAGCGCCTTGACTTGCCGTTCGTTCTTGGTGCCGAAGACCTTGGCGAGGATGACGTCGAGCATGATGAGGGCTTCCTCTACATTTTATCAGCTACTGGGCGGAAGCCATCGACTGCGAGGGGAAAGAGCGGCTGTTTTACGGCTGCGGCTGGGGTTCCTCGGGGATAGCCAGCGGTATCCAAAAGGAAACCACTGCGCCATGCTCGGGCGCGCTATCGGCGATCACCTCGCCGCGCATCAGGTGAACCAGTTCCTGGACAAGCGCCAACCCCAGGCCGAGGCCCGAATACCTGCGCGCTAGACCCTTTTCCACCTGGTGAAAGCAATCGAAGACAGACTGCAACTGGTCGGCAGGAATCCCAATGCCGGTATCGCGCAGCGCGACTCCCAGGCGGAACTGCTGGGGCGACACGGGCCTCCAGGCGGCCAGCAGCTCGATTTCACCGCGTGGAGTGAACTTGAGTGCGTTGGCGAGCAGGTGCGCCAGGATCTGGCGCAAACGCAACGCATCGCCAAACGCCAGGCTGGGCAGCGGCTCCCAAACCGTCAGAATCAAATGGACTCCCTTGGCCTGAGCTTCCAGACTCATTTCGGCCACCGCCGCATCGAGTAGCTCCTGGAGGTTGAATACCGACTCCTCGAGCAGCAGGTGGCCGGCCACCAACTCCGAGAATTCCAACATTGAGCTGAGTTGCTCGAGCGTCTGTTCGGCGCACGTCCGGGCGGCCAGGACGTACTCCCTCTGTTGTTCGCCGAGCTGGGTCTCGAGCAGCAGGTCCGCCATGCCCACAATGCCCGTGAGCGGGGTCCGGATCTCGTGGTTGACCCCGGCGAGGAACTCGGATTTGAGGCGGCGGAATTCCTCCGGCTCTTGCGTCCGCGGCGTGGGGGTTTGGTCTCCGACGAGCATGCCCGAATGAATGAATCGGCCGGATGGGGGGCAGGCTTTAGCCGTACGATGGGCTAAACTACGCCCCACACGCGCAGGCCTGCACCGCCCTCCGGAGAGTGCCGCTGGCTACTTCACCTGAATCACGGTGTACGGCGTGGCGGCCCAGGAACTGTACTCATCCCCGTACCAGAGCATAATCGTTGCCGGGCCGGGCGTCGTATTCTGCGGCACCATGACGTTGATCTGCCACACCCCTACCAGCCCAGGCGCCAGGCCGGAGAAGCTTACGTTGCCATCCGGCACGGGCTGGATACCGATGTAGACCCGCGGCTTGGTGGGGGTGAGCTGGCCGGTGGATGCCGTGCCATCCGCGGGCATTCCGTCCAGCAGCCCCTGGCCGGTGGCGTAAAGCGTGATCGTCTCGCCCCGATTGGCCGGCCGGACGCCTCCGGGACAATAGGTCGGATCCGCAGTCGTACCGGCTGCTCCATTGCAGCTTGGGGGGTTGTCGGCGAACTGCTGTGCGACCACCTGAACCCCCTTGGCGACGCCAGCGGGGAACGCCGTGGTCGTGTTCAGAGCCGGCGCGGCCGCGGCTACGTTCACGAAGGGCGCTGCCTTGGACCAGGCCAGAACCCGACCCGTGGAGGCCTGCTGGACGAGCACATCCACCAACCCGGAAGTCGTGGAGGTGTTCTGCGGCACCTGGAAGTTGATCTGGTTGGCGGTAACGTACCACAGCGGAGCTGGAACGCCGCCGACGAGCACCTGAGTGTCGCCCAACGCAGTGGGAAGGGGCAGGCTGGAGGCGGAGGTCGTGGTGATCGAGCCGAAGCTGCCACTCGGCGAGAACGGCCAGGCCGCGGCCCAGGAACCGGGGGCGCAGCAAGGCTGTCCATAAGTGTTCGCCACTTGGTAGTTCGGCAAGTAGTTGAGCGCGCTCGAGACCCACAGCGGCGGGAAGTAGAACGAGACGCGGTTGGCGGCCTCGACCACCAGCAGGTTTTGAAAGCCATCCAGGGCCACGCCCAACGGAAGGGAGGCCGTCTGAAGACCGGATTCGGCCCCCGTGTCCGCCTCCGCCGTGACGAATTCCTTCAGGCCCACGATCTCGAAAATCGGCACCGCCTGCGAACGGCCTTTGACCACGATGCGGCCGAGCGGGCGGAAGACGACGCGGTCGCCGCCGTGCTGCTCGCAGGCGAGTTTGGTCGCCTCGGCCACCATCGAATAGGCGCCCCAGCTTTTCG
>PMEV01000121.1 GCA_003154855.1 Bryobacterales bacterium
GACTTCTGGTGGACCGCATGGCGCAGGATGCGCAGCGCTTCGTCGAGGCTGTTGACCATAATGTCGCAATAGGCCGTTTTCAGGCGGCGCTTGATGCGCTCGGGATCGGCTTCGACGCACAGCAGCGCGGCTCCATTCAGGGTGGCGGCCAGCGGCTGCGCGCCGCCCATGCCGCCCATCCCGCCGGTCACCACGAGCTTGCCCGCGAGCGAACCGCCGAAGTGCTTGCGGGCCGCCGCCGCGAAGGTCTCGTAGGTGCCCTGAAGGATGCCCTGCGTCCCGATGTAGATCCAGCTTCCGGCGGTCATCTGGCCGTACATGATCAGGCCCAGCTTCTCGAGCGCGTGGAAGTGCTCCCAATTCGACCAGTGGCCGACCAGGTTGGAGTTGGCGATGAGCACGCGCGGGGCATCCTCGTGGGTGCGGAAGACGCCCACCGGCTTGCCGGAGGCGACCAGCAGGGTCTCGTCGTTCTCGAGCCGCTCGAGTTCGCGGACCAGCGCGTGGAAGGAGGGCCAGTCGCGGGCGGCCTTGCCGGTGCCGCCATAGACGACAAGGTCCTCGGGGCGCTCGGCCACCTCGGGATCGAGGTTGTTCATGAGCATGCGCAGAGCCGCCTCCTGCCGCCACCCCTTGGCGCGCAGTTGGGTGCCGCGTGGAGCGCGAATCGCGGTCTGCATGTTTTCACTATAGGACAGCGGGAGGGGGAAGATCTGTTGCTCAGAACGCCTGGCCCGCTTTAGCGCTGCGACAAAGCCTTCACCGCCAGGATGAGCACCAATACCCCCTGCATGACCAGCATGCCTGTTCCCGCGGCACGCCAGCCGGGAGCAAGTTCAGATACGATGCCCCCAGTTGCGGAAAACTCCTCGGCGCGGACGAGGTAGCGCAAAGCCACCGCGATTGTGGCGATAGGTCCTGCAAGGGCGAGGACTCGATTTCCTGCCAGGAGAATCAACCCCCCGGCAAAAAAAAGGTTCCAAAACACAGCTAACAATACCCCTCCGGCGAAGCCTGCAGCGGGGGACACTGCTCTATAGACCCCGTGGCCCGCCGGACATACCCAGACCTCCAGCAGCACTATCAGCCACTTCTTGCCCAACCTCGGTTTCGCAACAAGGCAGTTGCACGTGGGGCAGATGAATCCCTTCACCCGCGGCCGGAGTTGATCGACAACAGCCGCGAAAAAGCAAAATGCCAGACCGCAGGCCACGATGATATGAGGCGCATCCATGTCGGTCCTCCTCTTCGGAGCGCTTCGCATTCGGGCCGAGCCGGTCTCCGACTCAATGGCGATGACTTAGCTCTCGGGCTCGGCCTCCGCGGAAAGAGTGCCTGTGGGAGTCCTCGGACCCCGGTTTCGCACCCCCACGCCCAAACGATCGTCCCCATCCTCGTCCGGGTCCGTCGGCATCAATCCCTCCAGATACTGGATCAGATCCTCGCGACTTGCCGCCGGTGTCGCTCCATTCGTCACGGACCTTTCCTGCCAACTTCGGAAAGGAATCGAGCTTTCCGTCGCAACGGAGCACTTGATAACGCACGAACTTATCATATCGCTAAGCGCCGCCTCACCTTGATACGTTCAGTACACCTCGCGTCAATCCGCCGCAGAATTCCCGTTATATAGCGGTCGCATGCAGCGCCAGCAGCGCGTGGCTTGGCCACCTTGTCGCACTTACCCGATTCTCACAATATCGCCGGGCTCGATGGAATCCAGCGCGGAGAGCGCGGCCGGCACCAGGGGCGCCAAATCGCGTAGGCGGTTCGTTGGTCCACTGAGAATCACCAAAGCGATCTTCCGTCCGGCCAGATTCTGCTGCTCCGGGATATTCTGGTCGACGGTAATCAGAACGTCGAACCCATCAGCCTCCGCGGCCTCCAGGAGACGCCCGTTCTTGAGTCCTGCGAGGTTTGCGAAGCGCGCGGTTTGGCAATCGTGGCCGGGAAATAGAAGCCGTAGCCGTTCGTCGATGCACTCGTCGATCAGGAGCCGCATCAGGGGCGCGCCAGCAGGAGTTGTTTGGCTTCTTCCAGCGCTTCCAATGCAAGACCGCGGGAAACGGTTGGGAATCCTTCCAGAAACTCCTCCAGCGTGTCACCGCCCTCCAGATAGTCGAACAGGGTTTGAACCGGCACTCGCGTGCCCCGGAACACGGGCACACCGTGCATGGTCTCCGGGTCTCGGGTGATCGCTTGCGTCACGTCTTCCATTGTCCCTCAATCTGGCGCAGGGTGCGCAAGGGCAGCGCCGTCTGGGTCCACGTGGCTGACAAACGCCTGTTGGGCGGGAGGGGCGCTGGCGGCAGGGGCGGCAAGGGCGCTGAATGCCGGAGGCGAGCCAGATGTCGTACCCTGAGTGGGATCATGCCTGGACGCAAACCGGTGGGGGAGCATCGGCCGATCAAGACGCTGGAGCGCGTACTGTCGAAGGCGGGGCTGGATCGGATGCAGCCGCGTGAGCCGGGACGGCACGCCCATCCGGGGCACGGGGCAGCCGAAATCCGGAGGGGCGGCCCGGGCGCTCGCCGGCGTCCGGGCCGCCCGACCGCTTACCGCCGGGCGAGCAGGATCGTGGTGGTTGGCGTCAGCGAGGCGCTGTGGGCCGCTTCACTTTCGACCTTGGATATGGGCAGAACTCTTGCCACATAGCTGCCGGGCGACCGAACGGTGGAAAGGAAGTACTCGTCTCCGTACTTGTTGAACACGAGTTCGCCCTGGGTAGGCTCGTTATTGTCGGCGCCTGGGTTCGTGAGGACGCGCACGTCGACCCCGCAGGCATCGCAGGCGATAGCCGTCAGTCCCGACACCAGGGACAATTGAGTTACCTCATACCGGCCGGCGGGCACGATGTTGGTCCCGGCGTGAAATCCGAACGGGATGTCAACGGTCATGCGCTGTTGGGCAAAGGCGGAAGCTGCCGCGAGCAACGCCAGCATTCCCAGCGTCGCGAAAGATGTTTTTCTCATGGTGGTCCCCCTCATTTTAGTCTTAGTAAGGCAGGCAACCCAGTTGGTTCGATTCCTGCCTCTTCACTCTCTAGAAGCGGTATCATCGATCTAAAGACACAAAGAACAGGAAAATAAAGTTTGGAGACGAGGGGAATTGAACCGATACTCGAAGGCGAACTGCGGCGCATCGCCCACCACTACATGCGGAAGGAGCGGTCCGGCCACACCCTGCAGACCACCGCGCTAGTCAACGAAGCCTACCTCAGGCTGGTAGACCAGGCGCAGGTCGTCGAGCTTCGTTACTTTGGCGGCCTGAGCGTGGAAGAGGCGGCGGAGGTGCTGGGCGTGCATCCGAACACCGTGATTCGCGACTGGAGCCTGGCCAAAACCTGGCTCACGCGGGAGCTCGGCCCCCAGAGCCCCCATGCAGCCTGATCTCTGGAAGAAGATCGAGGAGTTGTACCACGCTGCGCTGGCGCGGCCCGCGGAGGAGCGCGCCGCGTTCCTCGCGCAGGCCTGCCCCGACGATCCCCAGGTCCGCCGCGAGGTGCAGTCGCTTCTGGACCAGAAAACCGCTTCCTTCTCCGAGACTGCCCCGATGTCGGCGGTCGAAGCGCTGAGCGCGGGGTCCAGACTTGGCAACTTCGAGATTGTCGGACTGCTCGGCCGCGGCGGCATGGGCGAGGTGTACCGGGCCCGCGACTCGCGCCTGAAACGCGAGGTAGCGATCAAAACGCTGCCGCCGCTCTTTGCCGCCGGTCGCGGCCGCATCGCCCGCTTCGAGCGCGAGGCGCGGGCGGCCAGCGCGCTCAACCACCCGAATATCGTCACCGTCTACGACGTCGGTCATGAAAACGGCGTGTCGTTCATCGTCTCGGAACTGGTGGAGGGCGAGACGCTCGCGCGGGTGATCGAGCGCGGGCCGCTTCCGTTGCGCAAGCTCATCGATGTGGGGACGCAAGTCGCGGAAGGCCTCGCGGCGGCACACGCCGCTGGGGTGGTCCATCGCGACCTCAAACCGGGCAACGTGATGCTGACCTCCGGAGGGCGGGTCAAGATTCTCGACTTCGGTCTGGCCAGGCAGGACCGCGATCCGGGGCTGGAGGGCGCGACGTTGGACATCAGCGTTCCCGGCGCGATCCTGGGCACTCCGGGCTACATGTCACCGGAGCAGGTGCGCAGCGAACCAGCCGATGCCCGGTCGGACCTGTTCAGCCTGGGTGCGATTCTCTACGAGATGGCATCCGGCCATCCTGCCTTCCGGGGTGGCTCTTCCGTTGAGGTAATGAACTCGATCCTCAAGGACGATCCGCCGGAGTTGCCGCCGGCATCGCCGCCGGCGCTGGACCGGATCGTGCGGCGCTGCATCGAGAAGCAGCCGGCCATGAGGTTCCAGTCCGCGTCGGACCTCGGCTTCGCGTTGGGATCGGTTTCCGCGTCGCACACCGCCAGCACGGCCCCGGCACGGGAACGCGCTTCCTGGCCGCTGTGGGCGGCTTTGGCCGCAGCGTGCGTGGCGGCTGGCATCGCCGCCTGGCTGGGACTACATTCGCCCCCGCCATCCACCCTGCCGGATACCACCCTGCGCCGGCTGACGAGCGACGGGGCACTGTCCACCGACGCTGCCATTTCCGCGGACGGTAAGCTCGTCGCCTACGCCAGCGACAGAGCAGACCCCAGCAATCTCGACATCTGGGTCCAGCAGGTGGACGGCGGCGGCGCGGTTCGGATCACCGACGATCCCGCCGACGATTACGACCCGACGTTTTCGCCAGACGGCACGCAGATTGCATTCCGCTCGGACCGCGAGGGCGGAGGGATTTATGTTGTCCCCGCGCTCGGCGGCGAGGCCCGCCTCCGTATCCCCCAGGGCCACCGGCCGCGGTTCTCGCCGGACGGACAGATGATGCTGTACTCGCTCGGGGCCTATGAAGAAGGCAGCGAAGTGTTCATTCAAAAAGCCCCGGCAGCAGCGCCTGTGCAGATCGGCGCGGGATGCTGGGTGGTTGCGGAGAGTGCGGTATGGTCGCCGGATAGCCGCCGCGTCCTATTCTGGGCGACGTGCGGGAGTGAACAGTATACCGGCCGAGACCCCACTCCGTGGGTGTCAACGTTGGACGGCAAAAGGGTCGCTGGCCCCACGCTGCCGGGCGTGTTCCCCATCGACCAGTGGTTGCCAGGTCCGTCACGTCTTCTCTTCGCCATGCCGGTTTCCGACGGCACTTCCATAACAACCGTTCCTGTTTCCGCGGATGGAACGACCGTCACCGGACGGTGGCAGAGACTCACCTCAAGCACGGGCGGCGAGTGGAGGACTTCCGCGGCGTCCAACGGGCGCATCGCGCTGTCCTCCGGGAATTGGGAGAGTCGCGTCTGGGGTATTCCGATCAACGGAAACGGCCACGCGACGGGCCCACCGAGAAAGTTGACCTCGCGGCCGGCGGGTGAATACGAAACCTTCCCTGTATTGTCGAGAGACGGCGGGAATCTGGCCTTCCAGTGCTCCTGGGCGGATCGCACAAAGTTGTACTACAGAAATCTCGCTACAGGCAAAGAGCGGGAGCTCTCTTCGGATATCGGGGATTGGGCCGGCGTAAGTTTCAGTCCGGACGCCACGACAATCCTGTACACGGGCCAACAGGCTCGTTCCGCCGGGGCGGAAACCAGCATCTACGAATTGCCGATTTCGGGAGGCGTCCCGAGGAAGATCTGGAAGGAACCGAGGGGGGTGACCATCGCGGACTGGGCGCCCGATGGGGCCACAATTCTCTATTGGCCCTGGGAGGCCAACCGCGCGCGGATCATCGAAAGGGATCTGAAGTCCCTTTCCAAGACGACGTTGGTCGCCGATCCGGAATACGATGCATGGCTGGGGCGCTTCTCCAACGACGGGCGCTGGGTAGCGTTCAATGGAGCGAAGGACGGGCGATCCCGGATATACGTTGTGCCGTTTCGCAAAGCGCTCGTGCCGCGGAGCGAGTGGATTCCGGTTACCGACAACCAGTGGGACGACAAGCCACGCTTTTCTCACGACGACAAGCTGATCTTCTTCACGTCGAATCGGGATGGATTCCGGTGCATTTGGGCGCAACGGCTCGGACCGGATATGCACCCCGCCGGCAGTCCGTTTGCCGTGTATCATTTCCATCAGCGCCGTCGCACGCTGGGGCGATCCACGACGGAATTTCAAATGGACGTGGGCCCGAAAACGATCGTGTTCAATCAGGCCGAGCGCACCGGGCAGATCTGGCTGCTGGAGCCGGCGAAACACGACGCGCGCTGATCGGGCATAGCGTGACCGGCAAGATCCCTTGCGGGAGGGGTGCTGGATGCCGGAGGCAGGCCAGATGTCGTACCCTGAGTGGGATCATGCCTGGACGCAAACCGGTCGGGGAGCATCGGCCGATCAAGACGCTGGAGCGCGTTTTGTCGAAGGCGGGGCTGGGATCGCGGACCGAAGCGCGAAGCTGGATCGGAGCGGGCCGGGTCCGCGTGAACGGCAAGCTGGTGCAGACGCCGGACCATTGGGTGGACCTGGAACGCGACCGCGTATCCTTGGACGGCAAGCTCATCCGGGGCAGCCGCAAGGTCTACCTGCTGCTGTACAAACCGAAGGGCTACCTGACCACTTACAAAGATCCGGAGGGGCGGCCCACGGTCTACGACCTGATCCAGGATGTGGACCAATGGGTGTTCCCGGTGGG
>PMEV01000234.1 GCA_003154855.1 Bryobacterales bacterium
TTGGTGGGGATGTAGGCCGAAACGTCGCCGGCCTGCGTCTCGATGAAGGGCAGCGCGGTGAGCGAGCCGCCGCCCAGGGCGTCCGAGAGCTTCGAGGCGCGCTCCAGCAGACGGCTGTGCAGGTAGAACACGTCGCCGGGATAGGCTTCGCGGCCGGGCGGGCGGCGCAGCAGCAGGGAAATCTCGCGGTAGGCGGCGGCGTGCTTCGAGAGGTCGTCGTAGATGCACAGCGCGTGCCGCTTGGTGTCGCGGAAAAACTCGCCGATGGCGCAGCCGGAGTACGGCGCGATGTACTGCATGGGGGCCGGATCGGAGGCGGTGGCGGCCACGATCACGGTGTATTCCATGGCGCCGTGCTCTTCCAGCGTCTTCACCACCTGGGCCACCGTGGAGCGCTTCTGCCCGATGGCGACGTAGATGCAAATCACGTCGCCGCCCTTCTGGTTAATGATGGTATCCAGGGCGATGGCCGTTTTGCCGGTCTGCCGGTCGCCGATCACCAGCTCCCGCTGGCCGCGGCCGATGGGAATCATGCTGTCGATGGCCTTGATGCCGGTCTGCAAAGGCTCCCTGACCGGCTGGCGGTCCACCACGCCGGGGGCCAGCCGCTCGATGGTGCTGAACTGGTCGCTTTGTATGGGCCCCTTTTCGTCGATCGGCTCGCCGAGGGCGTTCACCACCCGGCCGACGACGGCCTCGCCCACCGGCACCGACATGATGCGGCCCGTGCGCCGCACTTCGTCGCCTTCCTTGATCTCCGTGTAGTCGCCCAGCAGCACNNGCCCACCTGGTCTTCTTCCAGGTTCAACGCGATGCCGGACACGCCGTGCGGGAACTCGATCAGTTCCCCGGCCATCACCTTCTCCAGGCCGTAAACTCGGGCGATCCCGTCTCCCACCGAGATCACCGAGCCGACTTCGGAGACCGCCACCGCCTGGTCGTAGTTCTGAATTTCCTCGCGGAGTACCCGCTCGATTTCGTCCGCTCGAATCTGAGCCATAATGAATGCCTCGAACCCCGATTGATGGGCTGTTAGGTTTCCGCTCCCGTCAGGCGCTGCTTCAGAGTTTCCAGTTGGCCGCGCACCGAGCCGTCGAACACCGTCGAGCCGACTCGCGCCAGCACGCCGCCAATCAGCTCTTCGCGAATCGAGAACTGCGCGCGGGCCTGCCGGCCGGTGACGCGGCTTAGCTCCGCCAACAGCACGCCACGCTGCTCGGCGCTCAGCTCGCGGGCGGAAACTACGTCCACGCGTACCAGCCCCTGCCGGTCGTCCATCACCGCTTCAAACGCTTCCCGGATTTCCCCCAGCCAGTCCGTGCGCCGGTGATCGATGAGCACCAGCAGGAACCGCCGCACTACGCCGGAAAGCGAAAGCGCCTCGGCCATCCGCGAGATCACCGCGCGTTTGCGAGCCGGCGCCACGGCCGGCGATTGGAGCGCATGGCGCAACTCCTGCGAACCGGCCAGCATCGTCTGGAACGCCGCCAGGCCCTCGATCACGCCAGGGACTTCGGCGGGCGGCGCAGCACCGGCCAGCGCGCGCGCGTAGCGAAAAGCCAGGGCGCTGGGCATGCTAGGAAACCCTCCCCGGCTGGCCCGCGTCGCGGGAAGCCAGTTCGTGGACCATCGAGTCCACCAGCGCGCCGTCGCTAGCCGGCGTCAGCCGCTCCCGGATCTTGCCCGCCGCCAAGCCGACGGCCAGCTCGGCCGCGTCGCTCCGCAACTGCTGGCGCGCCGCCTTGACCGCCGACGACATGTCCTGCTCCGACTGCGCCTGGATCTTCTTCAGCTCCCGCCCGGTCTCCTGCCGCAGCCGCTCGCCTTCCGCGCCGGATTCCTCGTGCGCCTGCTGGCGCAGCGTCTCGATCTGCGCGCCGAGCTCGGCCAGACGCCGCTCCATCTCGGCGTAGCGGGCTTCGGAATCCGCCTCCAGCTTGCCCGCTTCGGCCAGGCCGCGCTGGATCTCCTCGGTGCGTCCGGCAAAGAACGTCCCACCCTTCTTGTAGATGAAGTATCCCGCAATGCCGGCCAGGATCGCGAAGTTCGCGAATTTCCATAGCTCCGTGTGGTCGGCGAGCTCGCCCTTTTCGGCGGCCAACGCGCCAGCGCTAGCGAGAACCAGGAGCAGGGCCAGAATCGAGATCCGCCTCAAATCGGTCTCCTGCGCAGGATGGATTCCGCGATCTGGTCGGCGAGCGTGGAAGCGCTCTGGCGAAGGGATTCCTGGGCGGCGGCCAGCTCGGCCTCGAGATGGCGGTTGCCTTCCCTCACCACCGCCGCGGCGCTCTGGCGAGCTTCCTCGACGGCCTGCGCCTGCTCCTGGCGGAGCGACTGGTGGAAGGCCTCCTGCTCGCGGTAGATTTCGGCCTTAGCGGCGCTCAAGCTGGCATCGTATTCGGCGGCTTTCGCGGAGGCCCGGACCAGGCTCTCCTCGGCTCGCTTGCGGGCGCCCTCGGTGGCCTCGTACCGGGCCGCGAGCACCCGCTCCAGCGGCCGGAAATACATGAGCTTCAAGTAGAAGTAGAGCAGCAGCACAATAAGAAAGGTGGGGATCGCCTGCACCAGAAGCCCACCCAACGCCTGCAGTGTCTCTTCCATTGGAGTTAGTTCGGGGACGCCCAGAAAACTCTCTGATAATGCACGAGGTTGCGTCGAAACCTCACCCTAACACATCGTCAAACTTAGGGTCAACCGGGGAAACGCCTGAGTTGGCGGGCCTGGCGTGGGGTCAGCCCTTTCGGGCTGCCGCCGGGCTTCGGCCCGG
>PMEV01000276.1 GCA_003154855.1 Bryobacterales bacterium
GAGCATCTGTTAAACTGCCATCCTATGCCTGCCCACGACCCTCCCGAGACCCAGCCCGGCCAGCTCTACCCGCCGGCCCCGGAATTCGTCCGGCGCGCCAATGTTCAGGGCATGCCCGCCTACCGCGCCCTCTACGCCCGCGCCGAGAAGGAACCCGAGGAGTTCTGGGCCGAGTTCGCCGCCCGCGAGCNNCCGCACCAACGCCTCCTACAACTGCCTGGACCGCCATCTCGCCACTTCGCGCCGCGACAAAGTCGCCATCCTCTGGGAAGGCGAGCCGGGCGACGAGCGCGCCATCACCTACCTCGAGCTGCACCGCCTGGTGTCGCGCTTCGCCAGCGTTCTCAAATCGCGTGGCTGGCGGGCCGGCGATCGCGCCATCATTTACATGCCCATGGTTCCGGAGCTGCCCATCGCCATGCTGGCCTGCGCCCGTCTCGGAATCATCCACAGCGTGGTCTTTGGAGGCTTCTCCGCGGAGGCGCTCAAGGCGCGCATCCAAGATCTCGACGCTGGCCTGGTCATCACGGCCGATGGCGGCTGGCGGCGCGGCCGCGAGGTGCGGCTCAAGCCGGCCATCGACGAAGCGCTCACCGAATGCCCCGGCGTCCGCGACGTCATTGTGTACCGGCGAACCGGCGGCGCTATCGACATGCAACCCGGCCGCGACCACTGGTGGCACGAGCTCGACGAAACGGCCAGCGACGTCTGCCCCGCCGAGCCGCTGGATAGCGAACACCCGCTCTTCGTCCTCTACACCTCAGGGACCACCGGCAAGCCCAAGGGAATCCTGCACACGACCGGCGGCTACCTCACCCAATGCCTGGCCACCATGCACTGGGTCTTCGTCCTCCACGACGACGACGTGTACTGGTGTACGGCCGACATCGGCTGGGTTACCGGGCACAGTTACATCGTCTACGGCCCGCTAGCCGCCGGNNGCCACCACCGTGATGTACGAAGGCGCGCCCGATTACCCCCAATTCGACCGCTTCTGGAGCATCGTCGAGCGGCATCGCGTCAGCATCTTCTACACCTCGCCGACCGCCATCCGAGCGCTCATCCGGCAGGGCGACCAGTGGCCTAACGCCCACGACCTCTCCAGCCTGCGCCTGCTCGGCTCCGTCGGCGAGCCCATCAACCCCACCGCCTGGGAATGGTATCACCGCGTGATCGGAAAGGGCCGCTGCCCGATCGTCGATACCTGGTGGCAGACCGAAACCGGCGCCATCATGATCTCGCCGCTTCCCGGCGCGACCCCGCTCAAGCCCGGCTCGGCGTCTTTCCCGCTGCCCGGCGTCATGGCGGAAGTAGTGGACATGAACGGCCACGCGGTCCCGGCCGGACAGGAGGGCTTCCTGATCATCCGCCGCCCCTGGCCTTCCATGCTGCGCACCATCTGGGGCGATCCCGACCGCTACCGCAGCCAGTACTGGGGCCGTATGCCCGGCGTCTACTTCACCGGCGACGCCGCCCGCCTGGATAGCGACGGCTACATCACGGTGCTGGGCAGAGTCGACGACGTCATGAACGTCAGCGGCCACCGCCTCAGCACCATGGAGATCGAATCCGCGCTGGTCCGCCACCCATCCGTCGCCGAGGCCGCGGTGGTGGGGCGTCCCGACGAGATCACCGGCCAAGCCGTCTGCGCCTTCGTGACCTTGAAGAAAGGCTCCTTCGACCAGCAGCAGGTCGGGGAAGAGCTGCGCCGCTGGGTGGCCCACGAGATTGGAGGTTTCGCCCGGCCCGCCGAGATCCGCTTCACCGACGGCCTTCCCAAGACCCGCAGCGGCAAGANNACGCGGTCGCCCGCCAGCTCGCACCACAGTTCCCCGCCGCGGGCGGAGACCTGCCGGGCATGCAACTTCGTTCTGCCGAGCCGGTTGGCCCAGTAGGGAACCAGCGTGCAGTGCGCCGAGCCGGTCACCGGGTCCTCATCCACGCCGTGGGCGGGCGCGAAGAACCGGGAGACGAAATCGGCGTCTTTGCCCGGCGCCGTAACGATCACCGCGAAGCGGTCCAGGGCCGCCAGGGCGCGCATGTCGGGCTTGAGCGCCCGCACGTCGCTTTCGGATTCGTAAACCGCCAGGTAGTCGCGGGCGGCCGACAGCTCGCGGGGCGGTTTGCCCAGCGCCGCCGCCAGCGCGGGCGAGGGGGCGCAGGGCTTCGCCGGGCGCGCCGGGAAATCCATCGTGAGCAGCTCACCGTTCCGGCGTACCCGCAATTCGCCGCTCCGGGTTTGAAACCGAAGCAGTTTGGCCTCCGGGTCCAGGTACTCGAAGATCACAAACGCCGAGGCCAGCGTGGCGTGGCCGCACAGCCCCACTTCGCAGGCCGGCGTGAACCAGCGCAGGTTGTAGACCTCGCCGTGGCGCACGAAGAACGCCGTCTCCGACAGGTTGTTTTCGAGGGCGATCGACTGCATCACGCCGTCTTCGAGCCAGCTCTCGAGCGGGCAAACCGCCGCTGGGTTGCCCGCGAACAGGCGGCTGGTGAAGGCATCCACCTGGTACAGCGGGACGATCATGCGGCGCCGCGGGCCGCTTCGGGCAGCATCGCGTGCATCCGTTCGCAGTCGTTCTTCCAATGGCGCCAGGCCAGGCTCACCACCCGGAACACCTCGGTGAGGTCAAACGGTTTCATGAGCAAATCGTAGGCTCCCAGGTTGAGCACTTCGGCCCACAGCGAGTCGTCCGCCACGCGCGACGTCACGATCAGCTCGGGGCGCTCCCTGAACTTTGCGAGCTCCCGCAGCATTCCCTTCCAGTCGCCGTCGGGCAGGATCTCCTCGCACAAGATCACGGGTGAAACTTGCTGGCGCAGCCAGGCCAGCCCTTCGCGTCCGGAACGGACTCCGTGAACCCTCCAGTTGGAGTGACCGAACACCTCTTGCAAGAATACGTGGTCCGATTCAAGAGGACTGATCGAGAGTACCGTAATAGGGTCTTCCGGCCGGCGCTCGGACAGCAGATGAGTCGATGTTGTCCCAGTTGGCATAATTCAACTACTCCTTTCTCCAGTATAGCCCAGCTTTCGGGTGCTATCCATGGAGCAATCGCAGGACCACGGCTATCTTTTTCAGACTGCGCAGCGCCGTGTAGGAACTGGCTGCCGGGGCCGTGTAGCTTCTACACGGAGAGGTAGGAAATCCGTTGCCGTTTGCACCACCGGTTTGGTGNNTCGAGCACCTCGCGGACCTTGGCGGCCAGCTCGGCGGCGAGGAAGGGCTTGGCGATGGAGTTCTCCTGGTAGTTCGGAGCGCCCGCGACCTCCGGCATGCGGTCCGCGTAGCCCGAGATGTAAAGGACGCGGATTCCGGGCCGCAGGGCGATCAGCCGCGCCGCGAGCTCCAGGCCGTTCATACCGGGCATGACCAGGTCGGTCAGCATCATCTGGAAGGGTTCCCTGGCCTGCTGGACGAGCGCCAGCGCCGCATTGCCGTCCCCCGCTTCCAGCACCTGGTAGCCCAGGCTGCTCAGAAGGTTGCGCATCAGCTTCCGGACGGCCGGCTGGTCCTCCACCAGCAGGATGGTCTCCGTTCCCCGGTAATCGGAAAGCTTGGCCTCATCCGCCGTGGCCCGCGCCGCCAGCGCCTGCTGGACGGCTGGCAGGTAGATGCGGAAGGTCGTGCCCTGGCCCGGCTGGCTCTCGACGAAAATGCGGCCCCCACTCTGCTCGACGATTCCGTAGACGGTGGCCAGCCCCAGTCCGGTGCCCTTGCCCGGACCCTTGGTGGTGAAGAAAGGCTCGAAAGCGTGAGCTTTCACCTCTTCGGTCATGCCCGCTCCCGTGTCGCTGACCGAAAGCAGCGCGTAGCGGCCGGGAGGCAGGCCGGGCTCGGGCGACGCCGCGCCCTCCGGGATCGCGACGTTCGCGGATTGGATGACGATCTTGCCTCCCGACGGCATGGCGTCGCGGGCATTCACCGCCAGGTTCATGACTACCTGCTGCATCTGCCCGGCATCGGCGCACACGCGGGCCGGCAGCGGGTCCAGGCGCAGGCTGAGCTCGATGTCCTCCCCGATCAGGCGGCCCAGTAGGCTCCCCGCATCGGCCAGCACCGCGTTCAAGTCCAGTAACTCCGGCTTGAGCATCTGGCGGCGGCTGAAGGCCAGCAATTGCTGCGTCAGGGCTGCGGCCCTCCGGCCGGCGTCGTAGATCTCCAGGACGTCGGCGCGGATCGGGTCCGGCAGATCGGCTCTCAGCAACAGCATCTCGCTGTAACCGTTAATCACCGAGAGCAGGTTATTGAAGTCGTGGGCCACGCCGCCGGCCAGCCGCCCGACGCTCTCCAGCCGCTGCGCCTGGCGGAAGCGTTCCTCCAACGCTCGATGCTCGGTAATGTCCCGACCGAGGCTGGCGGTTCCGACCACTTGGCCCTGGGGAGAGCGCAGCAGCGTGTTGTCCCAGGCGATCAGGCGGGAGGCGCCGGAGCGGGTCAGAATTGGGTTCTCGTAGTGCGCCGGGAGATCCCCCTGGGCCAAGCCGCGCACGAACATGCTCCAGGTCTCCTCCCGGACACTGGCGGGCACGAACAGGTCGAACCAGTTCTGGCCCATCGCCTCGGCGGCGCTCCAGCCGGTGAGGCGCAGCAAGGAGTCGTTGCAGAAGGTGATGTTGCCGGCCGTATCCAGCATTACGGCCACCAACTGCACGGTCTCGAGCAGTTCGCGGAAGCGCCGCTCGCTCTCGCGCGCCAGGTCCTCGGCCCGGGTGCGTTCGGTGATGTCCAGCGCCACCGTCCACATCTGCTGGAGGAAGCCGTTGTAGATGACATTGGTGTGGCTCCGCAGATAGTATCTCGGCCTCCCCAGGGCATCCACCTCTCTGACCACGGAGCTGCGTTCGTCTTCCCTGACGGGTGGCAAGGCTGCCATAAGGTCCTGC
This sequence comes from Bryobacterales bacterium, assembly GCA_003154855.1. Lineage (GTDB taxonomy): Bacteria > Acidobacteriota > Terriglobia > Bryobacterales > Bryobacteraceae > Fen-330. Next base: position 4,888 of record PMEV01000276.1, read on the forward strand.
CAAACGGCGCGTGGGACGATGGCCTCGACGGGAGCCCCGATCGCCTCGGCAGCCGAGCGAAAGCCGCGCATGTGGGCGTAAGCGTCGTTGCACTGGCCGATGTAACCGTCGCGATAGATGCGCTCCCGCAACTGGTCGTCGGGAAGGCCCTCCGGGATGGGCCGTTTGAAGTCCACGCACCACACGGCTTCCGCGCTGCGGGCGATGAACTCGCGGAAACGCCGATCGCTCCGGCGAAAAGCCTGCTCGGCCTGGCTGCGCTCCAGCTCGGCGGCGGCGCGCGCGGCGAAAATCTCCAGCGTCGAGCGGGCCAGCCCAGTGTCCGCGACGAGACGGCGGAACATGACCGCAATGTGGCCCAAGGGCCGGCGCCTGGAATCGAACAGCGGCGCGCCGGCCGAAGCCTGCATGCCCGCGCAGGCGATATCCGGGAGGGCGCATTCGAAGTTGGGCGCGCGGGCGCCATCGCAGAACACCGCCAGCGTGCGCATGCGGCTGGCGTCGCCGGGAACCAGTTCGCCCACCAACGCGCAGTCCGCCTCCAGCGCCCGCGCGAGGCGCTCAACCAGGGAGTGGAAGAATTCGTCGCCGGTCGCGGAAGCCACGCCGTGCGCGATCTGCAGGATCAGTTCTTCGGTGCGCTTGCGCTCGGTGATATCCACGAACATGCACTCGAAGTGGGGCGGATCCGCCGCGCTTCGCCGGTTTATCCGGCCCGAAACCAGGACCGGCAGCGTGGATCCGTCTTTGCGCTTCGCCAGAACCTCGACATTGAGAACCTGGCCGTCCTCGTTCACGCGCCGCGTCAGAAGTTCGCGTTCTCCCGGATCGGCGATGAAATCGGACAGCGGGCCCGCGCGCAACTCGGCCAGCGAGCCGCAGCCCAGCAGTTGGAGCGCGGTGGGATTCGCCAGCTCGGCGCGGCCTACCGGGTCCGTCTGAACCATTCCCACCGGTACATTGTCGAACAGGCTGCGGAAGCGGGCTTCCGAGACGCGCAGCGACTCCTCCGCCTGCTTGCGGGCTGTGATGTCCCGGACGAACCCGAAGAGGTACTCCTCCGCGCCGGAGCGCACATAGGTGGCCGTGATCTCAACCGGGATGATACGGCCGTCCTTAGCCTGAAGAGTGGTCTCATAGACCATCGCGCCGCGCCGCTTGACTTCTGCCCAGCGGGACGACCAGAGCTCAGGCGTGCCGCCTGGGACAAGCTCGTAGGCGCGCATGGAGAGGAGCTCCTCGTGCGGCCAGCCGGTCAGACGGGTGGCAGCCTCGTTGGCGTAGACGTACCGCCCGGAGGAATCCAGCCAGAACACTCCATCCGAGGCGCACTCCAGCGAATGCCGGGTCAGGGCCAGGGCCTGCTCGGCCTCCTGCAGCCGTTCCCGCAACGCCCGGACTTCCTGGTCCGGATCCACACCGCACTCGGAGTCACCCATACGCCACCGCCCCCAAGGCCGCATTGTATGAGAAACCCCAGCAAAAAGAAAGGGTTCTCTGGAACAAAGCAGGCTCCGCCGCCGTCTTCATCTTCGATGAGGTCAACCGCATCCATTCGGGAAGCCCTGTCGGTAGCGGCTGGGTCTCTGCGCGGCTCCAAGCTGCGCAGCTTCCTGACTCTGTTAGGAATCATCCTGGCCACCACCACGCTGATCGCGGTCATGGCCATCATTCACGGCATGGATGTCTACATCGCCCAGCAGGTTTCCGACATGGGCGGCGACGGCTTCCGGGTCCTGCGCCTGGCCATGATCGGGGAGTTCGACGCCAAGAAGTACCTCGAGATGCAGCGGCGCAATCCCAAACTCAGGAAAGAGGAGTTCGACTTCCTGCACAGCCACATGACCCTGTCCCGCGAGATCGGCATCGAGGGGCGGCAGCGGGCCAACGTTTACCGCGGCAAGGTGAAGGCGGACGGGGTGCTGGTGCGGGGCGTGACGCCCAACATGGGCGCCATCAGCAATACCCAGGTCGAAAGCGGCCGGTTCTTCAGCGACGGCGACAACCAGCGGCGCCAGCCCGTGACCTTCATCGGAGCGGAAATGAAGGACAAGTTCTTCGAAGGCGTGAACCCGGTGGGCAAAACGCTGTATATCCGCGGCGCGCCCTTCGAGGTGATCGGCGTGGCCAGGGCCAAAGGGAGCGTCTTCGGGCAGAGCCAGGACAACTACGTGATGATTCCCGCCGGCAGCTACTTCAAGATGTTCGGCTCCCAGACCGACATCGGCTTCTTCGGCCTGGCCCTGGACCGCGAGCACCTCTACCAGGCCCAGGATGAGATGCGGATGCTGCTGCGCAGCTACCGGCACCTGGGGCCGAAAGTGGAGGACACCTTCTCGATCGTCGGCTCGGAATCGCTGACCCAGGCCTGGGACCAGTTGACCGGGGCCATCGCGGGCACGGCGGTGGCCGTGGTTTCGGTGTTCATGCTGGTGGGCGGCGTGGTGATCATGAACATCATGCTGGCGGTAGTGACCGAGCGCACCCACGAGATCGGAATCCGCAAGTCGGTGGGCGCCCGCAAGCGCGACATCCTGAACCAGTTTCTGGTGGAGTCCTCGATGCTGGCGGCCAGTGGCGGCCTGATCGGCGTGGGGATCGCCTGGGGCCTGGCCGTGCTGGTGCGCACGGCGACCCCGGTGCCCATGGCGGTGCCCCCCACGGCGGTGTTCATCGCGGTCTTCCTCTCGGCCAGCGTGGGCCTGTTCTTCGGCATCTACCCGGCGCGCAGGGCCGCGATGCTGGATCCCATCGAAGCGCTGCGGGTGGAGAAATGAGCCGCTCCGAGGTGTTTTCGGCGGCCAGGATGGCGCTGGCTACCATCCGCGAGCACAAGATGCGCAGCTTCCTCACCGTGCTGGGCGTGATTATCGGCACGGCCACGGTCATTGCCGTCGGCTCCATCATCACCGGCCTGGATTCCTCCATCTCCAACATCTTCCGGAGCTTCGGTCCCAGCACCCTGATTGTGTTCAAATTCCAGATCGGGTTCCGCTTCGACGTTAGCCGGGAAGAGTTCATGCGTAAGCCGCTGACGCTCGAAAACGCACGCGCCATCGGCGAGCGCTGCCCCTCGGTGAAGTATGTCAGCCCCTACCTCTTCCCCGACTGGAACAAGATTCACAACGGCAAGTATAAGGGCAACGAGATCTACGATCTCGACATGGCGGGTACCGAGGAAGCTTACGCCGCCGGCGGCACCGTCATGAAGTACGGGCGATTCCTGAGCGATATCGAAAACCTGCATCATCTTCCGGTGGTCGTGATCGGGGAGGACTTGGCCAAAGGCTGGTTCCCGAACATCGACCCCGTCGGCAAGATGATCGAGGTGGATGGGCATGAGTTCCAGGTGATCGGAGCCATGGAGCGCCCGGCCGCTTCGTTCCCCGGCGAGGAGGACCGGCGGATCCTGCTGCCTTACAACACCATGCGCAAGATGTTCCCCAGCGCCAAGGAGAACATGCTGATCGTGATTGCCGAGGATGGGAAACTCGCCGCCGCCATGGACGAGGTCTACGGCGTGCTGCGCCAGGAGCGCCACCTGAAACCGGCCGACCCGGACAACTTCGCCATCACCACCGCCGAGCAGATGGTGGAGGACTTCCGCAAGATGATGTCGGTGACCGCCATCGTCATGGTGGTGCTGAGTTCCATCGGGCTGCTGGTGGGCGGCGTGGGCGTGATGAACATCATGCTGGT
>PMEV01000270.1:0-6516 GCA_003154855.1 Bryobacterales bacterium
ACTTGGGGGCGGCCGGCTCTACGGGGTGGCGCCGCTGCGTGCGCGAACTAAGCGACGTAGTCGGCCTGGGCTTCGGCGCCACCGCGTCAGCACCGGTGCTCCTGCGCGAATGCGGGTTTGCCGGTCAGAAGGTCCGGCCACCTCGCGTTTCGCGCACGTTCAGCTTTGGCCCCCGGTTTGCACTGCACCGGGTGAAGTATGGTCGGCCCTAAGGAGCGACTGATCCCGGGAATCGGCCGCCGTCCACCCGAGCTGGCTGTTCCGAGACTACCGAGTAGANNGCGGTACAGGAAGTGGGGGGAGATGTTGAGACTGCCAGAACTTAGCACAGCAGAATTAGAATTGGCCGTTACCCTCCTCGCGATCCTCGTTGCAGGTCTCGTCGCGTTGCTTTGGCTCCGGAAAGGCCGGACTGCGAAACTGCGCACCCGGTTCGGTGAAGCCGAATACGCTCGCGCCGTCGAGGAAGGTGGCAACCGGCGGCACGCGGAAGCCGTGCTCGATGGGCGCACTCAACGAATCGAAACGCTCCACATCCGGCCACTCGCGGAAGACGATCGTGCGCGCTTCGTAGCGAGCTGGCGCGAAGTCCAGTCGCGCTTCATCGATGGCCCCGCCAGTGCGGTAACGGCCACGGACCAACTGCTGGGCGATGTGATGTCCACGCGTGGCTATCCTATCGGTACCTATGACCAGCGGGCGGCAGATATCTCGGTGGATCATCCCCTGGTTCTGGAGAACTACCGGACCGCTCACGAAATCGCGCTCCGCGAGACGCGGGGGCAGGCCGGCACGGAAGGCCTGCGCCAGGCAATGGTTCGCTTCCGGACGCTTTTCGAGGAGCTCGTTAACGAGCCGGGGTTGCCCCTGGCGAAGGCTGCATCGTAAGCCAATTGGAACTCTCACCACAGGCCATGCCTGGGCCTTGAAAGGAACTGCCATGTCATTCGGGATTTACATNNCGCATTGGATCGCAGTGGGTGCGATCGTACTCGTGGGTCTTGCGATTGTAAAGGGTGTCCAAGCCACGCGCGGAAAAGATCCGGCAAACTAGGTGGCGGGTGTCGGGGCCGGACCGCGATTGACCCCATCCCGGCCAATTCCCGTAAAACAGAGAACATCGTCGGGAGGTAGCGTCCCAGATGCACATGCAGAAGAAGACGATTCTGATCGTCGTCGCCGCGGCTGGCGTTGCCGTAGGCTTGGGGACGTGGGCTCTGCTTAGAGGGCAAAGCGGAGTTCACTATCGCACGGCGGCTGTCCAGCACGGCGACATCAACGTCACCATCTCGGCCACCGGTAACCCGAACGCGGTCGTAACCGTCGCCGTGGGCTCGCAAGTGTCGGGCATCATTCTGGCCTTGTTCGCNNGGCTCGATCCCGCGCCCTTCCAAGCCAAGGTCGATCAGGCACAGGCCAACGTCGATTCGGCGCGGGCCGCCGTGGCCAATAGCCAGGCCGTCGTCCAGCAGGCCCTGGCGGGCATTCAGGCTGCAAACTCCGCCCTGGCAGCTGCGCAGGCCAATGTCGTGAAAGCACAGGCCGTCGCCGACGATGCCAAGGTCAAGGTCGACCGGCGCGTGATCATGGTCAAGCAGGGTGCCGACGCCAAAGAGGATCTTGAAACCGCTCAGACCACTTACAAGTCGGCCATTGCCGATCACGACGCCTTAGTGGCTCAGCAGCATGCCGAAGAAGACAGCGTCAAGGTTGCCAAGGCTCAGTTGAACGTGGCGAATTCGCTTTTGACCGCCAACCAGGCCCAGGTGAAGCAGTTCTCGGCGGCGCTGCAATCGACTCAGATCGACCTGAACTATACGAACATCAGAGCGCCGGTCGATGGCGTCGTGGTATCGCGGAACGTGGATGTCGGACAGACCGTTGCGGCCAGCCTGGCGGCTCCCACGCTGTTTCTCATCGCTCAGGACCTGACGAAAATGCAGGTGGATACCAACGTGTCGGAAGCGGATGTGGGACGCGTGCGCGTGAACCAGCCGGCATCGTTCACGGTGGATGCCTATCCCGGGCAGGTGTTCCGAGGCAACGTGACGTCGGTCCGCAAGGCGCCCATCAACGTGCAAAACGTTATCACCTACGACGCGGTGATCGGTGTCGCGAATCCGGACCTCAAGCTGTTTCCGGGTATGACGGCGAATGTGAAGATTCTGGTCAATCAGCGCGTCAACGTCCTGGAGGTTTCTAACGCCGCACTGCGCTATCACCCGGCGTCTAGCACGGCGGCGCCCGCAGCCACTACGGTTGCACGCAAAAGCGCAACGCCGGAGAAGGCCGTCTGGATACTGGACCCGGACAACAAACCGGAGCGCGTTGTTCTTACTACGGGCGAAACTGATGGCACAAATACGGAAGTTCTGACAGGCAGCCTGAAGGACGGAGACAACGCGATTGAAGCGGTGTTGGCAAGCGCGGCGCCCGCATCGGGCGGCAGCCCCGTCTCCCAGACCGGCAACAGGGGCGGCAGAGGGCCGGGATTCTAAGTGAGCGAAACGGCATCGGTAATCGAAATCGAGGATCTGGTGAAGGATTACAACCTCGGCCAGGTGCCTGTGCATGTGTTGAAGAACATCTCGTTCGAGATCGGACGGGGGGATTTCGTATCGATCATGGGGCCATCCGGTTCCGGCAAATCCACGCTCATGAACATTCTCGGTTGCCTCGACAAGCCCACTTCCGGGACCTACAAGCTGGACGGCATCAGCGTTGGAAAGCTGGGGCGCGACCAACTGGCGGAGATTCGCAACAAGAAGATCGGGTTCGTATTCCAGCAGTTCAACCTGCTGGCGCGCACCAGCGCCTCTGAGAATGTCGAATTGCCGCTGATGTATACCGATACGCCCGCCCAGGAGCGGCACGAGCGGGCCATGAAGGCCCTGCTCGCCGTGGGACTTGCCGGACGGGAAGACCATCAGCCGAGCCAGCTTTCCGGCGGCCAACAGCAGCGCGTGGCCATCGCGCGATCGCTGGTGAACGATCCCAGCATTATCCTGGCGGACGAGCCGACCGGAGCCCTGGACTCGAGGACCAGCATCGAGATCATGGCGATCTTTCAACGGCTGAACCGCGAGAAGGGCATCACCATGATCGTAGTGACCCACGATCCCGACGTTGCGGTCTACTCGAACCGTTGCATCCATTTCAAGGACGGCAAGCTGCAGCTCGACGAGAGGCTGACCAAGCTGCGCGACGCGCGGCAGGATCTGGATCATCTTCCCGCCGAGCAGCCGGAGGAGACGGTTTCGTAATGAACAGGATTGTCGCCAGCGTCGGGATCGCGCTCCGCGCCCTTAAAGTGAACCGCATGCGCTCTGCGCTCACGATGCTGGGGATCATCATCGGCGTGGCGGCCGTGATCGCGATGGTGGGGGTTGGCGCGGGCGCCACCGCCAGGATTCAGGACCAGATCCAGAGTATCGGCAGCAACCTGATCATCGTCCTGCCGGGCAGCATCAGCAGCAATGGCGTCCGGCTCGGCTCCGGCGCGGTCGCATCGTTGACGCAGGACGACGCCAAGGCCATCGCGGCCGACTGCCCCTCCGTTTCGGCCGTCGCTCCCACCGTACGCGGCGGGGTACAGGTAGTGTACGGAAACAGTAACTGGGCCACCAGCGCTCAGGGTGTGACTCCCGATTACATGACGATTCGCGATTACACCATGTTGTCCGGCCAGTTCTTCACGACACAGGACGTGGATGCGGCCGCCAAAGTGGCCGTGCTCGGTGAAACTGTCGCACAAAACCTGTTTGGCGACAGCGATCCCACGGGCCAGGTGGTCATCATCAAGAATGTGCCGTTCACCGTGACGGGCGTGCTGACGCCGAAGGGCCAGTCGCCGACGGGGCAGGATCAGGACGACGTCATCCTGCTTCCCATCTCCACGGCCACGCAAAAGGTATTCGGCGCCAACAAGGTCAATGCCAAAGCGGTCGCCTCGCTGATGGTGCAGGCCTTGAACCCGCAGTCCATGGATCAGGCGATAGCGGAGATGACGGCGCTGTTGCACGAACGGCATAGGATCGAGTCCGGCGTGGAGGACGACTTCACGGTTCGCAACCTGACCGAGGTCTTCGCGGCCCAGGAAACCTCGGCGCAAGTCATGTCGATCCTGCTGGGCGCCATCGCGTCGGTATCGCTGATCGTCGGCGGCATCGGGATCATGAACATCATGCTCGTGTCGGTGACCGAAAGGACCCGAGAGATCGGCCTGCGTCAGGCGGTAGGCGCCAAGACGCGCGATATCCTGTTGCAGTTTCTGGTGGAAGCCGTGACGCTCTCCGTGCTGGGGGGAGTTATCGGGATCGCGGTGGGGCTAACGGCCTCGTTGCTGATCTCGCACTTCGCGCAATGGTCTACCCAGGTCAGCCTGCTGTCCATCCTTCTGGCGTTTGCATTCTCGGCGTTAGTGGGAGTGTTCTTTGGTTACTACCCGGCCCGCAAGGCGGCGTTCATGGATCCGATTGATGCTCTCCGATATGAATGAATCTCATCGTCTTCGGTTTTCGATCGTCTTAGCGACGGCCGGATTGATGCTTTCTTCGAGCGCCTGCATGGTCGGCCCGAAGTACCAGCGTCCTGCCACGCCTCCTTCGCCGGCCTTCAAAGAAGAGCTGCCGGCCGGTTGGAAGGACGCGCAACCCAATGACCAGGTGATTCGCGGTAAGTGGTGGCAGATCTATAAGGATCCGGGGCTCGACGCGCTCGAAGACCGGGTCAGTATCTCAAACCAGAATGTACTGGCCGCCGGCGCTCAATTCCGCGCGGCCAAAGCGGCGGTGCGCGTCGCCCGGGCCAGCCTGTTTCCCACCGTGACCGCCTCTCCCTCCGCGACGCGTTCCGGAGGGGGCGGCTCCGGCCTGCGCCGGCTGTACACGATACCAATCGATTTCATCTATCAGATCGATATATGGGGAAATATTCGGCGCGGCGTTGCGGCCAATTCGGCCATCGCGCAGGCCTCGGCTGCGGACCTCGAGAATGCCCGCTTGCTTTATCAGGCGGAACTCGCTCAGGACTACTTCCAGATCGTGGGACTGGACGCCACGCGGCGGTTGCTGGATACCACCGTGAAGTCGTATCAGCGGTACGTTCAAATTACCCAGGACCGATTCGATGGCGGTGTCGCATCGATGGGCGACGTGGCGCAGGCGAAGACTCAGTTGGAGACGGCACGCGCGCAGTTGGTCGACCTGGGAGTGCAGCGGGCCCAATTCGAACATGCGATCGCGGTGCTGGCTGGCAAACCGCCTTCCGGTCTGTCGATTCCCGACGCGCCGAACCAGTCTCCGCCCCCGGTATCTCTGGTCGGTATTCCTTCCGCACTCCTCGAACGAAGGCCCGACGTAGCGGCTGCCGAGCGGCAGGTCGCAGCCGCAAACGAACAGATCGGAATCGCCAAGGCGGCGCTCTACCCGTCCCTGACCCTCGGCGCCGATGCGGGCTTGCAGTCCTCAACCGCCGCCGATTTGTTTACCTGGCCCAGCCGCTTCTGGTCTGTGGGACCGCAGTTGGCCGCGACTCTCTTCGATGCGGGCAGGCGCCGCGCTCAAATCACCGTAACCGAAGCCACCTATGACGCAACTGTGGCGAGTTACCAGCAAACCGTACTGACCGCATTTGAGCAGGTGGAGGACAGTCTGGCGCAGTTGCGCATCCTTGCCGAAGAGGCCGAGATCACGGACCGCGCGGTCAAAGCCGCCGAGCAGTCGCTGGCGATATCGACGGACCAATACCTGGGAGGCCTCACCAACTATCTGCAGGTCATCACCGCGCAGACCAGCGCACTGCAGAATCAACGGACCGCGGTCGACATTCTCACGCGGCGCATGGTCGCGAGCGTGTCCTTGATCCAAGCCCTGGGCGGCGGATGGGACACTTCGCAGCTACCCTCTTCCCGGGATGTGTTGCGCTGAGCGGTAAGCGCACTCCCGCTCATTGCGCGTTCTGGCCTGTGCGGACCCCGGGGCCTGGTCCGCCGGGTTTCTCGGCCGGGAATCCGGCGTATCGCACACTCAGCTCGAAGAGCGTTCTCGAAGCAATGCGCGCGCGTGAAGGTGCGCCGACCCGAGCCGATGGGATCCTCTAGGCCCTGCGGGACGCGCGGCGAAGGCGGGTCCTGGTGGATGGCATCTGCCGCTTCGAGGATGTCATCCGGTCCTACCTGGAGTCCGCCGCATGAAGAACGGGAAGGTGGTGAAGATCGCCGTCTTTTCGTGCCCGCCTGCTGGATCCTTCGCGCCAACGCAGGGAGGACTTACGCATTGCCTGGATCCCCGGCGCTTTCAGGGCGGATGTTCCGCGACCTTCGCTGCGATCGCAGTACGATGACACCGTAAGTCATTGAACACTAGGGCTTTGCTTTGCAGTGAGGATCCGCATCTCCGCCCTCACTGCTGCGTGCGGATTCTCGATAAGATAGAAGCGGCCCAAGCGTCCATCGTATGTGTGAATCCATATGTAAGTAGTGTATTTGAAATAACATGGCGGTGAGGGTGGGATTCG
>PMEV01000270.1:6524-6699 GCA_003154855.1 Bryobacterales bacterium
CAGGTACCTGGTCACTAAGGGGACCATCGTCTGACCTCACGGATGGGGATGAGATGGCGGGGGTCTGCCGCGGCCCCGAACGGCGGCGCATTGGGCTTGTCAACCTTCCACTGTCTTCTCCGCCGCCCGCCGGCGTCCAGTGGATGGCGGTGCGCCGCCATTGGGCGCACGATTC
>PMEV01000441.1 GCA_003154855.1 Bryobacterales bacterium
AGATGTCAGACCCGACGAAGGAGACGCCACTGCATTCACCTCAGTGGGTGGAAGTTGAACCAGAACATTGCGGCGATCAACACGGCAACGAGTGCGCCTACCGCGGCCACTTCACGTCTCGGTGCTCGCGGCCGGGTCGGCTCGAACGGGTTGCGCTTCTCCAGTACCAGATTCTTGAGGAGATTCACGATGCCGCGTTCGCCCCGAGAGTCTAGCCTGTTTCGAAACGCTGCAAGCATCTCTTCAGTCGTGTGCCGGCCGGGCGCGGTTTGCACACGTCGCCGTCCTCGGAGTACCTTGCGCATTTCTTCGGCCGTCGCGGTTGCTGCAGCTTCCATATGGCCCCTCACAGAACCATGGTGGCGGTCACCGCCGAGCCTCGATCCATCGGGAAGATCAGCTGCAGTACCGTCGGCCCTTGCGATTGAGGCGCGTCGAAGGCGAGCAAGCCCACCGCCAGTTGCCCCGGTGCAATGACCGACTTTTCGATCTCCGAATGCACGACGTGTACGCTCTCGCTCCCCTTGTCCGCGATCCGCCTGGCCAGGCTGTCGGCAAGCTGCGTCCCGTGCATTCCGTACAGACTCTGAGTGGTGCGCGGAGATTTCAATCGCACGACGGCGGGATCTCTCGCTTCGTAAGTTCCGGTTCCCGCGTTGCGAATAGCGTAGCGCAGGTAGACCTTGCCGTCCTTTTCGTAGACGTCGCGCAGCACCACGTCAACGCTCGATCGCTGTCCAGACGCCCCCACCAATCTCACGAGTTCGCTTTTGTACAACATTTCGCTCGGGATCGCCGGCTTTTGCACGACTGGCGCGACGGCGGGCGCCGGCGGTGGCGCGGCTGCCGCCTTTATGGTCGGTTCTTCGTCGATGGCGAAGTGCATCTTCTCAACACTNNGTTCGTCGCCGCGTCCGGTTCGAGTGGCTGCACGAACACTTTGTTCCCGCGCCACTCGACCTTGAAGCTCGTGCTGCCAGTCGCCACCTGCTCCACCGAATCGCCGACCTCGATCACCGTCAGGTGATTCAGAGCGGTCTCGACGCGTGTAATCCGCGTGCGGTCTGCCTTCTGCGTCTCAATCTTCTGGCCGTAGGCCGCGAGCGCCGCGGCCAAGCCCACCATGAGCCAACGTGTCATTGTGTGTGTTCTCCTTCGATCTTGTGGGATAGGGCCAGGGGCCCCGGTCGGAACCGGAAGCCCCTGGCGCAGTTTCAGTTCAAGTAGCTCCTGCTCGGCGGCACGTGCGGGCGTTGCTGCGTTTCCGGGAAGACGATTTTCCCGTTGCGAACCTCGCTCCGCCCGGGTTTCACAGCGAAGGGGTGGATGCGTTCCCGCTCCACCGGCTCCCCGTTGCGCCCGTAGTCCATCAGAACGCGGCCGTCCTCCGTGACTTGCATCAGGAAGATCTGCCGTTCTGCCGCCGGGTTACCGTTCTGAGCTACCTGGTCGACGAGAAAGACCCGTCCTTCCGCGTCGATCACCAGCTCGCCATCGACCATCTCGGGAACCGTCACCGTGACCGGGCGGCCGCCGGTGCGTTCCACGATCTGGTTGACGAGCTCTTGCGGAAACGCATAGAACACGATCGAGCCTCGTCCCTTGCCCCGGCACGCGATCTCGTGCAGAGCCTGGAGATAGCCCAACCTGTTGTCCCGTTTCCGTTCGGCCCATTTCCGCACGAAGCCAATCATCGCCTTCAGCTCCTTGCGGTGGCGCTCCTCGTAAAAGTAGAGCGCTGCCTGGGCCTGACTCCGCTTCGAGATCAACTCCTTGCGAGATGCGTAGTCCTTCGGCGCGTTGTCCAGCGCCGTTTGGGACTCTCTCAGTGCCCGCCCGTAGCCTTCCCGGATCTCGCTCATCCGCTGCATATTCGCGGCGTAGATGCGCGAAACCATGCGCGCCTCGTCGTGCATCTCGCGAGTGACGACGGCGGCCGTCGAAATCACCCCGCGGAATGCCTCCAAAGGCAGCGTGTCGGAGAAAAACTCGTCGATCTCCTTGCGCAGTATGTTGTATAGCGCGCCAATGCGGTCTGTCCGAGCAACCTCGATGGTCAACGGCAGATCCCGAATCTGGCGCACTCGTTTCAGCTTCAACCACTGGGCCGGCGTCACCTGCTTGCGGATGCCGCGGATGGTCTCCTCGTCGGGCTCTACCCCGTGCTTCAGGGCATCGAGCGCCGCTTGGAGCTCCAGCGCGAGACGATCGGCCAAGTCCTGACGGCCTTCCGCCAGGCAGGACGTGATCAGGTCGGTAATGCGCCCAATCGAGTTCCCCTTGGCCCGCATNNGTCCCTTCGTCTCGAAGCGAGAACCGGTCTTCCACAAAGCGCGGGAAGCGGCTCTCGTCGATGCACGAGACCAAGTCGAAGTCGTAGTCGCCTCCGTTCTTCTTCGCGGTCTGCGAATGCATGGTGAGCGTTCCATCGAGCGTCACCTGCTGCGCCACCACACGGTCCAGAATTGCGCGCTCATCGAGCGAACAACCCTGGGATCTGAGGTACGCGGCGAGATGCTCGACGGTCCCCGAAGTGCGGAGGTTGCGGATCGGCAATAGGTCCCGTTTCGTCCGGATGG
>PMEV01000396.1 GCA_003154855.1 Bryobacterales bacterium
TGGAACACCAGGGCAACGGCACGATGTCGGCGGTTCTGCTGGGCCCGAACGACCCGCCGCAGAAGGTCCGGGTGGGGAATTACACGATCGAGGCGACGTTCCTGGGGTCGAATCGAGTGGGTCCCAGCGAGACGGCGCCGGAGACCCCGGCTCGCGCGGGGGCCATCTTCATTGCAGTGGGGCCCGACGAGTACTACGCGGCCGGCAACGGCGTAACCGTCACCTTTTCTCCGAACACGCCCGGGCCCCCGCTGGCCGGACTGGCCACGGTGGAAGAAGGCGCGTTCGTCGACGGCCGGTGGGTTCCACGCCGCCGACTGGCTGGCGACGACACGATCGAGGGGGATTGCCTGCAACTGCGTTGGCCATTGGGGAGCAAGGTGCCCTTATGGGCACAACGCCGGAGTGCGGAGGGCATCCAGCGGCTCACGCTGTACCGCTACCGCTGAGCGGGAACGGGCGGAGTTCCGGTAGTTTTCCGTTGGGGGTGGTCAGGGGAGCCACGCGCAGGGCTGCAGCGCCCCGTCTTCGCAAAAGAACACGCGGAATTCCTCTACCTGGCGCCGGGCGGCCCACTGGCGGCCGTTGACGAAGTACGGCTTGGCCCACGCCTCGCTGTCGATGGTGCGCGGGGCGATCACGGAAACGGATACTTCCCCTTGCGCCGGGTAGCCCGTGCGCGGATCCATGATATGGGAGTGGATGCGTCCCTGGGCCCAGAAGAACTTTTCGTAGCTGCCGGAAGTGGAGAGCGACATGTCCTTGAGAAACACCTCGGCCGCCGTCCGCCGGGCGTTGCGCGGATCCTTGATGCCCACCCGCCAGCCCTTCGGCTCGGTGGGCGGAGCGCCCATTCCATAAATGGTGCTGTCCGACCCCGCGACCATGGCCACCTGAACGCCGCGCTGTCTCAGAACATCCACCATGCGGTCCACGGCGTAGCCCTTGCCGATTCCGCCGGGGTCCAGTTCCACTCCGGCGGCATCGAACCATACGGTCCCCGCGGCCGCGTCCAGGCGAACGTGCCGGTAACCGATTTTGGGGAGGACGGAGGCCACCTCCGCCGGGCTGGGCAGACGGCCGGAGCCCTTGTAGAAGCCCCACAACTTCATTAGCGGGCCCACCGCGATATCGAAAGCCCCTTCGCTAGCCCGGCTGTAGGCGAGGCACGCCGAGAGCAATCGGAACAGCTCCGGCGACACCTGGACGGGCTCTTCGGCGGCGCGACGGTTTAGCTGGCTCCATTCGCTTCCGGCGCGGTAGTTGGAGAGCAGGGCGTCGAGCCGCCCCAGTTCGGCGAAAGCGGCATCCTCGGCCGCTGCCATGCTGGTCCGGTCATCCCCATAGAGGACCACGGAAAACGTCGCGCCCATGGCGTCGCCGTGTTCCTCGAGGCGCAGCTGGCCGTCCGCGGACCGGGGGTTCACGCCTTCTTGGCCGCAGCCAGAATCTTTTCGCGGACCGCGCTGTAGCTGAAGACGACTTCCGCGATCGGGGTTCCGACGATCTCGTTCCGGCCGAGGTCGCGCACGCCGATTCCGAGGTCTTCGCCGAGGCGCAGCATGCTGTCGGAATTGGCGAACGGAGCCGTCCCGCGATCGGCCAGGGGATTGAACCCCATCACAGCCGTCGCCACCGCGTCGGTGGCCACGCAATTGGTTCCGGCGATGAGCACTCCGGGGTTCACCGCCGCCTGGGGCCGGCTTCCGTAATTCGTTTCCGCGCCGGTGGCGGTCTTAACGCCGTCGATGATCGCGAGGTGGACCGGCCGCGCCGAGCACAGTTCGGCGACAATGCGCGGAATCCGGTAGCCTGCGTCTTTAGGCAAACTGAGGTCCGTCTGCTGTGGCGCGCTCTTGGATGGCAGGCGTTTCGCAAAGTGAAACACTCCACCGCGTCCGCCGTGAGGGCGTACGCTCGGTTCGTCCACGCCGGCGCCCTCGCCGTAAATGGTGATGGGAGTCGCTCCGTACACGTTCTTCATCGACAGGGTGACGCCCGTGGCGGCGTGCTCTTTCATCTTGGCGAGCGAGACGAACACGTCGCAATCTTCGTAAGAGTGGTTGAGGTCGTAGCCGGGGTAGATCAGACCCCCGCCGGGCACCATGAACCGCGAGTATTTCTTCCCCTGCCCCAGGTAATTGGTGTTCTCGAATTCCACGTGGCCGGCGGCGTTCAGGATATCCTGCGGCTGCCAGTTCATGGACAGCATGACTTCTTGCAGGGTCTCGGCGGTGGACCAAGGGCCTTCCACCACCCGGATGCGGCGGGCGCCCGCCTTGCCCAGAAGGTGTACCGCGGCTCCGATCACGCGCGGATTGGACCAGAACGTGTCCTCCATCCTGGCGGCGCCCAACCGCTGCCAGCGCACGCCGATGAGGTTGATCTTCACCGCGACCGTTTTGCCCTTCACCAAGCGGTCCAGGCCACCCAGTTGATCGAACATCCTGGCCATGGTGGGGACCAGTTCGGGCCCATAGGTCATGCATCTGGCCACGGCGACCCGCGCCGTCGGGGCGGTAGCGGCAGCACTCCATGCAGGCCTCGCGAGCAGGGCCCCGACGCCGGCTCCGACTCCCGCCAGCAATTCTCTCCTGGTCAGTTCTCGTTTCATTGCGGTCTCCTTCGCCTCCTATTTCTCCAACTCGAGGGCGCCATACACGGAAATGCGCGGCAGAGACAACTCCGCCCCACCCGCTTCCTGAGGAACCCATTGAAGGGCCGCGGCCGAGGCGATTTCCGGACTCACCAGGCGGGCCGACCGATGCGGCTGCTTCACGTAGAAGAGCGGTCCGTCGCTGGCCGGCCGGCGCGAGTAATTCAACAGTTGGATCAGCCCCTGCCCGCCTCCAGGGGAAGTCTGATAGAAGAAATTCATGGACGGTGCGTTATACAGGCGCAGCAGATCGTTCCGGCGACTCATGATGTTCTGGATGTC
>PMEV01000320.1:0-2279 GCA_003154855.1 Bryobacterales bacterium
CTTCAATGTAGTCCTTGAGCCAGGTAATGTGCGCCTCGAGTTGCTCCCGCTCCGAATTAGCAGCGCCGGCACGAAGTCGCTCAAGAAGCCCTATCACGCCCGTGCATACTGGCAGATCTATCAGCGCCTGCGCTCGAAGTCGTCGCCACTCCTTCACGCTTTCCCGGTGCAGACGGATATGTGCAGTAGTGTAGATTCCGCATGGAGTTGTGCCTGTTACGCCTCCATCAGCGTCTTCGGCAAGGTGCTCTTTGTACGGGTCCTCCTGACATGGGTCGGCGAAGCGCGAACCGTGAGCTGCCAGTTCCTCGGATGGCCATGTTTCCGATTTATGTGCGTTGCAGCCCCGGCAGGCGTAGTAGAGATTGCTGTAGACACAATCTAACTGAGGAAACTTGCTCTTCGGGCGGAAGTGCTCGACTTCGAAGGCTTCCTCTCCGCCAAGATACTCCTCCGGGCGCTCGCAGTAAGCGCAGCGAGTTCGGAAATCGGATCGCAGAAAGGGCTTGTACTGGCGAGGACTAGTGAAGGTGAATGGTTGGCTTTCCCGAGAGAATTGAGCCATAGATGCGTACGCCGCCTAGCTTTGCAGTTTTGCTAATAGCGTGTGAATCGAATCCAAGATGCGCGCTCGCTCCGTTGCCATTTCGCGGTTCCGTTTCTCAACCAGCGGATCTCGATCGCCCGCGTCGAGACGAGCCTCAATTCGCTCCAACTCAAAGCGCTCAGTCGGGGAGAGAGACATAACCAAGCTTTTGTCTATGAGAGCATGGTAACGCTGGATCGCCTCGCGGTCAGGCATGGACGCCGCTCGTGAGGCAACCGAAAGGATGTCACGGATATTGGAGGCGATGGCGTTCGACACGGGCTGCCGGATAGCCTCGTCGGAAGCAACCGGGCCCGTTTTCCGTCTTAGTGGTCTGCAAGTAAGGTGCTTTGCAAACGCTGTGGTTCCTTGATGGTTCCGCGCCAGTTTGGATGCCGCCATAAGCTATCAGCCTTTGGCGCTTTTCGGCGCCACACTCAGCGGTTCTATAAAGGCCTTCAGGGAGCCTAGTTGATCATCAGCTCGATTGATCGCTCGAAGGAAGGTGCTGAACACCGTTTCGTTCATCTGGATTGCTATACGCTGCTTTAAGCCGCCCGCATCTGAAACCATCAATTCCAAGACGGCCATGCACGTGAGGCCGAGGCATTGCTTGTATGTGGTCTCGTTCGCGTCAGCACCAAAATAGTAGTAGCTTGGGCCGCCAAAAACGGCTCGGGCATCCCAGAAAATGTTTACATCGTCCAGTGTGGGCAGCCCATAAACCTGAGCGTCGCCCTCCCGCCCGTCACGCCAAATCCGCTCTCTTATGGGTGCAAGACGCTGGAGGAACCCGCTAACGAGCTGAATGTGCTCTGGACTGAGTCCGAGCAGCAGGAGATCCCGCTCTATATCCACAATCTGCAGGGAGCGTTGGTGCCAGGCGTTCAACAGCGATCCAATCACTGTTGCTGTCTTCCTGAACTGCGCCGGCAGCAAGGTGCTCGCTAGAATACCAGGAGGAAGTTCCGGAGTATAGGCGTCAAAGTCAGAAGTTGATTCGAACCAAGCCGCAAGCGCTTCACGCTGAACATCATCCAGCTCGCAAAACGCCTGCAAATCGGGCACGAACTGATCGTGCGGTTGACGCCCCGCGCCAAAGATCCTGTATTCCATCGAGCCAACCCCCTTTGGGAACGTTCCAGAGAGCCTGCGCTTGGAAGGCGCGAACTCTAAACGCGAGTCTATCAAAACGGGGGGTGAAATGTAGGGTGCTCTCCGGCGCGTGTTCTCTGGCCCGCTCGGATTAGCGTTGGCCGATGGCCCAGAGGTAGTGCTGGGTGCGGACGATGAGGAGGCCTCCGGAGATGGCGGGGGTGGCCATGACGGGATCGGCCATGTCGTTGCTTGCCAGAAGCTCGAACTTGGGTCCGGCTTTTACGACGACGATCTCGCCATCCTCGCTGGAGAGGTAGATCTTGCCGTCGGAGGCCACGGGCGANNGGCGTCGGCATGTAAGGGCCGCGCTGTTGTTTGGACCAGGCCACCGACCGGCTGCCCGTGATCTCGCCGCTCGCGCCGGCGCGTATGGCAAAGATCGGCGCTTCCGGCCGGCGGCCGCTGGCCACGACGATCAGGTCGTCCGAGGCGACCGGTGTTGGCGCCGTGATCTTCGAACTGCCGCCCAGCCGCCACAGTTCCTTGCCGGACGCCGGATCGTAGCCGCGGATGAAATTGGAGCCGTTCGTCACCA
>PMEV01000320.1:2320-22076 GCA_003154855.1 Bryobacterales bacterium
AGGTCCCGCTTCCACAGCAGGTCGCCGGAGAGACTGTAGGCATACAAGCCTTGCGATCCGAAAAAGGCAACGACCACGCGGCCATCGGTTGCCGGAGTCGAGTTGGCATAGGTTGACTTGATGTGGCGCTTCTCTTTGGGAACGCCTTGGTAAGCGGTGCGCTCCCAGAGGACCTTGCCCGTGCCGCGGTCCAGGCATATCACCTTCCACTGGTGGACCGAGAGATCGTCGGAGGCAGTGCCTTCCCCGTAGAGTCCCGGCTTGAAGGTGGCGCCGGGCTGGCTGCTTACGGCGGTGGTCAGGAAGACGCGGTCGCCCCAGACGACCGGGCTGGAGTGGGCCAACCCGTGGATCTGGGTCTTCCACAGCACATTGACGCGCCGCTGGACGTCCCACTTGACCGGCAGGTTCTGGCCGTCAGCCACTCCCGACGCGCCCGGTCCGCGGAAGGAGGGCCAATCCTGCGCGGAAGCGGCGACCACCACCAAAGCGAACAGCGCGATGCGCATCGAACCTCCTGCTGGAACCTTCAAACTAGCAGATGGCGCGGAGAGCGTGGAGCTCGCTCCAAGAGGTGCAGGGGAAGCGAGCCAGGTACGGGGCCGATTCTCGACGCCTCATGCAGCCGTCGCGACGGCTTCGGGCGGCATCCCCAACCGCATACCCGTCGCCGGCAGGCCAGAAACCGCTGCTTACCGCGTCATTTGCACCGCTGTGGACGGCGCGAGAGGATCTGGAGCCACCCGCCGGGATCGAACCGGCGACCTGCTGATTACGAATTACCGCCCCAAGAAGAACCTCGGCGCTCGGCAAGAGTGACCCATTTCTGCTCACCAAAAGTGACCCACGCGAAGAACACGAATTGGCGCGGGGCAAGGCGGGCAACAGTCGATATCATCCACACCGAAGGCGTGCGGTGCGCCTCTCCATCATCCGCGGCGGAGCCGCGCAACCCACTGGATTTGCGAGACCTGATCACCCGCACCGACAGAACGTGCCGCTCCCTGCAACAGCCAGCGCCCCGAGAGCACTTCGGATGCCAAACGGCCAAAACGAGCGCTCGCCGGGCGCCAAACGCGATCCTGGTACTGCGGACGCTGGATCGCTTCTCATGAGCAAAGTAGGGTAATTTCTCGCGAGCGCCGAAGCAAGAAGAACCAATAACTTAGCCAGGTTTCTACCCGGTACGCCAGCATAATGGGCTTGCATTAGCACAGCAGCATATGATTGTAACGATACGGCATGATATGCTTGGATAGACACGGCACAATAAGCTTGTAGAGAGCCAACGCTGCTGAGGTCCCATCATGCCCAAACCGAACCAACAACTGGCGGAATCGCTCGCCGCGCTTCAGGAGATTCAGAAGGGCGGGCGCCACGTTTTCCGGTCGCGCGAGCTGAGCCGCACGCACCGGGAGCGGCTGCTTCGCAACGGCTTCCTGCGGGAAGTCATGAAGGGCTGGCTGATGTCTTCCAGCCCGAGCGCGCGCCAGGGCGACAGCACACCATGGTATGCGTCGTTCTGGGAATTCTGCGCAAGCTATTGCCAGGACCGGTTTGACGATGCGTGGCGCCTATCGCCCGAGCAGTCGGTTCTTCTCCATGCACAGAACACCGTGATTCCAACACAGGTGGTGGTCTACAGCCGGAAGGGCACGAACCACACTATGAAGCTGCTCTTCGGCACATCCCTTTATGACCTCAAACAGCCGGAGATGCCGTCCGCAGCCGACGTGTTGGTCGAGGACGGGCTAAGGCTGTTCTCCGCTGCGGCAGCGCTCGTGAAGGTTCCGGAGGCTTTCTTCACCCGAAATCCCATAGAGACTCAGGTCGTTCTGGCGGGCATTCGCGAAGCATCGGATGTGCTGCGGCTGCTGCTCAACGGCGGCCACTCGGCAAAAGCAGGGCAGATCGCCGGAGCGTTCCGCCGCATCGGCCACCCGCAGGTCGCCGACGAGATCGTCAGGGCGATGAAGTCTGCGGGATACGACGTGCGCGAAACCGATCCGTTCGCGCCGTCGCAGACATTCGGCGTTTTGCCCACCGTCTCAGCGCCCATTGTGGGGCGCATGCAGGCGATGTGGGAATCCATGCGGGGAGTGGTTGTCGAGGCGTTCCCGAAAGCGCCGGGCCTTCCGCGAAACAGGAAAGAGTATCTCCGCTTCGTGGACGACATGTACAAGAGCGACGCCTATCACTCGCTGTCAATCGAGGGGTACAGCGTCACGCCGGCGCTGATCGAAAGGGTCCAGCGGGGCGACTGGGACCCGGATCATCACGATGACGACCGCCAGAGCCGCGACGCACTGGCGGCGCGCGGCTACTGGCAGGCTTTCCAGAAAGTGAAGGGAACGGTGGGCGAAGCGATTGCCGGCGGCAATGCCGGCGCCCTGGCACGAACGGCTCACAAGGAGTGGTACCGCGAGTTGTTCCAGCCCTGCGTGGCAGCGGGGTTGATTGAGGCCGGAACGCTCGCGGGCTACCGGAACAGTGCGGTCTATCTGCGCACGTCGCGGTATGTGCCGCCGCGCTGGGAAGCGGTTCGCGATGCTATGCCGACGCTCTTCGATCTGCTGGACCGAGAAGCCGAGCCTGGCGTCCGCGCCGTGATGGGGCACTGGCTGTTCGGTTATATCCATCCCTACCCGGACGGCAACGGGCGGTTGGCGCGTTTCTTGATGAATGCGATGCTGGCCTCGGGTGGCTATCCGTGGACGGTCATCCGGGCTGAGGATCGTAACGGCTACCTGGCGGCGCTGGATTGCGCCAGCATCGACCTGAGAATCGAGCCGTTCGCGGAATTCATCGCCGAGCGGGTGCGGGGGGCGATGAAGCGGGCGACTGCGAAAGCGCGCCAGCAAAGGCGCGGGCGCGCACCCTCGGCGTAGCCGGACAGGAGTCTTTGCCGGGATGAAGNNGCGGAGAGATTCATGCCGCTTCAGCCCCCCAACTCCCGGTCCTCTCTTGAAGGCGCTTCACGGAGATTCCTCGCTCGCTCGTCAAGTCATCTTTAAGGCCGTTCTGAACACCCGTCAAAGCCAGAGCAACTGACCCTCATTCTTCCCAGCCCGTCGGATGTCGTTCACATAGCGGCACCGGCGGCCCTGGGGGGACCGCCCTGGTTGATCGTGCGTTATTTACTTGTGATTATATTGTTATTCTGGTACACTGCCAATAGGAGGTGGCAGCCATGACGGTCCTTACCCCGAGTCGGCCGGACTTGGCAGCTCACCGTGAAGCCACGGCAACGGCATTCCCAAAGCTGGTCAGGGACCTGACTGGCATCATCGGGAGGAAGCTGACTGCCTACATCGCCGGCGTGAAAGACGTGCGAGCGCTCGATCGCTGGATTGAGGGAGCGGAGCCGTACAAGAACTCGGAAGAGCGCCTGCGATTCGCCTTTCGCGTGGTCAGGACGCTGGAGAATCACGATCGCCCATCCGTCGTTCAAGCGTGGCTGATTGGTCTCAATCCAGAACTCAACGATCGCGTGCCGATCCGCCTGCTCCGGGAGGGCGATCTCGAGAAGGTCGGCCCTGAGATCCTGGGCGCCGTTCGCGCCTTCGTGGCGGGAGGGTAGGCCATCTCGCTGACTGCCGAACTCGAAGGGCTGATCTACCGTTTGGCACGCGGCCCCGACCCGTGGCAGCCGCTGGACTGGGCTCTCGCCGGTCCGGATGGGACCTTCGGGAATGGCTTTGACGATCCGGAGGGCGCGTACCGCGTACTCTACGCCTCCTCGCAACGGCTGGGCTGCTACCTCGAGACCCTCGCCCGATTTCGCGTTGACCCAACCCTGTATGCCGAGCTTGCGGAGATTACAGGCGAGGACGACTTCACGCAGTTCGGACACGTGCCGCCCGAATGGGCCGAGACCCGCATGCTAGGCTCGGCGACCCACTACGGTTCCTATGCGGACATCTACGGTGGCGAGTGGATCGCCATCCTGCGCCGCGACCTGGCGGTCGGCTGTGTTCAACTCGGCATCGCGGAACTGAACGCCGGTGTGCTGCGACAGTCCGGGCTCCGTAAGCTCACGCAGCGTGCATCGCGCCTCGTCTACAACAGCGCCTTTGACGGCATCCGCTACCTCTCCAGATATGGCCACAACATCTGCAACTGGGCACTCTTTGAACCATTCAAGATCAACCCCAGGGGAGCCACGCCGCTGGACCTGTGCGATCCCGACCTTCAAGAGGCGCTCGCGATTCACCGCCTGCAACTCGGCACGTGATCCGCTGGATGATCCAGCCTGGCAGAGCGCACCGAGCGGGCTCCTGATCCGTTGAGCGGAGAGATTCATGCCGCTTCAGCCCCCTCAACTCCCGGTCCTCTTGAAGGTGCTTCACGGAGATTCTTCGCTCGCTCGATGTGGGGCTTCATCGAGCGAGGCAGCCCACAGGACTGTGCCCATTTTTGTGCCCACCCCATGCATGGATAGGCTTAGCTCGACTGTGATCGCCTCACCTTAACATGTTGAGAATACACATAGATATCAGCACCTACAAGAGGGTAGAAACACAGAACTGCTGATTCGTAAGCGGTGGGTAGCAGATCGCAATCAATAACATTTCATCGCGCTGATGTTCCGAGCGGACGGGTTCGAAGTTCCGCTCAGCGGCGCCATAACCTATTGAACAAATGGGGAATCAGGCTCATGGCTATGAGCGGTAAGGCCGGTCGAACCGGACCTGCCGAAATCAGCGCCCGCCGGTTCTCGCGGCCGTCCGAGGCGCCAGACCTGGGCACAAAAATGGGCACACTCGAACCGCTGATCGACGCCGAATCGCCGGGATGTGCTTGAAAGAAATGGAGCCACCCGCCGGGATCGAACCGGCGACCTGCTGATTACGAATCAGCCGCTCTACCAACTGAGCTAGGGTGGCTTGACTATTCATTCTACATCACGGGTCGCGCGAGCCGCGCGGCGAGGGAGGGTATGCTAGGAAGATGCCGGAATTGCCCGAGGTCGAAACGGTGCTGCGGACGCTCGAGCCGCGTCTTCCCGGCCGGCGCGTGATCGAGGCCCGGTTCTACTCGAGCCTGGTGATGCGCGGCGATGCGGCTGAGACTTCGAAGCGCATTCGGGGCCGGTTGATTCGCGGCATCGCGCGGCGGGGGAAGTTCCTGTTGCTCGACCTGGGCGAGGACACGACGCTGGCGATCCATCTCGGAATGACCGGGCGGCTGATCTGGCAGGGTACGCCTGGGCCGCACACGCGCGCGCTGTTCGTTTTCGACCGGGGGCGGCTGGTCTACGACGATCCCCGCCAGTTCGGGCGCATCGAGGTGAGCGCGGCGCTGCCGGCCCGCATCGCGCGGCTGGGACCGGACGCGCTCTCGATCCCGGAGGCGGAATTCGCGGCGCGGCTGCGCGGCCGCCGGGGGCTCATCAAACCACTGCTGCTGAACCAGGCCTTTATCAGCGGCATGGGGAACATCTACACCGACGAGACGCTCTTCCGCGCGCGCATACATCCGCGCGCCCTGGCGTCGCGCTTGAGCCCCGAGCGTGTGCGGCGCCTGCACCAGGCGATGCGCGAGATTCTCGAGGCGGCGGTTGCGAGCGGCGGCTCGTCGATCGCGGACTATGTGGATGGCGACGGCCGCGCCGGCTCTTTTCAGTTCCAGCACCAGGTCTACGGAAGGGCCGGGGAGCCCTGCCCGGCCTGTGGCGGGCCGATCCGCCGTATCGTGATCGCACAGCGAGGCACGCACTACTGCCCGAAGTGCCAGCGGGCTTGATGCGCCTCAGACCGCGTTGCGCAGGATGGCGTCGGCGACGTTCACCGCGGCGCGCATGGCCAGCACGTCGTGCACGCGGACCAGGTGGGCGCCGGCCAGGATCGCGGCCGTAACCGCGGCGGCCGTGGCGAATTCGGTTTCGCGAGCGGAACCCTGCTTGAGGAAGAGCTTGCGCGAAGGGCCAACCAGAATTGGCAGATCGAGGGCGCCGAGTTCCTGAAGCCGCGCCAGGATCTCCGAGTTCTGTTCGCCGCGCTTGCCGAAGCCCAGCCCGGGATCGACGACGATCCGCCCGCGGTCGACTCCCGCGCGCACCGCGCGATGCGCCGCGGCTTCCAGGTCGCCCCGCACCCCACCCATCACGTCTTTCATGGGCGGCAGCTTGGCCCAGGCATCGGGCGTTCCGCGCATGTGGTTGAGGATCAGCCCAGCATCGAAGTTGGTCGCCACGCGGGCCAGTTGCGGATCGAGCGTGAGCCCGCTGGGGTCGTTCACGATCTCCGCCCCCAACTCGAGCGCGTTCGCGGCCACCCCGGATTTGTAGGTGTCGACGGAGATAGGGACCGCCAGCTTGTCGCGCAGCCGCTTGAGGACCGGAATCAGGCGGCGCTTCTCCTCCGCCTCGGTGACACGGCCCGAGCCGGGGCGGGTGGACTCCGCGCCGATGTCGATGATGGCGGCGCCTTGCTCCTCGAGTTCGAGCGCGCGCGCAAAGGCGCGGTCGGGATCCAGATACTCGCCGCCGTCGGAGAACGAATCCGGCGTGACGTTGAGGATGCCGACGATCAGCGTGTGGTCGCCTAGCTGCAGCTCCCGGTTCTTCAGCTTCCAGACGAAGCGCTTGCGGGGCCGGATGGTCATTGGCCCACCGTAACCCGCAGCCACTTCTTGCCGACCTGGACGATCATCTCGGCCGGGACCTGGGTGAGCACCAGATCCGCGACCCGGCTGCCGTTGATTTCCACCGCGCCCTCCTTGATCTTGCGTGTGGCCTCGCTGACGGACGGGGCCAGGCCGGTCTTGGCTAGCAATTGCGGGATGCGCAGGCCGGCGGCCGAGCGCACGCCTTCCGGCAGCGGCATCGTTTCAAGGTCCGACGGCACTTCGCGCTGCCGCACCACCCGATTGAACTCCTCGGCGGCGCGGGCGGCGTCGGCGGCCGAATGGAAATCCGCGACGATCGAGCGGGCCAGGTCCATCTTGGCCTGCATGGGATGGAGCTCGCCGCGGGCTACCCGTTCGCGCAGACGGGCGATATCCGCCATACTGACGTCGGTGAGCAGCTCATAGTAGCGGAACGTCAGGTCGTCGCCGATCGACATCAGCTTGCGGAACATCACCTCCGGCGGCTCGGTAATGCCGACGTAGTTGCCGAGCGACTTGGACATCTTATTCACGCCGTCCAGTCCCTCGAGCAACGGCGTGGTGGCGACGATTTGCGGCGGCAGGCCGTAATCGCGCTGGATCTCGCGGCCCACCAGCAGGTTGAACTTCTGGTCCGTGCCGCCCAGTTCCACGTCGCAGCGGGTGGCCACCGAATCGTAGGCCTGGGCCAGCGGGTAGAGCAGTTCGTGCACCGAAATCGGGGTGCCCTCCTTGAAGCGGGTCGAAAAATCGTCGCGCTCGAGCAGGCGGGCGACGGTGTACTTGGCGCAGAGCCGAATGATGTCCTCGTAGCGCAGCGCATCCAGCCACTCGGAATTGTAGCGGACCACGGTCTTCTCGCGGTCCAGCACCTTGAAGACCTGCTGCTTGTAAGTTTCGGCGTTGCTCTCGATCTGCTCGCGGGTCATGGGCGGCCGGGTGATGTTCCGCCCGGTGGGGTCGCCGATCTTGGCCGTTCCATCGCCGATCAGGAAGATGACGGTGTGGCCCAGGTCCTGGAAGTGCTTCATCTTGCGCAGCAGAACGGTGTGGCCCAGGTGCAGGTCGGGNNATCTGTTCGTCGATGGGAAGCCAGGGCATCCTTCCTATTGTATAGTGCCGCACCAGAAGCGGACAGGAGCGTCCCATAATCGAACATCCGGAGGGTCGGAACCCAACGCAAGTTCTGCCGTCTAAAGGGTTAAACTGTAAGAACGGTTGGCCCTGCAGTTGCGTACAACCTAGTGCGGACGGTATGGATATCCCTAGAAAAGAGGCGGCGCGGCGGAAGAGAATCCGGCAGGGCATCATTGGCCTGGTGCTGCTGGCCGCCGCCGGGGGTGTCTCGTGGGGCCTCTCGCGGCTTAAGCCGGCCGCCCCCAGCGTGGAGCGGGCTACGGTCTGGCTGGACACCGTAAAGCGCGGACCGATGCTGCGCCAGGTGCGCGGCCTGGGCACGCTGGTCCCCGAAGACATCCTGTGGATTCCGGCCACCACCGACGGGCGGGTCGAGCAGCAACTGGCGCTGCCCGGCATCGTGGTCAAACCCGACACTGTTCTGATCGTGCTCAGCAACCCGGAGCTTCAGCAAGCCACCGTGGATGCCGAATGGAAGCTGCGCGCGGCCGAGGCGGAGCTCGCCAACCTGAAAGTGAAGCTGGAAAGCGACCGGCTGACGCAAGAGGCCGCCGCCGCGACGGTCGAGAGCGAGGCCAACAAGAGCAAGCTCACCGCCGACCGGGACGTCGAACTGAACAAACTGGGACTGGAGGCCGATCTGGTCGCCAAGACCTCGGTGGCCACGGCGCAGGACTGGGCCAATCGCACCCGGATCGAAAAGAAGCGGCTGGAGATCAACCCGGAAGCGATCAAGGCGCAGATCGCCGTGCAGCAGGCCGCCGTGGAACAGTTCCGGGCGCTCTGGGATCTGAAGAAGAGCCAGGTGGAAGCCCTGCGGGTCCGGGCGGGCGTGAACGGGGTCCTGCAGCAGGTGCCGGTGGAAGTGGGCCAGCGCGTGGCCGTGGGAACCAACCTGGCGCGCGTGGTTCAGCCGGAGAAGCTCAAGGCCGAACTCAAGATCCCCGAGACGCAGGCCAAAGACGTGGCCATGGGCCAGAAGGCCGAAGTGGACACGCGGAACGGGATCATTCAGGGGCGCGTCTCGCGCATCGACCCGGCCGCCAAGGACGGCACCGTGACCGTGGACGTGAAGCTGGAAGGCGCGCTGCCGCAAGGCGCCCGTCCGGATCTGAGCGTGGACGGCACCATCGAAATCGAGAGGCTGACCGACGTGCTTTACGTCGGCCGCCCGACCTTCGGCCAGCCCAACAGCCAGGTGACGCTGTTCAAGCTGGATGCGGACGGCAAAGGCGCCACCCGCAGCCAGGTGAAGCTGGGCCGCAGTTCGGTGAACACTATCGAAATACTGGAAGGATTGCGCGTCGGCGACCAGGTGGTCTTATCCGACATGTCCGCACAGGATGCCTACGATCGCATCCGCCTGAATTGAAGGGGAGCCAACATGAATGCAACGAACCGCGAACCGCTGATCCGGTTGGAAGGCGTGACCAAGGTGTTCTACACCGACGAGATGGAGACGCATGCGCTGGACGGCATCCACCTCGAGATCCTGCCCGGACAGTACATCTCGATCGCCGGCCCGTCGGGCTGCGGNNACGCCCACCGACGGACGCTACGTTCTGAACGGCAAGCCGGTGGAAAAGCTGAAGCTCTCCGAGCGGGCGCGCATCCGGAACCGCGAGATCGGGTTCATTTTCCAGGCCTTCAACCTGATTGGCGACCTCACGGTTTACGAAAACGTGGAACTGCCGCTGACCTATCGCGGCATGCCCTCGAGCGAGCGCAAGAAGCGGGTGCAGAACGCGCTGGAGCGGGTCGAGATGTCGCATCGGATGAAGCACTATCCGGCGCAGCTCTCGGGGGGCCAGCAGCAGCGCGTGGCGGTGGCGCGCGCCCTGGTGGGGGATCCACTGATCCTGCTGGCCGACGAGCCCACCGGAAACCTGGACTCGAAGAACGGCCAGGCGGTGATGGACCTGATGCGGGAACTGCATCGCGCCGGAGCCACCATCTGCATGGTGACGCACGACCCGCGTTACGCCAGCTATGCCGACCGCACCATCCACCTCTTCGACGGCCGCATTGTCGAGGAGCGCATCGAAGAAGAAGCTCCAGCCAACTGAGGAGCGGCCCGTGCCCAAGGCGTCCGGTTTCACACAGCCGAATCCCGGAAGCGGACAAGGCGGCGGCGTCCAGGCCCGCAACCGGCTGATCCCGCGTGGCGCGATTGGCACACGAATTGCCCCGGAATCCTGCGTATCAAATCCCTGTCTGGAGCGTTTAGTAGATAGGAGGTTCCGATGCGGGAGCTGATCGGGGATCTCCGGGGAAGCCCGGATCTTATCGCGGTGCTGGTGCTATGCCTGACGCTGGGAGTTGCCAGGCAACCGCTGCCCGCGGGCTTCGCCGAGCCTCTCGCCGGTACCAGGAACCACTGGACCTGCATGGACCCGGTTGAAACAGCGGTGGATGCCGTCGAAGACGCGCTGTCTCACCTGGGCTTCTGAAGCACCCCTTGCGGTCAGCGGACAGCGGCCGGCCGGTCCTTACCCAGCAGCTTGGCGCCGAGGACGCCGCCGGCGATGGCCAGCGCCGTGAACACCACGAACAGGAGGGTCAGGATGAAGACTACCTCGAACACTAGCAGGCCAGGAGTGTCCAGGAGTTGCTGCTGCTGCTGAAAGACCGGGTTGCTCTTGACCAGCTTGAGGTACTCGCCGCTCTGAATCAGGGAGATCACGGTCAGCGTGGAGAGCACGGTGTAGGCGATGAAACTGAACAGGCCGGTGATCCAGCCGATCCTGGCCCCGTTGTTCATGGTCAGCGCCTCCCCGGTGCGCCGCTGGTATACGTACACGCAGAGGAACCCCGCCGCGACCAGCCATAGTGGAAAAGCGTAAAACAGCAGCACATTGAAGAAGCTGGCCAGCATGGCGGTCATGAAGCCGAGCCGGACCGCGAGCGGATTGTGAAAGCCGATGGGCTTTGGAGGCGCGAGGGGCAGAATGGGAGCGGGCGGAGGCGGAGCGGGCGGCTCCAGTTCGGCGGCTACCGGCTCGTCCCGCTGAGGCTTGGCGCACTTATGGCAGAAGCGCGCGTCGGGAGGCAGTTCCGCGCCGCAGGTGCAGAATTCAGGCACATCTTCAGTGTGGCCCAGCGCCCGCTAGCGAAGCAAGCGGCGGCCCGCCCCTTCTCCTATAGTGAAATCGTGGCACCCGATAAACCGATCACTCTGCTGGTGCTCGCGCGGCCGGACGATCCGCATCTGGCCATGCTCGAACGGTTGCCGGGGGATACTCGCATTCTGGCGGGCGACAGCCCGGAGGCCTTCGAGGCCGCGGCCGGGGAAGCGGACGCCATCTTCGCCTGGAGCGGCAACGCGGAACTGCTGGATCGCGTGTTGAGAATGGCGCCGCGGGTGCGCTGGGTGCAGGCCAGCTCGGCGGGCGTGGACGGACTACTCGGCCCGGCGCTCGTGGAGAGCCAGGCGGAGCTGACCAACGCCCGCGGGGCATTCAGCGGGGCGCTGGGCGAATTCGCG
The DNA here is from genome assembly GCA_003154855.1 of Bryobacterales bacterium. Lineage (GTDB taxonomy): Bacteria > Acidobacteriota > Terriglobia > Bryobacterales > Bryobacteraceae > Fen-330. The sequence continues at coordinate 13,551 of PMEV01000320.1, forward strand.
CTGGCGGCGATTCTGTTCTTCGCCAAAGATTTGCGGCGCATGATGCGCTCCCAGGCGCAGGGGATGTGGGACCAGTTCGACGGCCAGTTGGTTCACGGCAAGGCGCTGGGTATCGTCGGGTACGGCGATATCGGCCATGCGGTGGCCCAGCGCGCGCATCCGCTGGGGATGCGGATTCTGGCCGCTCGCCGCCGGCCGGAGCGATCGGCGAACGATCCGCTCATCGAACGGGCGTTTCCGTCGGAGGCGCGGCGGGAGTTGATGGCGGCCTCGGATTACGTGGTTGTGGCTGCGCCGCTGACGCCCGAGACGCGCGGTTCGGTCGGCGAGGCGGAGATCGGCGCCATGAAACCGGAGGCCGTGCTGATCAACATCGGCCGCGGGCCGGTGGTCGACGAGCGGGCGCTGGTCCGGGCACTGGAAGAGAAGCGGATACGCGGCGCGGCTCTGGATGTCTTCGAGCGCGAGCCGCTGGAAGCCGGGCACCCCTTCTACCGGCTCGAGAACGTGCTGCTATCCGCGCACTGCGCCGATCACACCGTGGGCTGGCTGGCGCGCTCGATGGAGGTCTTCCTGGCCAACTTCGAGCGTTTCCGCCAGGGGCTGCCGCTGCGCAACGTGGTGGACAAACGGGGCGGGTATTAGCTACTCCGCTCTGAGCGCCTCCATGGGATCCACTCCGGCCGCGCGCCGGGCCGGCAACCAGGCCGCGGCCAGAGCCAGCGCCACCGTCGCTCCGGCGCTGGCCAGATAAGTGAGCGGGTTGGCCGGAGTCACCCCCAGCACCACCGAGCGAACCGACCAGACGGCCGCTCCCAGCGCTGCCAGCCCGATGGGAATCCCCCACGCCGCCATGCGCAAGCTCTCAGCCAGCACCATTCGCTGGATTTCGCCCGGCGGCGCCCCCAGCGCTACCCGCAAACCAATCTCGCGAGTTCGCTGGCTGACCAGATACTGGATCACCCCGCACAGTCCGGCGCCGGTCAGCAGCAGACTGAGAACGCCCAGGCCGGTCACCACGGCGGCCATCGCCCGGTCCATGGATAGCGCCTGGTCCATGTGCTGCCGCAGCGTACGAAACGAAGTGAGGGTGACGCCCGGATCGAAGCTCTTCAACTCCCGGCGCACGGCCTGCGCGAGCGCTTCCGGCGCTCCGGTGGTCGAGACCATCAACGCGATGTCGTCGGCGGGCGCCTGGGCGTAGGGCAGGTACAGATACGGCTCGGGGGCTTCGTGCAGGTTGTTGGAGGGTCCGTCCGCGGCCACTCCCACCACCAGCCGCGGCTGGCCTGCCACCCGGATCCACTCACCGAGCGGATCTCGGCCCCGGAACACTTCGTGGACGAACTGTTGCGACACGACGACCACCAGAGGGCTGCCGTTCCGGTCGTTCCCATCGATGCCGCGGCCAGCCACTACGCGCGTTCCCATCAGCGAGAAGTAGTTTCCGCCTACGTTATTGAGCGGGACGCCCAGCGGCGCTTGTCCGGGCATTTCCACACGGACGGTCAGGCCGCCACCGGAGCCGCTCAACGGCAGCCGCCGCGCGAATGTCGCCCCNNCGCGAACGCCCGGCAAAGCCGAGAGGCGTTCGCAAGCCTGCTCGCACCAGGTCGTATGGGGCCAGTCGCGGCCCGGGTTGGCGTCCATGACCAGCATCTTCTTGTAGGGGTCCATACCCGGCTGGATCGCCGCGGCGTTCCGCAGACTCTGCAGGAACTGCGCCGCCAGGCCGAACAGCAGCACGCTCACAATCACCTGGCCCGCGATCAGGACCCTCCTCTGCCACCCCGCGCCCAACCCGGCGACGCCTTGCCCGGATTTCAGCACTTCGGCCATGTTCAGACGCACGGCGTGGCGGGCCGGCGCCAGGCCGGCCAGCAACACGGAGACCAGCGCCGCAACCAGAGTGAATGAAAGCACGCGATAGTCGAGCCGGACCCCTGGGTCTAAGGACTCCATGCCCACCGCAACCAGCTCCCCGGCCTTTTGCATCAGGAACTGTGCGAGCAGAATGCCCAGTCCGGCGCCCGCCGCGCTCACCAAGGCGCTCTCCACCAGCAGGAGGCGCGTCAGGCGCCACGGACTCGCTCCCAGGGCCATTCGGACGCCCAGTTCCCGCTTTCGCGATTCGGCCTGCGCCAGTCGTAACTCGGCCGCGTTGGCGCAGCCGACAAACAAGACCAGCCCGAGCAGCAACAGCAACGCCGAGCCGACGATCAGCTTCTGCCGCCAGGTCAGCGCGAATTCCGCGGTCAGAGTGGTCCCGGCCGCGCCCGCCGGCGCGGGTTTGTGCTTTCCGGCTCCGCGAATCGCAGCATCCATTTGGGCCGCGGCCCGTTCAGGGGTTACGCCGGGCTTTAGCCGCGCCACCACTTCGAACTGTCCGCCACGGCTCTCGCGCTCTTCCCGGTTCCCCAACTCGCCGAACCAGGCGTTCACGTTCACCCAGACGGCGTCCACCGCGAAGCGGAACAGGCCGGTGAATTCGGCCGGCATGACTCCGGTAACGGTGAACGCTCGCTGGCTGAACACCACCGTCTTGCCAACGATCCCCGGATCGCCGCCGAAACGCCTTAGCCACAGACGATGGGCGAGCACGACCGCGGGCCGGCCGGCGACCGGATCGAGGGATGCCCGCCCGAGCGCCGCCTTCCCGCCCAGCAGCGAGAAATGGTTGGGGCTCACAACCCAGGCGAAAACTGGCTGGCTGCCCTCCTCCCCCGCTACCAACACGCCGCGCCGCTGGTAGGCCGACAGCTCCGCGGACCCCTGCATCGCTTGAGCCAGGTCTTCGCAGTCCAGCCAACCGTACATGAATTCCTGGCCGTCGTCGCCGCGCGACGTCACCTTGAAGAGCTCGCCGGGCCGCTCCAGCGGATAGGGGCGGAAGAAAGCCGCGTCCGCCAGGCTGAACAGGCCGGTGGTCAGCCCGATGCCCAGGGCGATCGACAACACCGAGAGGGCGGTAGCCCCAGGGCTGTTCTTCAGGACGCGGACCGCCACCCGCAAATCCCACCACAAAGCTTCTGGAGATCGCATGCCGCTCGAACTGGATGCAATTCAGTCTCCAGGCGATGTCATAGGAACTGCGGTGGGCGCCTGGCGCCGACTGTCCGTTCGTGGGACGGCCCGTCCGCTGGTGGGACTCGGTAGTCGCTGGGCGCGCCGCGACGCGGCATAGTACACTGGGCGGGTTGAGCGACGAAGACTTCATGCGCGAGGCGCTCGCGCTGGCACGCGAGGCGGAGCGGGCGGGCGAGCTTCCCGTGGGCGCGGTGGTGACGGCCGGCAACCGCGTACTCGGCCGCGGCAGGAACTCGCCCATCGCGCGGATGGACCCCACGGCCCATGCCGAGATCCTGGCGCTAAGGGAGGCGGCTGCGGCCACCGGCAACTACCGCCTGGAGGAGGCAACCGTGTACGTCACTCTGGAGCCCTGCGCCATGTGCGCCGGCGCCCTGGTGGAGGCCCGGGTGCGCCGACTGGTTTTCGGTGCGCGCCACTTGCGCTTCGGTGGCGTCCGGAGCAAGTTCCGAATCGCCGATTCCGAGCTGCTTAACCATCGGGTGGAGGTTGTCGAGGGTGTCCTGGGTATGGAGTGCCTGGCGCTGCTCCAGGACTTCTTCCGGGACCGAAGGGCAGGGCCGGCCGCCTCCGACCGGCTCTGAGGCCTCCTCAACGGCGGGCGGTCAGGCGGACTTCAGCAGTCCGGGAAGGAAGCTCCGGCTTCGCAAATCGGGCTGCATGCGGGGTACGAACGAAAGCTGGGAAGGTCTGAGCGGGGCCGCGCGCACCGAACCGTGGAAGTATTCGTCCAGCGGGAAGAGGCTGTAGGGTTCCACTTCTCGAAAAATCCGGCCGAGTTCCTGCTGAACGCGATAGACGGCGTGGAAGAATGTGCCGCGGTCAATGCCCATCCGGCGGCAGCAGAGTTTCCAATCCGCTCCCAGCAGGAAATGAAATCGGAACAACTTAAAGTCGAATTCGGACAACGTTCGCCGGCCTAACAGGATGAAGTCCGCCATGTACTCCTCGTCCTTGCGGCCCCAACTGAAACTCCGCTCCCGGCTGGACACTTGTTCCAGCGAGATCCGGCTCATGTACTTTTCCTTGGTGGCGCAGTGCCGGAAACGGGCATGACACGCGCGAAAAATCGCCCGCAACACGCAGTTGCAAGGGTTCATCCGTTCCTTCTTGCCAAGGCGCAAACCGAGCCCGTGGCATTGGGTGCACGAGTTGTTGGCAAGCGCGATGGTGTCTGATCGGGTCCATTCCATTGTCGGTGTCCTCAAATGACCTCCCGACGTCCTCGGGGGAGGCATCTCAAAAGCCTGTTTTTAAGCGTACGGATTAAGGAAAAAGGGTCAACTACTATGCGGCGCATCGGCAGGACTGCGGCGGCAGGCCAAAGATTAAAATCTGTTAAAGTTCATTATGCTGGTACTTAGCTGTGAATACGTATTGCATATGCTGACCATTAAAATTGTTTCATCCTGCGAGACATCCCGCCGCCAGCTCTCACCTATTTCAGGGAGAAATAGGCCAGGGCTCACATGGACTTCCAAACCTTGCAGAGGCGCTTGCTTGACAGCGTCGTCTGGAGAGTCCAGAACGGCCAGTTGACCGAGCGCCGGCTGGCCCGAATGATTGGGGTTTCCCAGCCCCACATGCATAACATTCTAAAGGGAATCCGAAAGCTGTCGCCAGTAGTGGCGGACCGCATCCTGGCGACTCTGGAGATTTCCTTGCTGGACCTGGTGGCTCAGGGACAAACTCCGCTCGAGGGGCTGCCACCCATGGCGGCGCCGAAGGCGCGTTCTCGAGGCGTGCGGGACGATACCAAGCGGTGACCCGGGGGCGCAGGAAGGCATGCGCTGGCGCGCGTACTGCAGCTCCTCGAAGCCAGAGGCAGCCAGCCACGCAGTGAGTGGTCCGCGGCCAGCAGAATGACGATTATGCATATGGAAAGTGGGGCGGCTTCACAGCCCGCGGCCCCGCCTTCCAGAGGGCTCCGCCGGCCGGAAGGCCGGCTGCAGGCAAGATTGCCTGCCCCACGCGGATTGGCGAAAATCACCAGGATTTCGGCCGCACTACACTAGCGCCGGGCCTGGGCCACTTCGCGGTATATCTCCAGCACCTGGCGGGCGGTCTGCGCCCAACTGAAGCGGCGAGCCTGGAGATGTCCTTTCCGGATCAGCTCGGCTCGCAGATTCTCGTCCAGGAGCACCTCCCGGATGCCGCGCGCGATGTCGAAGACATTCTCGGGGTTTACCAGCATGGCGGCGTCGCCCACAACTTCCGGCAGCGAGCTGACGCTGGAGGTGACCACGGGAGTTCCACATGCCAGGGCCTCGAGGGGTGGCAGGCCGAAGCCCTCGTAGAGCGAAGGAAAGACAAACGCGGAAGCCGCCTCGAAGAACACACGGAGGGTCTCGACCGGCACGAAGCCCAGAAACCGGACCACCTCTTCGACGCGCGTCTTGATGACCGCCTGGCGGACCGAAGGGTACTTGGAGATCTCGTCGCCGATGATGATCAGCCGGAGGTCCTTGTACACCGGGTGGTTCTCCAAGTCGCCGCGCAACACCGCGAATGCCTCGATCAGCCGCGGAATGTTCTTCTGGGGGCGGACCGCCCCGGCGTACAGGACGAAGGGGTAGGTGACCTGGTAGCGCTCGAGGATGCGTTCGCTGCCGGGAGAAGGCGCGCCAGGCTCGCCGGCCCCCCCATTGCGCAGGAACCGCGGGTCGGGAGCGTCGTAGATCTGCCGGATTCGCTGCGCGGGAATGCCCAGCAGGCTCTCCACGTCGCGACGGGTGGCCAAGGAGACCGCAATCACGCGCTCGGCGCGCAGCAGGCCGCGCCGGAACTGAAACAACCGGAAGTTGCGGCGCATCTGCCAGCGCTGGCTGAAGAGCAGGCTGCTCATGTCGTGAATGGTCACCACATAGGGGCAGGGCATGAGCAGAGGCACCACGTTCAGCGGAAGATGAACCAGGTCCGGCGCCAGTCTCTTGAGGAAGAAGTAGAAGGCAAACTGGTTCACCCAGTCCGTGTCGCTCCTGCCGCAGACTGCCGTCTGAAAGTTGGGCGGCAGCCCGCTGAGTTCCGGCTCGTCCGGGCGCAAAGCCACCAGCACATAGCGGTTCTCCCGGTCCAGGCCGGCCAAGCCTTGCAGCAGGTTCCGGATGTAAGTTCCGACGCCGAAGTCCCCGATCCGCCGGACGTCGATAACGATCCGCAGTGCCATGGCGCCCTACCTGCCGGGAAGACTGAAGGCTGGACTTCCTTCGCGGCCCGGCAACCTCACTTCATCTTCCAGGCGTACAGCGGGAACCTCTGGGTGAGGACCGCGACGCGGCTGCGTACCGAGGCGCGCGTTTCCTGGGAGGCGATGTCGCGCAGCACTTCGGCGATCAGCGTGGCGACTTCCGCCATCTCGTCTTCGCCGAATCCGCGAGTGGTAACGGCCGGGCTGCCCAGCCGGATGCCGCTGGGGTTGAGCGGCGGATTGACGTCGAACGGGATGGTGTTCTTGTTGACCGTGATAAAAGCTTCGTCGAGCGCCCTCTCCGCTTCCCGGCCCCGGATGCCCTTGGAGAAGACATCCACCAGCAGCAGATGGGTATCCGTGCCGCCCGACACCACCCGGAAACCGTCCTCGGCCAGGCCCGCCGCCAGCACCTTGGCGTTGGCCACCACCTGCTTCTGGTATTCCACGAACTCCGGCTGCATGGCCTCCAGAAAGCACACCGCCTTGGCCGCGATAATGTGCACCAGCGGGCCGCCTTGCAGGCCGGGGAAGACCGCTTTGTCGATGGCGGCGGCGTATTTCTCCCGGCACAGAACGATCCCCGACCGCGGCCCGCGCAGGGTCTTGTGGGTGGTCGAAGTCACGATGTCGGCGTACTCGCAGGGATTGGGGTGGACGCCCGCCGCCACCAGCCCCGAGAAGTGCGCCATGTCCACCATCAGCAGCGCGCCCACCGAATCGGCGATGGCGCGCATACGCGGGAAGTCGATAATGCGCGGATAGGCGCTGCCGCCGGCCACGATCAGCTTAGGCCGGTGCTCGTCCGCCAGCCGCGCCAGCTCGTCGTAGTCGATGGTTTCGTCCTCGCGGCGCACGCCGTAAGGGACCACGTGGTAGGTCTTGCCGGAGAAGTTCAAGTGGTGGCCGTGGGTCAGGTGGCCGCCGTGGGAGAGGTTCATGCCCAGCATGGTGTCGCCGGGCTGGAGCACGGCCATGTAGGCGGCCATGTTGGCCTGGGCGCCGGAGTGCGGCTGCACGTTGGCATGTTCGGCCCGGAACAACGTCTTGGCGCGCTCGCGGGCCAGGGTCTCCACCACATCCACGTAGTCGCAACCGCCGTAGTAGCGCTTGCCCGGATAGCCCTCGGCGTACTTATTGGTGAAGACGCCGCCGGCGGCCTCGAGCACGGCCTGGGAGGTGAAGTTCTCGCTGGCGATGAGCTCCAGGTGCGAGTCCTGGCGGCCCAGTTCGTTGCGCATCGCCTGGTAGACGTCGGGATCCACCTCGGCCAGGGGCCGGCTCAGCCGCTCCTGTTCGGTCGGAATGTGCTCTTCCTCCGGCGGCGCATCCGACCCGGGCTCGAGGGCCGCGATCTTGGCCAGCCGCCGGCTGTGGCGCCCGTCCTCGAACTCGGTGTTCAAAAAGGCATGCACCAGGGTCGCCGCGGCCAGTTCGTCGGTGTAGCGGGCGCCCAGCGTCAGGATGTTGGCGTCGTTGTGCGAGCGAATCAGGTAGGTTTCCTCGACGGAGGTGCCCAGAGCCGCCCGAATGCCAGGCACCTTGTTGGCCGCGATGGACATGCCCACCCCCGTGGAGCAGACCAGAATGCCGCGGTCCGCGCGGCCTTCCGCCACGTCGTGAGCGACCGCTAACGCCATATCCGGGTAATCGCAGGCAGCCGTCGAGTGGGTGCCCTCGTCTACTACCTGGTAGCCCTTTTTCTGCAGCTCCTGGCGGAGTTGTTCCTTCAGGAGGAATCCAGCATGGTCGGCGCCGATGGCTATCTTCATAGGGGAATAGCCATTCTAACATGCTAAGATTTAAGACTCAGTCGCAGATTTCCTCTTTTTGGACACGATCCATGCGTTGGAGCCAAGTTTTCATCCCTACCCTGCGGGAGGATCCCGCGGAGGCTGAAGTCGTAAGCCACAAGCTGCTGTTGCGAGCGGGCTACATCCGGCAGCTCGTGGCAGGCGTTTACAGCTACCTGTTCCTGGCGCAGCGGTCGCTGGGCCGCATCGTCCGGATCGTCGCCGAGGAGATGGACGGAATCGGCGGCCAGCAGATGCTGCTGCCGATGTTGCACCCGGCCGAGCCCTGGCGGGAGTCCGGCCGCTGGGACATCATGGGCAACGATATGTTCCGGCTGAAGGACCGCAACGGGCACGACCTCTGCCTGGGCATGACCGCCGAGGAAATCATGACCGTCATCGCCCGCGGCGAGCTCCGCAGTTACAAGCAGCTTCCCCAGATCTGGTACCAGATCCAGA
>PMEV01000320.1:22118-22742 GCA_003154855.1 Bryobacterales bacterium
CCAGTCGCACGAATTCATGGTGAAGTCGCCGGCCGGGGAGGACTGGGTGGTGGAGTGCCCCAAGTGCGGATACGCCGCCAACCTCGAGAAGGCGGTGTCGCAACCCTCGCCGCGCCTGGCGCCCGACCCGGAGGGCGACTTCGATCCCCAGGAGTTTCACACGCCGGGGCGGAAGACCATCGCCGAGGTCGCCGCATTCACCGGCCTGCCCGAGACTTCGCAGATGAAGAGCCTGGTGATGGTGGCGGACGGACGGCCGGTGCTGGCCCTGTTGCGCGGCGACCACCAGTTGAGCGAGACCAAGTTCGCGGCGGCGGTGCGGGCCCGCGAGATCCGGCCCGCGCATCCCGAGGAGATTGTGGAATGGTTCGGCGCGCAAGCCGGCTCGCTCGGCCCCGTGGGCGTCACGAACATGCAGATTCTGGCCGACCTGGCCTTGCAGGGCCGCCGCAACATGATCGCCGGCGNNCCCCTGCGCCGCCTGCTGCGCGCTGCTCACGCTCAGCAAGACCATCGAGGTCGGCCACATCTTTAAGCTGGGCTACCGCTATTCGGATTCCATGGGCTTGCGGGTGCTGAACGCCGAGGGGAAGGAAGTCACCCCCATCATGGGATCGTACGGCA
>PMEV01000350.1 GCA_003154855.1 Bryobacterales bacterium
ACCTCCTTCACCGTTTCCTCGGTCTGCTCGACGTCCTTGACCAGGTTGTCGAGCTGGTCGGAGACCTGCTGCGGATCGCGCAGGGTGACCGACTGGTCCCGGATCAACTGCAAGACCTCTTCCATGGCGGCGCACTGCGCGTCCACCACTTTGCCGCTCTCCTGGGCCTTGTCGAACTTCTCCAGCCGCTTGGACAGGATCTCGATGCGCTTGCGGTTGATCTCCTGGACCTTCGGAACGTCGGTGGCCAGCCCCTTCTGCAAGTCGTTGATGTCTTTCTGGATGGCGTTGGGGCTGGTGGTGAGCAGATACTGGCGATACTGGTGCGCGGCGTAGAGCAGCCGCAGATAGGATTGCTCCAGGCCCTGCAACCGCTCCTCCATCTGTTGCGTAATCATCTGGGAGCTGGCCGAGAGGTGGCTGTAGTTCTCCAGGATGCTGCGGCACAGCTTGTCCACATCGGCATACTTCAGCCGCATTTCGGGCGGCAGCTCCTGGAAGATGGCGTTGAGGCTGACTTCCTTTTGGCGCTTCTCCGCGGCGTACTGCCAGGAACGAACCAGACGGCGGAAGCGGCTGCTCTGCGGGATCAAGCTGAGGTAGATCAGCTCCAGTCCCGCTCCCAGCAGAACCGGCAGCGCGGAGCCGGAGACCAGGGCGAACAGCGCCAGGCTCCCCAGGGCGATCAGGTTGTATTGGATCTTGAAGGCCTCTTTGAGGTAAGTGGTGGAGTCCGGCTCCCGATCGATCGCCGGCCCGCCCTGAGGATCGTCCGCCATCACACGCCTACTCTGACCTGTCCGCTGCCGGGCGCGCGGCGCAGGCATCCCAGCGCGTAGTGCACGAGATCCTGAAACTCCTTGCTCTGCTTGATCGCCGGGTCGCGCGGCCGCCCGAAGGGAACAGGGACATCCTCCACAATCGTACCCGGTCTGGCGCTCAGAATGAAGAGCCGGTCGCCCAGGTAGATGCCTTCCTCGACGTCGTGGGTCACGAACAGCACGGTCGCGGCGGTCTGGTCCCAGATGTCNNGGCTCGTCCATCAGGATGACCTGCGGGCGCACCGCCAGAGTCCGCGCAATCGCGACCCGCTGCTGCATGCCGCCCGAGAGCGTGTCGGGGTAGCTTTTCTCGAATCCCTTGAGCCCCACCGCATCGATCAGGCGGGAGACGGTTTCCCGGATCTCGGCCGCGGGCGTTCCCTTGATCTTCAAGCCGTAGCCCACGTTGGCTTCCACGGTGAGCCAGGGAAACGAGGTGTATTTCTGGAACACCATCCCACGGTCCGAGCCGGGACCGGTCACGAGCCGGCCGTTCACCAGCACCCGGCCGCTGGTAGGCTGCTCGAGGCCCGCGATGATGCGCAGGGCCGTNNTGGATTTTCCGCAACCGGAAGGGCCCAGCAGCACGCGAAACTCGCCCACATCGCGGCCGTCGGGTGCGTACAGGTCCTCGACCTCGAAGTTGAGGTCCCGCAAGGCCTCGATCTTCTCGCCCTGGGCGCTGACGAAGGTGCGCGAGAGGTGGTCGACCTGGATCTTGATCTTACTTGTCATGCGCCACCTTCGCTTTCCTGCCGCCGCCGATCGCGGCCACCGATGCGGAGGCCGGCTGGACCGCGCGGCGCCAGGGGAACAGCCAGCCTTCCAGCAGAGTGAGCAGCCAGCGGAACAGGAATGCGGCCACGCCGATGGCGATGATCCCGGCGTACACCCGCTCGAAATCCATCATCTTGCGCGCGGCCTCGACCATGTATCCCACGCCCCGGCGCGCGTTCACCATTTCGGCCAGAATCACGTAGGTCCATCCGATGTCGTACAGGATCCGGAAGGAACTGAAGATGCCCGGGAAGGAGGCCCGGAAGAGCAGCCACAGAGCGTTGCGGCGATTGGCGCCGAGCGTGTAGGCGGTCTCGAGCAGGCTGTTGTCCACCTTGTCCACTTCCTCGACCACCACCGCCAGCAGGTAGAAGAACATGCCGAACCACAGGAAGGCCACCTTCATTCCCTCGTCCATGCCGAACAGGCCGATGAAGGCCGGCAGGAAGGCGGTGATGGGCATGGAGCGCATGGGCGCGGCGATGGGATTGACCAGGTCGTGGAGCCAGCGGATGCTGGACATCAGCAGTCCCAGCGGGACGGCGACCACCACGCACCAGAAGAAGGCCTGCGCGATACGCCACCAGCTCTGGCCCACGTTGGCCAGCAGGTTGTACTCGGTCCAGAGACGGCCGACGGCGGCGACCACCCGGGCGGGTTGGGGGAGCGTGAAGGCCGGAAGAACCTGCCAATTAGTCAGCGCCCACCAGATCAGGACCACGGTCCCCCAACTTACAAACGCCAGCGTGAGCCTCGCGCGCTTCGAGGTCTCTTTTCGAATGGCAAACAGGTCCATGGTTCAGCCTTTCCGGTTTCCCCTCGCGCGGATCGGAAATCGGAGAGGTCCGAGAACTGCGCCGAGGCCGCTTGGGTCGTGTGGCATCACTTACGACGCTCCGGGAAGAGGTATTTCGCCACCACATAGAGAATCCCAAGAACGTTCACCGTTGTGGAGCCGATGACAGCGAGCAGTACGTTCTCGGACAGCTTGAAAGGCAGTCTCCCGAACCAAATGGATCCAAAGCCCTGGAGCATCAGAATCGCGATGATAGAGAGTAGCCAGGCGCAGGACAGCAAGAAGAAGCGCGATGCATACCTCTTCCGTTCGTCGATGTCTTGTTCAAGGCCGTGGATCTCAGCTTCAAGTCGCTTCTTATCGAGATCCGCCGACTCTTTCGCGGTGTTCGGGTCTGGTTCTTTTCCAACCACTCCGAGAGCGCGGATCCGAGCGAGGCTGTCGGAGGGTAACTCAGGATCGATTGGGGGTGGCATTTACTTGGCAAGTCAAGCAGCGCTCTGCCGGGGGTTGGTACTCATTTGGGTGACGAAGTACTCCTTTATGAGGTTGTCATCAATCACACCCTGCCCTTGGGTTTGTGCCCGCTCCCAGGGAGATCCAGGGAGGTGAGTCATATTCGAAAGCTGTATGCTCGTGAAGTCCTTGTACACCTCCCACACACGTCTCAACAACTGCACCGTCTCCGGGTCCAAGGATTCCTGAACTCGGGGGCAGTAAAAGAACCTGGTCCCTGACTCGTCGCCGGGGATTTCGGCCGGTTCAGTGATCCTGGAGCTCCCGAATCGTTTGAACTCGTTGTACAGGTCACGAATAACCGGGCCGTAATCCCATGCCTCGACCCTCTGGCTAATCAACGGGCGATCATATATCGCCAACGTCCACCCGTGAGCGAAGTAGACCAACTTCTGGATCCCCATGGGGTCAAGGGGCTTGCCCTCCTGCCCTGCCAGCTCCAGGAAGTAGTTGGCGACCGCCCTCGCGTCATAGGTTCTGTGGAAAGGCATAACCGTCTTCTCCGTTTCGCCTGCTATTCGCCCCCAGTGTAATCCATCCGCCCTCCAGCGTCAATGGATCGGTCGGGCTGCCTGGGGCATTTCCCGTCCAGGCCAGCCCTGCCGAGCCGAGGGGCCGGCGCACTGCTACTTGGCCGGATTCGCGAACCACTTGATATCGGTGCGCCGGTTCTTCTCGCGGCCTTCGGGAGTCGCGTTGGAGTCGAGGGGATTGTCCGGCCCCCTGCCGACGGTGCGCATGCGCTCGGCCGGAAAGCCCTTCTGGATGAGGTAGTCTTTGACCGCCCCGGCGCGCTCCGCGGAGAGCTTCATGTTGTATTCCCGCGAGCCGGTCGCGTCGGTGTTGCCCTCGATGTCGATGATGGTGTTCTCGTAGGCGCGCATGAAGCTGGCCACTTCGTCCACGATGGCCCGCGAATCCAGGCTCATGTTGGCCGAGTTCGGCTCGAAGAAAATGGAGCGGTGCTGGGTGCCGATCGGTTTGGCGCCGGGCGCGGGCTGGGAATAGGTCGGCGCCGGTTCCGCTGTGGCGCTGGCAAATTTGTCCTTGATCACGCCCAGGTAGCGCGTGTCCAGCGACTGCGCGGGCTCGTAGATGCGCTTGATCAGCCGCTCCTCGCGGTACATCTGCTGCGCCATGGTGAAGATGTTGGCGTAATCGGAGTCCGGCCCGGTGCCGAAGAAGGCCACGTTATCCGCGTAGTTCGACAGCTTCACGCCCTCCAGCATGGTCTTAGCCAGGTCGGAGGGGATATTGAAGTCCTTGATAGTCCCGATCAGGTTGTAGGCGCGGGTGGGGTTGGCGCGGATGAACTCGACGCCCTCCAGCCAGCCCTCGGCCAGCTTGGCCACGGTGTGCGGATTCCGCGCGGCAAACCGGTCGCTGACCACCAGAATGTCCGCGATCAGCCGGTTGGCGATGCGCGTGTCGTAGATCTTCTTGGCGCCGGCGCGCTTGGTGACCGCGTCGCTCATGTCGGGGTCCCAGGCCACGGCGGCATCCACCTTCTGCTGCGCGAAGAGCGTGGCCGGCTCGATGCCGTCCTTGGTGTGCACGGCCTTGGCGAAGATCTCGTTGCGCTGCTCGGTGCCCAGGCCGGAGCTCTTCAGCCCGTTCCAGAGCAGGAAGTGCGAGGGCGTGTAGGGCGCGAAGGCCACGGTCTTGCCGGCCAGGTCTTCGATGTTGTTGATGCCCTGGCGGCCGATCACTCCGTCCGCGCCGCGCGACCAATCCACCATGAAGAAGGCGCGCGCGTTGACGCCCTTATCCTGGAACTGGGCATAATCCTTGGCCCACACGTCGGCCGTGGTCAGCATGACGTCCACGTTGTTGGTGGCCAGCGCGGCGGCGCCCTCGGTCCAGTCGTCGATGATCTTGAAGGAGACCTTCAGCCCCTTGTCGGCGTAGATCGAGCCGGGCGCCGTATCCAGGCCGCCATTGGCGACCAGGCCGCCTACGCAGCCCACCCAGATGTTCACGCGCATGCGCACTTCGTTGGTCTCGGAAGCGCTCGAAGCGGGCATCTCCAGGGGCTTCGACGTATCCACCGTCTCCCCGCCTCCGGACTTCGCCGAGCCGAACATTTTGCCGAAATCCACCACGCCGTAACGGTGCAGGCTGTAGCCGACCAGCGCCAGCCCCACCAGAAAGATCAGAAACCAACCGCCCTTCTCAATCTTGACTGCCATGGTTTATCTCCTTACGCGGTGCGCTGCCCTTCCTTGCCGCCGATGGTCTTCTCCGCCGAACCGGCCGAAGCCTCCGGCGCCAGCAGACCCATTTCCACCTTGAACTGCTTGACCAGTTCCGCGGCCCGCAGATTCTCGGCTTCCTCGTCGATCTTGAGNNGCGGTCGTTTCCTCGATCTTGCGGACCATCTCGTCGTGCGTCTGGCTGATGCCGGCCACTTCGAACTGTTCCATGGAATCGGCCACCTTCTTCTGCCACTGGGAGCGGCGATAGTCGCGAATGGCGGAGAGCGCGTCCTGCGTCTTGCGATCCTTCTCGCGCATGAAGGCCTGCTTGACCGCCAGCGCCTTATCGAAGGCCGCCCGCGCGTTGGTCAACTGGGCTTGATTGCGCGTCAGGGCGCCGCGGGTCGCCTCGAGCCGCGTGGCGAAGTTGCCGGCCAGGTCGTCGCGCCCGGCCTGTATGGCGGCCTTCACCTTGGATGTCAGATCGTTGAGATCGGACTTGTACTTGTCCTGCTCTCGCTCGAGCAGCGTCACGTTGGCCTTGACCATGGCGATGCTGTCGTTCATCCGCGGAACCTGGTCGTTCATGTCGCGGATGTTCTGTTCCAGGATCAGCTCGGGGTTCTCGGCGACCGAGATGAAAAACCCGAAAAAGGACCGAAACATTCGGGATATGCGTCTCCACATGGGGGATCCTCCTCCTATCGGCTCGAATCGCTAGGTCTTCGGCGGCGGCGGAGCCGGGCTGCCGCTGGTTGTGATCGGGTTCTGGGACACGAAATACCCGACCGCGTCGGCGATCTTCTTCTCTTCCTGCTGCTTCTGGAGGCGCCAGCCGAAAAAGCGCTCCTTCTCCTTGGCTACGGCGTCTTCGTTGGCCTGTATACGAGAACGATGCTCAGCCTCCAGTCGTTCCATTTCGGCCTGAATTTTCGCGTTTTCGTCGGTTTTGCCGGCCTCCAGGTCGTGCACGGATTTCTCGAGGACGTGCTCGTAGGTATCGAGCGCGCGGTCGCGTTTGACGGCGTCCTCGATAACGTCCTGGATCTTGACCCCGGCGGCTTCCAGGGCCACCAGGATGGTGCCGCGCTTGACCTCGGCCGGAAGCCCCCGGAGGTGCTCGCTCTGGAGCATGTCGGACACCTTCATGATGGTATAGCCATGCTCCGGCGGCTGAATTCCCCCCGCGGCGTAGATCTCTTGAAACGAACTCGGGTTGGCGACGGGGCCCGAGAACTGGGTCACCGCCGGCACCGAGGCGGCAATATCGGCCACCGCCTGGGCGGCCGAGGTGGCCGAATCGGCCGGCGGCTGGGCGGCATCGGAGTCGCCCCCGGCTGCCTGGTCCACAGACACAAAGAGGTTATACCACTTCTTGCTCACGACGACCTCCGCCCATAGTGGGTCACGATGGACAATAGCAAAACGGCGGTTTCTCCGCAACCCGAGGGTGCGGCAGCACGGCAGGCCGCCTCCGGGGGAGGGGCGGGCATCGGATGGGGTGCGCGCCAGTACGCCCGTCGCTGGACCGGAGAGGGGTGGCTGGACGGGAGCGGTTGGGTTCGTTTTGGGTTCGTTTTGGGA
>PMEV01000413.1 GCA_003154855.1 Bryobacterales bacterium
CCGATGCTGTAGACCGCACCGCGGTTCACCTAAGGGGGTCGAGGGCCTCGGGCAATTCTCCAGGTAACGGGGAAGCACCGGGCCGACGCAAGGTCCTCGGGATAGGGACTACATGGCCGACTGAAAGCAATATCCGGCCGCGACGCACCGAGAGGTGCCACGTCTGTGCGGCGTACTACGTCAGAACACCATGCAACTCAATACCGTATTCCAAGCAGTCCACCATTCTCGCCCTCGTCCGTGAGCTCGATCCGCACGTAGGGCTGAAGCGAAAAGCCCTCGCTGAAATCCTCGTCGGGAACGCCGTCGGAGTTAAGGCAACAGATGTACTGGAACCCTTGCTCTCCTGCCGTCCTGGCAGCCAGTTCCAAGGCGTGGGCTTTCTGGCGTTCGTCGACGTCCGCAAAGATGGTGCTGTCATGGAGCAAGAACCCAGGGGTGGCGCGCCTTGCCGCCCAGAGGGTCGCCAGCGTGAGGTCGTAGCAGAATACTTTCATCTGCTCCACGCCCTGACTGTCTTGACGCTCGATCTCAACATTGAACCGGTATCCGCCCTCAACAACATCGACGATCAGTTCTCCTGGCCGGCTGTAAAGGGCCTGAGAAAACCCGTTGAAGAGCGAAATTGCGCGCTCGCGCCCGGCGCGGCGTTCCTCGTAGAGGGATCGAGCCAAGATCTGAAGTTGTTCTCTTTCGATCCGCGTCTGGGACTTGACCTCGTCTATCCGCTTCAGATTCGCGATCCGCTGGTTCACGGCACTCAGCTTGGCTATTCCCTCGCTTTGTAGCCGCTGCATCTCGGTGTACTCGGCCAGGGCACCGTGGGTGTTCAGGACCGAAAGCAGGTCGGCCCGCTCGTCGCTCCGCTTGCGAATCTCAACGGTTCGTTGCGCGATAGCCCGCGTGAGTCGAGAGGTTTCCGTTTCTAGGAAGGCGCGTCGATTCACGATCACTCTGTCGTGAAACGCCTGAACATCCTCGAGCCGTTTTCGCACCGCGGCCGGCCAAGCGATGCCTGCCTCTCGATAAACCTCGGAGAGGCTGTCCGCCTCAGGTGGCCGTTCCTGAACCAGGCTCTCCTGGTAAAACGAAAGCATTGCTCCGTCGGTCGCGTTTTCCTGATTGAGCTGCCGGATGGCGCTCTGNNAGCCGGACCTTTTGCGATTCCAGCTCGCCCACCGTCCCCAGGAGGTCCGGAAACGTGCCGGCCTTAATCGCGGCACGAAGCTGGCTGACTACCTTCTCTTGATCCTTCAGCTTCTGGAGCTTTGAGGGGTACTCCCATGAAAGCCCCAGGAGGAACGCATTGTTGACCTGCTGGTCCCACTCCTTCTGCTTGCGGTGGTTCTCAAAGGGAATCGAAAAGGCATCAGGTCCCCGTCGGACGAAATAGGAGAAAACGCTGCGGAAGGTGGGTTCAAAGGGATCGGCCTTGGCCTGAGGAGGCAGGTCGAACATCAGCCAACCCAGGAGGTCGGTCCACTGCGCGGTCGAAAGCACAAAGGCGCCCGTCTCGTTGTCTTTCTTTGGCTTGACAGGCCAGTCCGTGAAGTCACCTTCGAGACTTACCAATCGAGGGCTCGCTGTGTTGCGGCTGGCTCTATAAGGCTTCCCCCGAAGATCCAACTCCACGGTGAACGTCCAACCGCGAATCTGCGACGCCATCAGGCGATTCTTCTTGTCCGCCTTCGATCCGAGGCAGAAGTGAACGATCTCGACCAGCGTCGTCTTGCCGGCTCCGTTCCGCGAGTCCTTGTCGGTGGCCGCCAAGGTGCGGGTGGCGAGCACCACATTGAAGCCGGGCTGAAACTCAATTTCGCGGAAGCTGGGGTGATCGCAGCGAATCGCTCGGATCATGGCGTATTCCTACGAAGACGGTCTCCCTCGAACTCTATTGCGCCCAGAGCGAAGAGAAAACTGGCGGCGAGAGTGAACTGCTCGAAAGAAGTCCTGTTGTCTCGGAGTCTCAACTGCTCCCAGGTGGTCGAAACCGATCGCGGGCGATCACTGAGGATCTGTAGGAGCTCTCCCCCCACAGCCAGAAGCGACCGGCTTAGCGGCAAGTGCTTGTCCGGCAGGACCATCGTGATAGCCAATTAGCGCTCGAACACATCACAAAGCTCGAAATAATGGGTGACGATCCCAACCGCCGCCCAGAAAAGCCTGGGCTCCCGGCGATGCTCACCTAACACGTATTCTATAAGACCGAAGAAGATCACGTCAGAACCATCCGCCGAAGCAGCAAGCTCCTTGTACCTTCCGGCCAACTCGGCCGCAATCACCTGCGAGAAACCAGGGTCGGGCATGCTGGTGACGAACCTCTCGACAAGCTTTGCCACCGGCAAGGCGGGCCTGACCAAGCTCGTCACCTCATCAGAGAGGCCATTCCTTCGGAGCTTCTCCGCGATGGCGGTGAGATCCAAATCGACGGTGTCGGACATGACGGCGTCGAGCCGCCCCAAGTGCTTCATCAGAACCTGAATCTCGGCGGCCGTCGTCGTAGGTGCGTCTGCCACATCGGGCACGAAGCCCAGGAGCGCCTGCCGATCGGCAAGAGAGAGCCTCTTGACGACATCCCAGAGGCCGGCCCGGCCCATGTGGTCGATCTTGATCTGAGGGTGACCTAACCTCAAGTCTTCCACAGCCGCGACTGCCTGGGGCGGCAGGGCCCGCTCAGAGCTCCAAACAAAGTCCCAACTCCGCATCTTGTCTTGCCAACGGTTTCTGGCGCCATGGAAGTCCTCCACGATCTTCCTCGCGGCTTCCGGACCGGTCATGTCTTCGGGGGCGTAGCACTGATAGACGGTTCCAGTGGTCGTTGAATAGCCATCCGCTTTCCAGTCTCCTACCTTCCCCATCGGCTTGATCATCACGAAACCGGGGTCTGCCTTTTGCATGATCTGTTCAAAGAAGTCCTGAAATGCTCTGCCTGTGCGTCGATACAGCTCAAGCTCGAGCTCGCGTCGGTGGTGGTGCAGGGCGAATTCTTCCCTAGTCATGGACCCAAACAGTTCTGACTCAAACTGTTCCGCAATACAAGGGGTGTCTCGGTCAAGTTGACCATCTCGATCATGGTGTGGCGCTGACCGTCCGCCCGCAGTGTCCGACCATGATCTCTCTGCGGCTCCGCAACTCAACGGATGGCGTATACTCCAGGTTTGGCACCGGAATCGCCGCGTGGGGAACTCGGCCGTGGGATGGCGCCCCTGGTCGGTTACTTTGTCCTGGTGTTCACGATCACCTGGGGCGTCGGCGCGGTTTGCCTGTTCGCGCCCAAGGTGGCCAAGTCCATTGCGCCCGGGCCCGCGTTGACGAATCCATTGTTCTACGTGGCCGTCTATGCGCCCACCATCGCAGCGCTGATTTTGACGGCCTATTTCGGCGGCGGCATCGGGCTGCGGAAGTTACTGGCGCGTCTCATCCCGTGGCGGGCCGGTCTTCGATGGTATCTCGCCATTCTGGTGGGCTTCCCCTTGGTGGGGCTGCTGGCGGGCCGGGTGGCGGGGTTGTTTGGCGCCGCTCAGGGTCATGTTCCCAACTGGGCGCACTTTTACTACGCATTGATCCCGGCACTGGTGATCGATCCGGGCCCGCTAGGAGAGGAACTCGGCTGGCGAGGCTTCGCCCTTCCCCGAATGCTGGAGCGCTGGCCACCACTTACCTCAAGTCTGATCTTGGGCCTGATCTGGGGCGCCTGGCACTTACCTGCGTTCTTTATCGTTGGGCTGCCTCAGAATCGCCTGGCGATTCCCGCACTGCTGCTGGCCACGATGGGAATCTCAGTAATCGACACGTGGATTTTCCTGCGAACCGAAGGCAGCTTGTTGCCGATGATCCTGGTGCACCTTATGACGAATCACTGCGCTAAGCTGCTGGGCATATCGTTTGCCACCTCGGTGGCCGCTGGAGCCGTTTGCGTTCTGGTCGTCGTGCTAGCGGGCGGGCTGCGTGTCGCGCCCCTGGCAAGAGCCAAGGCAATTGCCAGCTAGCCGCCTTGGCCGGCAGCGGCGGCGCTCGAAGTCTGGGCCTCGGCGGGCGCGTCGTCGGGGAGGGGCGCGTCCAGCGACATTTGCTGCACCTTGATGAGCAGCTCGACTTCCTGCTCGGGGACTTCCAGGGCGGCGGCGATCCGCTGAATGGTCTCGCCGCGGCGGTACATACGCAGGGCCTGGCTGCGGATGGTGAGATTCACTCCCGCGCGGGGAGAAGTGGGAGCTACCAGCACGCCGGTGCGCGATTCGGCCTCCTCCATCGCCCTTTTCACGTCGGTGAACTCGACGCTGAGCAGGCCGATAGCCGCCTCGAGCGCGTTCTGCTTCCGGCGCTGGGCCCGGATATCGCGGTTCAGCGAAATGAATAGATACAGGCAGGCTCCCAGGCCCAACCCGAGCAGCAGGCAAGAAAGCAGCGAACTCTGAACTTCCCCGGCCATCCGTTCCTCCCGCAGCCCAATGAGGGCCGCGTCATCGGCTCATTGCAGCGTTCTGAGCCTTTTGTCGCGGCTGATGATCTCCTGAATCCGCACCCCATAGTTGCCTTCCACCACCACCACCTCGCCGCGCGCGATGACGAAGTTGTTCACGATCACTTCGACCGGTTCGGTGATGGTGCGGCTGAGCTCGACGATGGACCCGGAAGTGAGCTTCAGTACGTCCTTGAGAGCGAGCTGGGCGCGCCCGAACGAGACGCTGACCGGGAGTTCCAGCTCCAGGAGGAGGTCCAGCGTACGGGGCTCCTCCGGTTTCGGGGCCGGCGGCCCGGCGGCAGGCACGGAAAGCCCGGCGGCAGCGGCTAGAGCGGGCCGCTCGCCGGCGGCTTGGAACCACTCCTGCGCCCCGGCCGGCAACGCGAGACGGAGCGGAGGCAATTTCGATCCGGCCAGGGTCACATCGATTTCGAAAGCCCGACTGCCCGCGGCGGGCGGCGCCTTCTCGGCACCCTTTTCGCAGGCCGTCTCCCGGCCCACCCGGCGGGTGATGGCCTGGGCCAGTCCGGAACAAGCCTGGCTCAAGGCTTCCAGATAGGTATTCTTGGCGTCCTGGGGATCGGTAACTTCGATGCCGGCGCCGCGCAGGACCTGGCTGCCGATCTCGACCCAGGCCGCGCGGGGCGCTCCCGCCCAAAAGATGGCCTGCGCTCCCAGGCTGAGCGGCTGTTCCCACCACAGCATGTCCGCGGGGTCGGGGGCGCCCTCCGCGTCGCGCGATGCGACCAGCGGCCGCTCACCGGTCATTCCCTCGAGGCTGTCGGCCAGCCGCGCGGTCCAGTTCTCGAGCAGCCACCCGATCCCCTCGCCGCGATCGTGCTCGCTCATGTGCTCTCCTGAAGTCCTGCGCCGGAGGCCTCCCCTGGCGGGAGCGGCCTCAGAGCCCGCCCCGCGTGGGCCAGCGCTTCTCGATGTATCCGCGCAACCGCAAGATGCCTTGGGTCTTGAGTTGCGAGACCCGCGACTCGTGCAGATCCACGACCTTGGCGATTTCGCGGAGAGTCAGTTCTTCGTGGTAGTAAAGGCTCAGCACCGTACGCTCGACGTAAGGCATTTTGTCGATCGCCTCCGCCAGGAGCCGCTCGAGTTCCGCGCGCTCCAGAATGCGCGACGGCCAGTTCTCCTCGTCGTCGGAGATGTATTTCAGCAGGTCGCGGTTGCCCTCTTCGCCGCCGGCGAATTCCAGGCTGCCCAGGTTGACGCCGCGTATCTCGACCAGCCAGGTATGGTACTCGTCGGTGGTCAGCTTCAATTCGGTCGCGATCTCATCCTCGGAGGGCGTGCGGTGCAAGCGCTGCTCGGACCTGAAGACGGCCGCCTCGATCAGCTTGGCTTTCTTGCGCTTCTGGCGCGGCGCCCAATCCAGGCCCCGCAAGCTGTCCAGAATGGCGCCGCGTATCTTATACTCCGCGTAAGTCTTGAGCTTGACGTTGAGAGTGGGATTGAAGTTGTCGATGGCCGAGATGAGACCCACGATGCCAGCGCTGATCAGATCCTCGAGGCCCACGCTGGAGGGCACGCGATCGTGAATCCGGCGGGCGATCAGGCGGACTTGGGGCAGGTTTTCGAGAATCAACCGCTCGCGCTCGGCTGCCAGACTCTCCGCGGTCAACTGGTAGGTATTCGTCACTAGTAGCGTCCTTCAGGAGGCCGGCGGAGCCTGCCCCGCTTACAGACCTCTAAGCCGCCGCGGCCGCCGCCAGCCGTGCGCCGCGAGCCAGAATCAGATTCACAATGCGCTCCTGGGTAGCCGGCTCGAGGTCCTCCGGAACCCGCTGGCCGGCCGTGAGGAACGAAACGGGTTTGCCGGTGCGCGCCGCCTCGTTCAAGATCGGCCCGAACGTTTCGGTCTCGTCCAGTTTGGTGAACAAGAGCCGTTGCGGCCGGAAAATCTCGAAGCGATCCACTACTCGCGTTAGATCGGCGGATTTCATCGAGGCCGATAGGACCAAATGCGTCTCAATGTCCGGGCGGCCGGCGAGGTAGCGGGCCAGGTCGGCCGCCTCGGCCAGGTCGTTGAACCCGTGGCCGGGGGTGTCGATGAGGATGAGGTCCTTGCGGCTATGCTCCTCCAGGGCCTGGGCCAGCGTCCGGGTGGTGTCCAGGGCTTGGAACCCCAGGCCCAGGATGGCCGCATAGGAGCGCAGTTGTTCGACCGAGGCGACGCGGTAATTGTCCACCGAGATCAACTGGGTGGGCCGGCGGGCCGAGATTCCGTAGCGCACCGCGAGCTTCACCAGCGTGGTGGTCTTTCCGCAGCCGCAAGGCCCCACCAGGGCCACCATGCGAGGCCGGGCGCCCAACCCGCCGAGCTGCGCGTTGCAAGCGACGCGGCGGGCGATTTCCGCCGACAGCGCCCGGGACAGGCTCTGGGCGGCCGGGGCGGCGGAGCGCAGGTGGTTCAGGACGTCGTGGGCCAGTTCCGCGCCCACCCCGGAGTCGATCAGGGAGGCGAAAATCTCGGCCAGCTCGGGAGTATTCGGGTAATGGGTGGCGGCTAGGGCATTGGAGCGGGTCACGGCGGATGCCATGCGTTCCATTTGAGCGCGCATGGCAGCCAGTTCCGAGGAGAACTGGGCGCCATCCGCCTGCGAGGACGGGGTAGAGGTGCTGGGCGCCGGCATAGGCAGGGAGCCGTCGGCGGCGGGCTGCGGGGGCGCCAGGGCCATGACCACCTCCCATTCGCCCAGGTGGCGCGCCTCGGGCGGAGCCTTGCGAGAGTGCACCAGCATGGCCTCCGGTCCCAACTCTCGCCGCGCCATTTCCAGTGCCGCCGCCACGTTGACGGCGAAATACGATTTCAATCTCATGAATTATCCTTAGCCGGCGCTTCTCCCACGCCGCTGTCCCGAGACGCACGAGATGCCCGTGGATACGAGGCGCGGGGTGGCGCCGGCGGTCCTGCCGCCGGTGTGGGTGAAATGCGCGCCAGGCCCGGCGAAAGCGCTCGTCTCATTGAACGACTCCCAGGGAAACCACCTTCACCCCGGGCGGGATCTCGCTGTGCGAGATGAAGTACAGGTTGGGGAGCGAAGATTCGGCCAACTGGCGGAGGAAGGGGCGCGCTCCGCTGCTGGCGATGGCGGCCGTTGGCGCCTCCGGATTCCCGGCCACGCGGCGGATGCGATCCAGCACCTCGCGGATGGCCTGCGGAGAGAGGTTCCAGTGGCTGGAGTATTCGCCGTGCTCGACCGAAGATTCGACCATCTGTTCGAGCGAAGCGTCCAGGAAGTAGGCCGGCAGGTCGCCGCTCGAGTTCAGGTAGGGCTTCACCACCACGCGCCGGATGGCCTGGCGCACGTACTCGGTCAATAGCAACGGGTTCTTGGTGATGGAGGCGGCCTCCGCCAGGCTCTCGAGAATGGAGACCGAATCGCGGATCGAGACCCGCTCGCGAAGAAGGTTCTGTAGAACGCGCTGCACCGCAGCTAGAGGAAGCAGTTTGGGCACCAAATCCTCCACCACCCGCGGATGCTCTTCGGCCACCCGGTCCAGGAGCCGTTTGGTGTCCTGGCGGCTCAGCAGTTCATGCGCATAGCGGCGCACGATTTCCGAGAGGTGGGTTCCCAGGATTCCGGTAGGGTCCACCACGGTGTAACCGGCGGCGCGGGCGGCCTCCAACTGCTCGGGGCGTATCCAGACTGCCGGGATGCCGAAGGCCGGCTCCTTGGTGGGCAGGCCGTCCAGCGGCGTGGTGGGCCGGCCGGGATGTATGGCCAGCTCGCAGCCCTGCGGCATGTCGAAGCGCGAAACCTCGGCCCCCTTGAGCAGAATGACGTACTCCCGGGAGTGCAAGGAGAGGTTGTCGGTAACGCGCACGGGTGGAAGCAGGTATCCGAGTTCGGTGGCCAACTGGCGGCGGATGGCGGCGATCCTCCTCAGCAGCGGGGAATTCTGGCCGCCCTCCACCAGCCGCACCAACCCCAGGCCCACCTCGACGCACATCGGCTCGACGCGCAACAGCGACTCCAGGTTCTCCTTGGGCACGGCCGGCGCCTGCGCCAGCGACGCTTTCTCGGCGCTGGCGACCTTTTGGCGCATGCGCCAGGCAAGCACGCCGATGCCGGAGCCCATCACCAGGAATGGGATCTTGGGCAGTCCCGGGAAGGCGGCCAGGGCGAACAGGACGCCGGAGGCCATCAGCAAAGGCTGCGCATTGCCGAAAACCTGCTTGCGGACTTGTGCGCCCAGCCGCGCATCGGCGCCGGCGCGGGTCACCACCAGGCCGCCCGAGATAGAGATCATCAGGGCCGGGAGCACGGTTACCAGTCCGTCGCCGATGGTCAGGACGGTGTAGGTTTCAATGGCGCGGCGCAGGTCCATGCCGTGCTGCAGCACGCCGATCAGAAAACCGGCGATGATATTGATGGCGGTGATCAGGATGCTGGCCACCGCGTCGCGCTGGGTGAACCGCGAGGCGCCGTCCATGGCGCCGTAGAACTCCGCTTCGGCGGCCAATTGCCGGCGCCGCGCCCGGGCTTCCGGTTCGTCGATGAGGCCCGCGTTGAGGTCCGAGTCGATGGACATCTGCTTGCCGGGCATGGCGTCCAGGGTGAAGCGCGCCGTGACTTCGGAGATGCGCACCGCGCCGTGGTTGATGACCACGTACTGAATGGCGATCAGGACCAGAAAGATCACCACCCCGACGATGTAGTTGCCGCCCACCACGAAGGTCCCGAAGGCTTCGATGACGTGTCCCGCGGCGGTGGTGCCGGTGTTGCCGTTGAGCAGGATCAGGCGCGCCGAGCTGATGTTCAATCCCAGGCGGAACAGGGTCAGCAACAGCAGGGTGGTCGGAAACACGCTGAATTCGACCGGGCGCAGAATGTACATGGCCACCAGCAGCACCACCACCGAGAGAGTGATATTGGTGGCGATCAGGATGTCCAGCAGGAAAGCCGGCAGAGGCGCCACCATGGCCAGGACAATGGCCAGCACCGCCAGGGGGACCGCGAGTTCGGCCGCCTTGGCGCCGGTGGTCTGCGCGGAGCGGGGCGGTTGTGCGGGATCGGGGATGGCGAGAGCTTTGGTGGCCATGATTTAGCCCGGCAAACGGTTTCCCATGATGCGATAGATGTAAGCCAGCACTTCGGCCACCGCGCGGAACAGGTGCGGCGGAATCTCTTGCCCCACTTCCGCCGTTTTGTAGAGCGCCTGCGCCAGCGGGGGGTTCTCGATCACCGGCACCTGGTGATGGATGGCCAGCAGCCGGATGCGCTGGGCCACGAAGTTGCGGCCCTTGGCGACCACGATCGGAGCGGCCATCGAGTCCATGACATAGCGGATGGCCACCGCATAGTGCGTCGGGTTGACCACCACGGCGGTGGCCTTGGGAACCTGGCTCATCATGCGCCGCCTCAGCCATTCGCGGCGCAACTGGCGGAGACGCCCGCGGATCTGCGGGTTCCCCTCCATTTCCTTGGATTCCTCGCGCAGGTCCTGCTTGCTCATACGGAGGTCGGCGGTGTAGCGGCGGTTCTGCCGCCACAAATCGACGGCGCCCAGAATCACGAACAGCATGGCCGCCTTCCACAGCAGAGACTGCACGGAGATGGCCATCTGGCGCGCGCCCGTTTCCGCCTCCTGCAGCGGCATTTTCAACAGCGTGCTCCAGTTGTCCTGGACGATACCATAGACCGCCGAGGCGAACAGCGGCAGCAGCACCACCGCCTGCAGGAGCGACGGGATGTTCTGGCGCGGCAGTTCGCGCAGCTTCGAGAGCGGGTTCAAGCGCTTGAAGTTCGGCGTCAGGCTCTTCACCGAGACTCCCCCGCGCGTGACCCCCAACTGGGCCGACAGGCTGGCCAGCATCAGGACGCCGCCGGCAATTCCGAGCGGCAGAAAATCGCGCCGCAGCACCAGCCCCATCAGCCGCGTGACTTCGTTGGCGCTGAGCTGGGAGGCGAAGGCGGCCTGGAACAGGTAGCGGGCGGTGGCGATCACGTGCCAGCAATAGGCGGCGCCGAACCAGGCCAGCAGGGCCGAGAAAGTCAGGAACTGAAAGGCGCCCACGGCCTCGCGGCTGGTCGGGAAGCGGCCTTCCCGCCGGGACTGCTCGATGCGGCGCTGGGTCGGCTTCTCGGTTTGCTGGCTTTTGTCCGGCATGGCGTCAGAGCGCTCCGAAGATGCTCGAAAGGGTGTGGTCGGCGGCGGAGCGAAAGACCGGCAGGAAGAACCCGATGATTATGGCCAGAAAGGCCAGCGTGGCCAGCATCTTCACCGGGAAGGACAGCGCCAGCAACTGCAACTGCTGGTGCATGCGGCCCATGAGCGCCAGGGCGATTTCCACCAGCATGAGCAGCACGATCACCGGCATGGCCAGACGCAGCCCGGTGGAGAACATGGAGGATCCCAGGTGCAGCACGGTTTCCGCGGTCGAGAGTTTGAGGACAAAGGTTCCCGGCGGATAAACGATCAGGCTGTGGGCGAAGCCGCGCAGGATCTGGCGGTCCAGGCCCAGCGAGAACATCAGCAGCCCGGCGGTGAGCTGCGCTAAGACCACCAGCACGTTGCTGTCGGCGTTGGTGGAGGGGTCGATGGTGGCGGCGTAAGAATAGCCGGCCTGCACGCCGAAGGCTTGCGTCGCCAGGAGCAGCGTCTCGATCAGCAGCGCCACACTCAGGCCCACGGTCATGCCGAAGCTCGCCTCGCTCAGCAGCCAGACGGCCAGTTGGCCGATCCCCAGATCGGTCACCGTCACTACCGGCCACAGGGGGATGAGCGCCAGGGTAAAGCCGAGGGATAGCGCGACCCGAGCCGGCTCCGGGCCGGCCGTCATCCCGGGCAGGGGCACGAACACGAACGCGCCGCCCACCCGCGCCAGCACGAGCAGGAAGCCGATCAGCGTTCCCAGCGGTATCGTCAGATCAACGGGCATAGCGGCCCAGGTCGCCGAAGATTCCGGTGGTGTAGGAGAGCAACTGGCTCAGCATCCAGGGCAGCGAAAGGAACAGCGCCGTCAGAAACGCGGCCAGACGGGGCACCGTGCTGAAGGCGCTGTCCTGCATCGAGGTGAGCACCTGGACCAGACTGATGAACACGCCGATGGCGAAAGCCGCCACCAGCATGGGCGCGGCGATCCAGAAGGCCATCATTAGCGCCTGTTTCACGATGTGCAAGGCAAATTCGGGTGTCATAAAGGACCTTTCGCCCGGCGCTGGCCTGGAGCGGCCGGATGTTGGGCGCCGGGGTGCGCAGCGGTCTTAATAGAAGCTCTTCACCAAGGAGCCGATCACCAGGTTCCAGCCGTCCGCGAGCACGAACAGCAGTAGCTTGAACGGCGCCGAGAGCATCACCGGGGGCAACTGAATCATGCCCGCCGAGAGGGTCACCGAGGCCACCACCAGGTCGATCACCAGGAAGGGAAGGAACAATACCGCGCCGATCTGAAAGGAGGCCTTGAGTTCGGAGAGGATGTAGGCCGGAACCAGAATGGCGAGGTCCAGATCGGCGGGCGTGCGCGGGGCGGGCCGATGGGTGATTTCGATCAGCAGGCGGACGTCTTTCTCCCTCGCAAAGCGTCCCAGAAAAACCTTCAGCGGCTTGGCGCCTTCGTCGAATCCCTGGGCCGGCGTGAGCAGACCCTTCTCGACGGGCTCCCAGCCCTTGGTGTACATGTCCATCAAGACCGGCTGCATGATGAGTATGGCCAGGAACAGCGACAGGCCGATCAGGACCTGGTTGGAGGGGGTGGCTTGCGTGCCCAGCGCCTGGCGCAGGAAATGCAGCACCACCACGATGCGCAGGAAGGGCGTCACCGACATGATGACGGCCGGCAGCAGCGTCATCACGGTGAGCAGCAGCACGATCTGCATCGGCGCGCTGAGCGTGGCGCCGTGGACCGTGCCCAGGGTGAGGTCCGGCGCGGCAGCCAGCGCCGTGCGGGTCGCCAGCACCCCGGCCATGAGCAAAAGTTTCACCGCGCCTCCGGGCTGGCGCGGCCGGCCGCCACGGGCAGCGCCAGGCTCTCCAGCAGAGTGCAGCCGCCGGAATGCGCTCCAATCAGCAGAGCGCGGTCCTGGACGCGCACCAGGTGCAGCGTGTGCTGGGGCGAAAGAGCGAGCCGCTCGAGGGACTCCAGGCGCGCGCCCCCCTTACGCGGCCTCAAGATTCCTCCCCGCGAAGCGAGGCCGCGCCGGCGCAGCACCCACAGGGCCGCCGCGAGCAGGCCAAAGACCAACCCTACCGCCGCCAATTGGCGTAATAGTTCCATCCAGTGCCTCCTCCCGTGGACCAGCCCCAGCGGGTCCTACCCCGGCCCGTCGAAATCCGTCAGCCGGATGCCAAAGGTGTTTTCGAGAATCACGATCTCCCCCGTGCCGAAGCGAGCGCCGCCGACATAGACGTCCAGGGTCTCGCCAGCCGAGCGGGTCAGCCAGATCACGCTGCCCGGCTCCCAGGCCATGACCTCCTCGAGCCGGGTGAGCTTCTGGTCGAGCTCGATCTCGAGCTTGACGGGAACGTCGGCCAGGTGCTCGATCTCTTCGGAGGGCGTCATAGTCGGCGGAGCGGTTCCTTACCGTTTCAGGTTGATGGTGTCCTGGCTCAACTCGTCCACCGCGGTGACCACCCGCGCGTTGGCCTCGTAGGCGCGCTGGTAGATGATGAGATTGGTGAACTCGGTGGCGATATCCACCGTCGAGCTCTCGATGGCGCCGCCTACCACCGTGCCGCGGCCGCCGGTTTCGGGTACGCCGATGGCCGGTAGCGCGGTGACGGCGGTGCCCTGGAAGTTGTTGTTTCCGACTGCGATCAGGCTCGAGGAGTTGCGGATGTTGGCCAGCGCCAACTGCGCCACCACGAGCTGCTGCCCGTTGGAGTACTGCGCCACGATGGTGCCGCCGTCCGCTATGCCGATGCTGGTGAGCGAAGCGGCCGCCGAACCGTCCTGAGCGTTCGCCGAGACTGCCGACGGCTGGGCAAACTGGGTCAAGCGCGCAGCGCCTTGGGCGTCGTAGAGGGACCAGTTCAAAGCCATGTCCTTGGCGCCGTCGGCGAGGCCCACGACGGGCACGGCCACGTTGGGAGTGGTCGAGGGTGGCGTGAGCATGTTGCCGTTTTGGTCGAACGCGATGGTGCCCGTGGCGAGCGGGGCCGTCGGCGCGACGGTCAGGTCGGCGCTGGGGATGGTCACCGCATAGGTCCACTGGTTGGCGGTGGTGGTCCTGGTGAAGGTCACGGTGAGGGTGTGGGAGTTGCCCAGCGAGTCGTAGACCTGCATGGGCGTGGAAAACGTGCCGCTGGCCGCGCCGTTGACCGCGTTCGAGTTCAGGTTGAGATCCATCGAGAAGTTCGTGGTGGCGATGGGGGTCTTCATGGTGCCGACGGGGACCACAATGTCGCCGATAGGCCCGGCGGAGTTGACGGTGCCGCCGGCGCCTTCCATCCAGCCCTCGACTTTCGCGCCGGTCATGGTGGTCAGATAGCCGAGGTTGTCGACCTGGAAGTTGCCCGCCCGGGTGTACAGCATCTGGTCCTGCGCGTCGCGGAGGATAAAGAAGCCGTCGCCCTCGATGGCGCCATCCAGTAGTCCAGTGCTGCTCTGAATGGCGCCTTGGGTGAACTCGCGGGTGGTGAAGGGACGACCGGTGCCGAAACCGACTTGCGTCTCGCCTAGTCCGGCGCCCAGCGACTCCGTGACCAAGTCGCGGAAGGAAACCGCGCTGGCCTTGTAGCCCGGCGTGTTGAGGTTGGCGAGGTTGTTGCCAACCACGTCCACGGCGGTCATATCCGCGCTAAGGGCCGAAAGGGCTGTCGAGAATGCTGTGAACATATTAGTTCCCCGTAGTCGAAGTGGTGCCGGTCGTTGAGGTTGTGGCAGGGGTCTCCAGGTTGGTGCTCAATCCCTCGAGATCCGTTCGAATCTGCGATACCTGTTCCAACTCGCTGAACTGAGCCAGTTGCGTGACGAACTGAATGCCGTCCATGGGAGTCATGGGGTCCTGGTTCTGGATTTGGGTGACCAGCAGCCTGAGGAACGTTTGCTCCTGGACCAACGGGTCGGTGGCGGCGCTGGCCGCGGACGCCGCACTGGTGGGCGTCGTCGGGGTCTGCGTGTTAGTGCCAAGCAAGTTAAGTGCCGAAGCCATGGAAGAAGCTCCTTTCCGAGTTGATTTGCGGCGAGCCGCTGTCCTCGAGCAGGTCCAGCCATTGGGGCGCCGTTTTGTCCTGGTCGCGCCGCTGCCGCCTGGAGGAATCGTCCGCGTCGCCGCCTTGGTTGCCGCGGCCGGAACCGGAGAAACCCTGCTGGTCCGTGCCGCCGCGAAGCTGTTGGGCGGAGGTTCCCGAGATTGCCGAGACGCCGCCCACGACGGCCGCCGAAACCGCCGGCCGCCAGGTTTCCGTGCGATAACCGCTATGCTCGAGTTGCGTCACCAGATCGCCGAGCTGGTTGCCCAGCGATTGGTTGAGGCTGGGATCGGCCGAGCGCACGGCCACATGCAACTGGCCGCCGCTATCCAGCAGGCGCACTTCAACCGGCTCCGGCGTGACGCCGTCCGAGGCCGTCTGAGGGATGACTATAGAAAGTTGGCGCACCGGCTGCGGCCCGAGCTGGGCGCGGGCGGGCTCCAGATCGAGCGGGGCAGCCGGGGCGATGTCTTTGGCGCCCACCACCGGCTGGGCCGTCGAGCGCAGGAGCGGGCCGGACCCGGCTGGAACGGGCGTGTCGACGCGCGCGCCAGCGGGTTCGAGCGCTCCGCTGGAGTTCTCGGGGGCCGCTTTCTCGGGCGCTTTCGAGGCGGCTGGGCGGATCGAGTGCGCAGCCAGGCTGGCGGCCGTGCTGGCGGCCTCCGCCGCCGATGGGGGCGCCGGGATGGCCGCGGCGTCGTTCTTGGCCGCGCTGGGCGCCTGCGACGGCTCATCGGAAGCGGCGCTCGCGGAGCTCTGTTCGGTCAGCCGTGCGGCGAAGGCCAGTTCGGTCTTCGCAGCGGGCGGTTTGCCCGGGCTGGGGAGATCCTCCTCCGGCGCCGTGGCCGGGAGGGCCGCCGGTGGCCGCGCCGCATCGGTCCCCATAGATCGCGGGGCATCCGCTGCGGCCGGTGGCGGCTGCGCTCCACTGGCGGCCGGGGCCGGAACTTTCTCCGTCGGTGGCTTGTCGGGCGATCCTTTGGGCTCTGCAAGGCTCTCGGCTGGCGCGACCGCCGGAAGCGCAATCGGCACCGCGGTCGCCAGCGCCGCCGCGGGCGCGGAAGCCGGAGCCGGGGCCGGATTCGTCCCCGGATCTTTCGCATCGCCGCTGGCCGCCGCGGGAACGGCCGGATTCCCGGACTCGCCGGCGGCCTCCGCCGTGGCGCTGGCCGGAGCGCCCTTGGCCGGGGCTTTCCTAGCATCCCCAGAGGCCGGCTGAGCCGGCTTTGGAAGCGGGGCGGCGGCTGCGGGCGAGGAGCTGGGAACGACCAGCCCGCTCGAGACCGCAGGAGGTTTCTTGGCCGCTTTCGTAGTCTTGGCCTGAACCCCCGGATTAGTTTTCGACTTTCCGCCCGAACCGGAGGCCGTCGCGTCCGCCGCAGCCTCCAGCTCCGCGGGCATGGCGGCGGCCAGCAGAGCGGCGATCAATCCCGGGAACTCCGCGGCTGCCAGTCCTCCGCTGGCGCGGACCGGCGCCGGCGACCGCGCCGGCGCCGCGGCGGGAACCGGACCCACGAAGGAGGGAAGGCTTGCTACGTTCACGCCACCCTGAGAGGCAGGTGAGTGGCCGGGATTGGGACGGCCCCTTTTCAAGCGTTTAGGCGGGTCCCGCGACTACGAGATCTTGCCGCGCCGGGCCGCATGACCGGAATTTGGCGCTCGGGACGCGTCCTCTCTTATCCGCTCTTCGGCCGATTCTTGGCCAGTTTGAGCCGCTTTGCTCCACGGCCCGAGAATTGCTCTTCTGGCCCTGGAGGACTCCGAATGGATCCGCTCATGGTTTCGGCCGCCAGCGGCATGCGATCGCGCATGGAGTCGCTGGATATGCTGGCCAACAATCTGGCCAATGCAGCGACCACCGGCTACAAGACGGACCGCGAGTCCTATAGCACCTACATGGCCTCGGAAGCGGTGGACGCGGCGCAGGCCGGCGACAGCCCCAGGCCCTCCGCGCTGCCGGTGGTCGAGAAGAACTGGACCGATTTTTCCCAGGGCACGCTGACCGCCACCGGCAACCCGCTGGATGTGGCGCTAGGCTCGCAGGGCTTTTTCGTGGTCAACGGTCCGAGCGGTCCTCTGTATACGCGCAACGGCAGCTTCCACCTCTCTTCGACGGGGACGCTCACCACGCAGGACGGCTACGCCGTGCAGGACTCCAGCGGAACAGCCATCCAGGCCACCGGCGTGGGCCCCCTGGAGATCGCGGGAGACGGGACGGTCTCGCAGGACGGCGCCGCGCTGGGGCAACTGGCGGTGGTAAACCTCCCTGCGGGCGCCGCGGACAAGGCCGGCGCGAACTATTACCGCCAGACCGGCAGCCAGCCCGCGCCCAGCCCGGCCACGGACGTCCAGGTGTACCAAGGCAAGCTGGAAGCCTCGAATGTGGCCACACCCGAGACCGCGGTCCGGCTGGTCGGCCTGTTGCGGCAGTTCGAGATGCTGCAGAAAGCCGCCAACCTGGGCGCGGAAATGGATCAGCGCGCCATTCAGGACGTGGCGAAGGTGAACCCGTGATAAAGGAGCATTGAGATGATCCGAGCCCTATTCAGCGCGGCCAGCGGGATGACCGCGCAGCAGATGAACGTCGACAATATCGCCAACAACCTGGCCAACTCGAACACCACCGGCTTCAAGGCGCGGCGCACGCAGTTCCAGGACCTGATGTACCAGAACGTCATCCAGCCCGGGGCTTCCGCCAGCGCCCAGACGACCATTCCCAGCGGCCTGCAATTGGGATTGGGGACGCGCTCCTCCGGGAACGAAATCATTTTCACGCAAGGCAGTTTCGCGCAGACCGAGAACCCGCTGGACGTGGTGATTCAGGGGAATGGTTTCTTTCAGGTGCACTTGCCCACCGGGGAGCTGGCCTATACGCGCTGCGGAAGCTTCCAACTGGACCGCAACGGCAACCTGGTCACCGCCGACGGCAATACGGTGGAACCGCAGATGACGATTCCGTCCAACGCCCTTTCGGTGACCATCGCCAGCGACGGCACGGTCAGTTGCACCCTGCCGAACCAGACGGCGGCGAGCGTGATCGGGCAGCTCCAGCTCGCCGGCTTCGCCAATCCGGCCGGGCTGAACAGCCTGGGCAGCAACCTCTACGCGCCCACCGAGGCTTCGGGCGAGCCGACGGTGGCCACTCCGGGCGGGGCGGAGGGGCTGGGATCGCTGTTGCAGGGCTACACGGAGTCGTCCAACGTGAGCGTGGTGACGGAGTTCATCAATCTGATCGTGGCCCAGCGGGCTTATGAAGCCAACTCGAAAGTAGTGAAGGCGGCGGACGACATGTATTCGCAGGTCAACAACTTAACGCGATGATACTTCTGGCGGCAGCGATCGTCTCGGGGTGCCTGGCGGTGGCCGGCGACCGCATACGGGCGGGCGACCTGGCTCACTCCGTTCCGGAGCTCGCGGCCCTGCCCGCGGATACCCCGCTGGGCTATGCGCCCGTTCCGGGGGCGCGGCGAATTCTTAACGCCCGGGACCTCGAGCGCCTGGCCGCGCAGCACGGCATCACCCTGGCCGCGCTCCCCATCCTGTGCGTGGAACGCGCGCTCGAACCCTTGACCGAAGAGCGCGTGCTGGCGGCGTTACAGAAGGCGCTCTCCGGCAGCCAGGCCCGCTTCGAGCTAGTGGGTTTCAGCCACATCGCGGTGCCGCCCGGCGAACTCGAGTTCTCCCGCTCCGGCTTCCAGGCGCCCCTGGCCGGCTCGAATGCGCCGGCGTTGTGGCGCGGCCAGTTCCGCTACGACGGCAACCGCAGCCTGCTGGTTTGGGCGCGCGTGCGGGTAACGGTAGCCGGCCAGCGGTTGGTGGCGGCCGGGATACTGGAGGCCAACCGGTCCATACAGCCGGCCGAGGTGCGGGTCGAGACGGCCGGGTTGGCGCCGTTCGGCCAGCCGGGCCTCGAGTCTTTCGACCAGATTGCGGGCCGCGTGCCGAAGAGGCCGATCCACGCCGGGGAACCCTTGTCGGCGAACCTGCTGGTGACGCCGCTGGCGGTGTCGCGAGGCGAAACGGTCAAGGTCCAGGTCTCCAGCGGCGGCGCGCAACTCATTCTGCCGGCCCAGGCGGAGTCCGCGGGCCGGCCGGGCGAAACGATCCTGCTGCTGAATCCAGCTTCGGGCCGGCGGTTCCGGGCCCGCGTGGAAGGTCCGGGAAAGGTGAAAGTCGATGCGCAAGACGATTCTGGCCGGAGTGGGGCTGTGTCTGCTGACGCTGGCCTCGCCGGCCGCTGACAAGAGGCCCAAACTGCCGCAGGTCAAGGCTACCCCGGTGGACACCTATATTCAAGACGCCGCCGTGCATGCGACCAATTTCGGCGGTCTCGGCACCACGCCCGGCTCGACCTGGCAACCCGGGGGGATCTATGGAGACCTGACGCGCGATTTGCGAGCCAGCCAGGTGGACGACATGGTGACCATCCTGGTCAACGAGAGCGCCTCGGCGGTCTCGACGGGGTCGACCAAGAGCTCGCGCGCCTCCAGCGCCCAGCACTCGGTGACTTCTCTGTTCCGGCCGGTCAACGCCGGCGGGGC
>PMEV01000008.1:0-825 GCA_003154855.1 Bryobacterales bacterium
CAGCAGGATGAGCGCAATGCCCACGACCAGCAGCCAGGTCTCCTGCTGCCAGAGCATGGGTCTCAGCCCGTCTCTCCGTCTCGATCCGGCCAAGGTTATCCGCCTCCGTCCTGACAATGAACACCAGCAACTGGTGCCGCGGGCCGGTGGCTTCGTCAAGCATATCAAAGACCTCGCGGACAGCATGCGCGTGCGATTCGCCGATGATCGCCCAGCGACGCGCATTCAGCCTGCAATGACGCGAGCCCGTCGTCTAGTCCCTTGCCCAGGTTCTTGCCCTTGTCGCTGGCGCGGATATCGCGGAGTAAGAAGTCGAGCAGAGCATTGTCGTGGCCAGCCATATCTTCCGAGAACTCGATGTATCTCGTCGGGACGGTATGCGCCACACTTGCGGCATGTAATACGTCCGCGTTCCTATTTCAGCCGGGCAGTTGATCGGAAGTTGGGGTGAGCCGGCCACCCTGGAAAGGAACAAAATGTTATCAACGTTTTCGCCCATCGCGTCATTGCTGGCGGCGCTGCAAATCCTCGCGGCCCCGCTGGCGTTCGATATCCCCTCCTGGGTGTTGGCGCAGTTGGCCATTCTCACCGGGGTCGCGTTTGGTCTGTGGTTGTCGGCGCACGAACCCAAGCGCTTGCAGGTTGTGCCTTGGTCTCGCCTAGCGCCTCGCCCGGAAAACCCCCGGGAGCCGGCCGAGTGGAGATTCGCGGCATGAGAAAGCGCGGCCCAGAAGGGGCGGATGAGCGTCGTCCATTCCGCCCCTTCCGCGCTCGAACCAATCAGACCCCGCGGAGAGTGAGGGAGAACCTCTCCTGGCGTTTGAG
>PMEV01000008.1:842-2581 GCA_003154855.1 Bryobacterales bacterium
GGACGGCGACGCGATAGTACGGCGATGCGAGTCCCCAGACCTCGCCAGCGATCTGCGCTACTTGGCCTTTGGCCAAATCAATGTAGCCCGACAGCGCCCGGGGGCCGAAGCGCTTGTATATCGCCGGCGCGTAGCACCGGCTCGAAGGCTCGTTCAGCAAGTACGCCTCGGCGGCGTAGTCGCGGAACACCTCGTCGGCCACCTTTGTGGTTAGGGTGCGGAGAACGTCCCACGCATCGGTCCCCGTCTTGGCGCTTTTCCAGATCTTGCCGATAAATGCTTTGCCGCCGAAGCTCCGCGTGAGGTAATGAACGAACAGGAAAGCCTGATACTCGCCTAGCGTGGCATCCAAGGGGACGTCCGGACGATCACACCAATCCAGCGCGAACTCCAGGTATTGGCGGCTATGACACGGCGACGTGCGGTCCGTTGCGAGCAGCATCTCCATCCAAACGGCAGTTCCTTCCCCAAGAAAGCTCCACCTCGGGTCCGCGATTCCGCCGTTTGCCATGCCGGGTTGGGAGTAGCACACGACGTGACACATCTCGTGCACTGCGGCGGACCCTGCACTCATCCGCTGCTGTGCGGTAGTCGCGCTCTGAAACCGGCACGGCAGTCCCATGGCCAGAGACGTCGAATGCTTGAATGTCACAGGATAGGGCTCGCCCCGCCACTCGCCAATCTCGAAAATAAACACCGTGACCGGCAAGGGTGGTTTCTGCATCCCGATCCGCGATCCGGTAAGAACATCCAATGCCCAAACGAGGGTTCTCTCGTAGGTGTCCACCAAACCCGGGTCCCGCACTCCGTGCACGCCGGGACAGTTCTTTGCGGCCTGTTCCGCGTAACGGAGGAACACTTGGCGCCGAGGATCCGAGCGGGTGCCGGTCAGCACCCGTTGAATGGCAGGCAGGGGCGATAGNNACCCAGCGTCACGCTCACGGGGATCGTCTTCTCGTTCACTTCAAACTGCTCGCGCACCCTGGCTTTCGTTTCGTCCGGGAGATAACACCAGGAGCGCTCAATTTCCGCCATCAGTCCGGCAAGCTGGAGTGTTGCACTCCCACGCTGCTGGACGGAGCGCGCCGAACGCCGAGGCCGGCTGAAGAAAGCATCCATCGCGTTCTCCACGGAGTCTCCGNNGTACGCGCGGGGCGCGTCCCGGCCACCCTTCAGGTGCCTCTCCTTCAGGTGTTTCCGGACCGCCGGGTCTTCCGAGTAAGCCGTTACGTGCAAGAACAAGGCGTCGGGGAAGTGCTTGGAAGCTAAGTCGCACAGTTCCATCGTGATGGTCTGCTCGCCCGCCCTAGGAAGCTGACTATCCAGAATGATAACGTCAAAGCCCTCGGCGGCGACCACACAAGCCGCAATCTTTGCTCNNCTCCTTTCGCGCCCTGTCAGGCGCGTGCACGAACCTCGGAAGCTCAATGATGAACTCCGCACCTTCCCCCGGGACACCGGCTTCGGAGAGCCAACCCCGGTGGGCTCGAACCACCCTCCGGGCCAAGCCAAGCCCCAAGCCTGTCCCGGGGTTGTTGCCCAAATCGTAAGACACGAAGTCCTTGAAAATCTCGGTCTTGAGATGGTTGGGGACACCTGGACCATTGTCGGCGACAGAGATACGGACCTTGTCGATGCCTTCTCTCTGAAAAACCTCGATGGAAAGAGCGATTCGAGGCTCACGCCGGCCGGAAACCGCCTTCGCGCAATTGGCAAGGATCTCGCCTAGAGCGTTCTTG
>PMEV01000020.1:0-283 GCA_003154855.1 Bryobacterales bacterium
CACCGAGGAGTGCGTGCGCCACCGCTACCCGCCGCCGACGAACTGGACGATTTCGATCTGCGCGCCCGGTTCGACCACGATGTCGCTCCACTGCGCTTGTTTAACGATGCGGCGGTCGAGTTCGACGGCCACGCGGGCGGGATCGAGTCCCAGCCGCCGCAGGAGTTCCCGCAGCGTTTGCTGCGCGGCCACGGTGCGGGTTTCGCCATTGATGACTACTGGAATCTCCATCGTCGGTTGACACTCTACTTTTGCAACCATTATAGTCTAAGGTTAGGCCGCA
>PMEV01000020.1:322-8564 GCA_003154855.1 Bryobacterales bacterium
CTGTTCGATATCGAGGCCATCTTTCTTTATCCCTGGGCGGTGGTGTACCGCGAGCTGAAGATGTTCGGGTTCATCGAGATGCTGGTGTTCGTAGTGCCGATTCTTGCCGGGTTTTTTTACATCTGGAAAAAAGGCGCCCTCGATTGGTCCCCCGATTCCACCTTGAACCGAAAACGGTAACGACTGCTATGCTGCCCGATCCATTGCGCGAACAGGCTCTGGCCGTTGCCGTGGCGGACTTTGATGCCGACGCAGTCACCGGCGGCAAGTTCGACCGCGGCGAGTTGACCCTCGAAATCGCGCCGGCCAAGATTTTGAGCGTCTGCGGGTTTCTGAAATACGATCAGAAATTCGTACGTTTGAGCTCGGTTACCGCGGTGGACCGCTTGCCGGCCGAGCCGCGCTTCGAGGTGGTCTACCATCTGCATTCGGTGGAGAAGAACCAGAGGGTGCGTCTGAAATCCCGGGTGAGCGGCGCCGACCCAGCCATCGAGAGCGTCACTTCGGTGTGGCGGGGCGCCAACTGGTATGAGCGCGAAGTGTTCGACCTGTTCGGCATCCGCTTCCTGAATCATCCCGATCTGCGCCGCATTATGATGCCTGACGATTGGGAAGGCCACCCGCTGCGCAAGGATTATCCGATCACGGGGACGAGGATCTGAATGAGCGAGCCGGACGTACCAGGAGTTGCCGCCACGCTGGAGAGCGAAGAGCTCAGCTCCGGCAGACGCACGCTGGTGCTCAACATGGGCCCGCAACATCCCTCCACGCACGGCGTGCTGCGGCTGCTGCTGGAGCTGGATGGCGAGACCATCGTGCGTTGCCAGCCCGACATCGGCTTCCTGCACACCGGCATCGAAAAGGAATTCGAGGTCAAGCTCTATCAGCAGGCGGTCACCCTGACCGATCGCGTGGATTACCTGGCGCCGCTTTCGAACAACCTGGGGTGGTGCCTGGCGGTGGAGAAACTACTCGGCCTGGAGATTCCGCCGCAAGCGCAGTGGATGCGGGTGATGCTGACGGAGTTGACGCGCCTCAACAGCCACCTGGTCTGGTTGGGCACCCACGCCATCGACATCGGCGCCATGTCGGTCTTCCTCTATTGCTTCCGCGAGCGCGAAGACATCCTGCGCATCTTCGAGATGTTTTCCGGCCAGCGCATGATGACCAGCTACTTTCGCATCGGCGGGCTGGCGCTGGAGCCGCCGCGGGGCTGGCAGGAGCGGGTGAAGAAGTTCATCGACGTGTTTCCCAGCCGGGTGGACGAGTACGAGGATCTGCTCACCAACAACCAAATCTGGATCGGCCGCACGCGCGGCGTCGGCACGTTTCCGATCGAAGATATGCTCGATCTGGGCGTCACCGGTCCCATGCTGCGCGCCGCCGGGTTGAAGATGGACGCGCGCAAGGACGCGCCTTACTCCAGCTACGACAAGTTCGATTTCGAAGTGCCGGTGCGCACCGAAAACGATGTTTACGCGCGCTACCAGGTGCGCATCGAAGAGATGCGGCAGAGCGCGCGCATCGTCCGGCAGGCGATGGACGGCATGCCGCCGGGCCCGTGGAAGGCCGATTCTCCGCACGTGGTGCTGCCCGACCGCGACAAGATGAAGACGCAGATGGAGGCGCTCATCTACCACTTCAAGATCGTGACCGAAGGGTTTCGCGTTCCGGCGGGCGAAGTGTACCAGGTGGTGGAATCGCCGCGCGGCGAGATGGGCTATTACGTGGTGAGCGATGGCACCTCCAAGCCGTATCGCGTGTTCATCCATGGGCCCAGCTTCGGCAATCTGCAAGGGCTGCCGGAGATGGTGGAGGGCCGGCTGGTGTCGGACGCGATTGCGGCGCTGGGGAGCACGGATTTCGTGCTGGGAGACGTGGACCGGTAGTTATGACGTTATCGGCCGAACTAGAGGCTCGCTTCGAGAAGCTGTTGAAGAGCTACCCGCCCGGCCGCGAGCGGTCGGCGGTAGTGCCGATGCTGCTATACGCGCAGGACGAGCTGGGCGCGGTGACCCCGGAACTGGTTCAGGAGGTGGCCCGGCGCACGGGGATCACCCCGCTCCAGGTGGACGAGGTGGTGACCTACTACTCGATGCTGCACCGCCGGCCGCTGGGGAAACATCACCTGCAAATCTGCACGAACATCAGTTGCCTGCTCTCGGGCGGCGCGGAATTGTGGGGGCACGCCTGCCGGAAGCTGGGGATCGGGAACAAGGAGGTGACCGCGGACGGGCAGTTCTCGCTCGAGGAAGTGGAGTGCATCGGGGCCTGTTCNNTACAACCCGCCCAGCCCGCTGGAAGTGAAAGTGCTGACACGGCGCTTCGGCCTGCCGAACTCGGCCTCGCTGGAGACTTATCTGGCGAGCGACGGCTACGTGGCGCTCCGCAAGGCGCTGGGGATGACGCCGGAGCAGATCCTGGAAGAGATGCGGGCCTCGAACCTGCGCGGGCGCGGCGGCGCGGGGTTTCCGACCGGCATGAAGTGGGGCTTCGTGCCGCGCAACTCGCCCAAGCCGAAGTACGTGGTGGTGAATGCCGACGAAAGCGAGCCGGGCACCTGCAAGGACCGGCTACTAATCGAGAACGATCCGCACCAGTTGATCGAGGGGATGCTGATCGCGGGTCTGGCGGTGGACGCGCACGCGGGCTACATCTACGTGCGGGGCGAGTACCGCTACCTGATCGAGATTCTGGAGCGGGCCATTGCCGAGGCGTACGAGCGCGGATACCTGGGCCGGAGCATATTGGGCAGCCAGTCCCACTTCGACGCGTATGTCCACACGGGCGCGGGAGCGTACGAGTGCGGAGAGGAATCGGCGCTGCTGGAATCGCTGGAGGGCAAGCGGGGCATTCCGCGCATACGGCCGCCGTTTCCGGCGGTGGCCGGGCTGTACCAGTGCCCGACAGTCCTGAACAACGTGGAGAGCTACGCGGCGGCGCCGGCCATCCTGCGGGACGGCGGGGCGGCCTTTGCGGCGCTGGGCACGCCCAAGAACGGCGGCACGCGCCTGTACTGCCTCTCGGGGCACGTGAACAAGCCCGGCGTGTACGAGCTGCCGATGGGGTTCAACCTGCTGCGCATGATCGAGGAAGTGGGCGGCGGCGTCCGCGGCGGCAAGAAACTGAAGGCGGTGATTCCGGGCGGCTCGTCCTGCCCGGTGCTGAAGGCCGAGGAATGCGATATCGCCATGGATTTCGATTCGCTGGCCAAGGCCAAGAGCATGTTGGGATCGGGCGGCGTGGTGGTGATGGACGAGGACGCCTGCATGGTGCGGGCGGCCATGCGCATTATGCGGTTCTATGCGCACGAGAGCTGCGGGTGGTGCATCCCTTGCCGCGAGGGAACGCTGTGGCTGAAGAAGATCCTGACGCGGGTGGAGGACGGAGGCGGGGTGGCGAGCGACATTCCGCTCATCGGAGAGCTGTCGCGGAACATGCTCGGGCGCACCTTTTGTCCGCTGGGAGACGCGGCGGCGATGCCCACCATCGCCTTCGTCGAAAAATTCCGCGAGGAGTTCGAGGCGCACTTGAACGGAGGCTGCCAGTGCCCCTCGTGAAACTCACCATCGACGGGAAAGCGATCCAGGCCGAGGCGGGCACGCTGGTGATCGAGGCGGCGCGGCGGGCGGGCATCGAGATCCCGGCCTTCTGCTATTACGAAGGGCTGGCGCTGCAGGCGGCCTGCCGGATGTGCCTGGTGGAAGTGGAGCGCGCGCCCAAGCTGCTGACGGCCTGCACGCTGCCGGTGGCCGAGGGCATGGTGGTGCGCACGGATACGCCGCAGGTGGCGCAGGCGCGCAAGTCGATGCTCGAGTTCCTGCTGACCAACCATCCGCTGGATTGCCCGGTGTGCGACAAGGGCGGCGAGTGCGAGTTGCAGGACATGGTGTTCCGTTACGGAGCGGGCGAGAGCCGGTTCCTCGAAACCAAGCAGCACGTCGACGAGCGGCAGTGGTCGCCGGTGGTGTTCTACGACAAGCCGCGCTGCATTCTGTGTTTCCGCTGCGTGCGCATTTGCGCGGAAGGCATGGGCGTGAGCGCGCTGGGCGTGGTGAACCGGGGAGCGGCCTCGGAGATTGCGCCGAATAAGGGCGACCACCTGGAGTGCGACGAGTGCGGCATGTGCATCGACATCTGCCCGGTGGGCGCGCTGACCAGCGGGACCTATCGTTATAAGACACGGCCCTGGGAGATGCAGCACGTGGGGACCATCTGCACGCACTGCGCGGACGGGTGCAAGACCACCCTCGGCGTGCAGGACAACCGGATTCTGCGCGGGAACAACCGCGACCGCTCGGGGATCAACGGCGAGTTTCTGTGCATCAAGGGGCGGTATGCGGCGGATTTCACCGTGCATCCGGAGCGGCTGCTGGGGCCGCTCGTGCGCTCGGACCAGGGGCTTCAGCCGGCGTCCTGGACGGAAGCGCTGCACATGATAGCGGCGCGCTTCAACGAGATCCGGGCGCGCGGCGGGAAGTTCGGCGTGATCGGGTCGAACCACACGACCAACGAGGAGAACGAGCTGCTGGCGAAGATGGCCCGGGTGGGACTGGGCACCGAGAACATCGACCACCATCGCACGGGCGACGTGGCGGGGTTGCTCGCAACGGGCGCGGCGCTGGCCAGGACCGCGGATTTGTACTCCAGCCCGGCGGTGTTGATCGTGGCTAGCGACCTGGCGCAGCAGCACCCTTTCCTGGCGTTTCAAGTGCGGGCCAACTTTAGGCATCACGGGGCGCGCGTGTACACGGTGCGGCGAGGGCCGGTGCGCGAGGACAATATGGCCGCGCGCGTTGTCGCGGTCGAGCCGGGTGCGGAGCTGGAAGGCGTCGAAACGCTGAGGGAAGCCCTGGCCAAGGAGCCCGAGCTGGTCGTCCTGTTCGGCGACGCCATACAGGGCGCGGCGGTGGGGCGCTTGGTGGCCTTCGGCGATTCGCTCGGAATCCCGGTGAAGTACGTCTGCCTGGTGGACTACTCGAATTCGCGCGGCGCGGTGGAGGCGGGCCTGCTGCCGGGGCCAGGCGGAATGTCGCTCGAGGAGATGCTGGCGGCGGAAGACCTGGATGCCCTGTGGGTGGTGGGGGCGAATCCGCTGCGGCGGTACGAGCTGGCGGCGAAGAACGCGTTCGTGGTGGTGCAGGAGCTGTTTCCAACGGAGACGGCGCTGGCGGCGGACGTGATCCTGCCGGCGGCTTCGGCGTATGAGAAATCGGGCACCGTAACGAACGTCTGCGGAGAAGTGCAGCGCCTCAAGAGAGCCATCGAGACGCCGGGGACCAAGCCGGACCTGGAGATCTTCCGGCTGCTAGCGCGGGAGATGGGCCTGGACCTGAGCGGGGAAGCGGGGAAAGCGAGGCGGGCGGATCTCGCGGTGAAATCGGCCCAGGACACGCTGTTCACCTCCGGCACGCTGGGACGTTATTCGAAGATGCTGAACGCGGTGAAAGAAGCGCCGGGGGGATTGTACCGCGGATGAACTTCTACCTGCTGAGCTTGATCAAGGCGGCCGTGGTGGTGGGCGTGCTGATGCTCATGCTGCTGTACCTGCAATGGATCGAGCGCAGAGTCATTGCGCGCATGCAGGTGCGGCTGGGGCCGAATCGTGTGGGGCCGTTGGGCCTGCTGCAACCCATCGCGGATTCGCTCAAGTTGCTGCTGAAAGAAGACCTGATCCCGCCGGGCGCGAACAAGGCGCTGTTTGTGCTGGCGCCGTTTCTGGCGATCACGCTATCGCTGATTTCCATTTCCGTGGTCCCGTTCGGGCCGCAGGTAACGGTGGCGGGCGTTCCGACGTGGATGCAACTTGCGGACCTGAACGTGGGGGTCATCCTGATCCTGGCGATTTCCTCGCTGACAGTGTACGGGGTGGTGCTCGCGGGCTGGGCGTCGAATAGCAAGTATCCGCTGCTGGGGGCGCTGCGGGCTTCGGCGCAGATGATCAGCTACGAACTGCCGTTGGGGCTGACGGTAGCCGCGCCGCTGCTCATGTCGAACACGCTGAGTCTGCGCGGGATCGTGGCCTCGCAAGCGCACTACTACTGGGGTTTCTTGCCGGCGTGGAACGTGTTTCGCCTGCCGTTCCCGCAGGTGATTGGAGCCGCGGTGTTCACGGTG
This sequence comes from Bryobacterales bacterium, assembly GCA_003154855.1. Lineage (GTDB taxonomy): Bacteria > Acidobacteriota > Terriglobia > Bryobacterales > Bryobacteraceae > Fen-330. The sequence continues at coordinate 6,440 of PMEV01000020.1, forward strand.
GCGGCCTTCGCGGAGACCAATCGCGTGCCCTTCGATTTGCCCGAGGCCGAGACCGAACTGGTGGCGGGCTTCCATACCGAATACAGCAGCATGAAGTTCGCTGGGTTCTTCATGGCGGAGTATTCGAACATGATCACCATCTGCGCGCTGGGGACGGTGCTGTTCCTGGGGGGCTGGCTGCCGCCGTTTCCGGGATTGGACGCCGTGCCGTTCGTGGGGCCGCTATTCTGGTTCCTGTTGAAGACGGGAGTGCTGCTGTTCATCTTCATGTGGGTGCGGGCGACCATGCCGCGCCTGCGCTACGACCAGTTGATGCGGTTCGCCTGGAGTTTCATGTTCCCGGTGGCGATGGCGAATCTGCTGATCACCGCGCTGCTGGTTGCGTGGGTGGGCTGAGCGATGACTACGATACTGTTCGTCCTCTTCGCCGCGGTCGCGATCGTGTGCGGCATCAACGTGGTGCTGCGGAAACACCCGGTCGAGAGCGCGCTGGCGCTGATCGGGACGATGGCCTCGCTGTCGGTCATCTATTTGCAATTGGGGGCGCAGTTTATCGCGGCGGCGCAGGTGTTCGTGTACGCGGGCGCCATCATGGTGCTGTTCACCTTCGTGATCATGCTGGTGAACGCGGGCTCGGAGGCGAAGTCGCGCGGCGCGTGGATGGCGCGCCTCGCGGGCGGCCCGCTGCTAATTGCCCTGATCGCTATCCTCGGGTTCGTGGTCTGGCGGGCGTTCCCGCACTCCGAGGGAGTGTGGTTCGGCGGCTACACCGGCGGGACGGCCGAGAATGTGGGGCGCGCGATCTTCACCACCTACCTGCTGCCGTTCGAGATCACCTCGCTGCTGGTGCTGATCGCGATTGTAGGCGCGGTGGTGCTGGGCTACAAGGAGCTGGAATAAATGCCACAGAGCGTGCCGCTGGCCTGGTACCTGGCGCTGAGCGCCATCCTGTTCACGCTGGGCGTGGCGGGNNACCTTTTTCGTGATGGTGGTGGCGGCGGCGGAGGCCGCGGTGGGCCTGGCCATCATCCTCACCGTGTTCAAGAACCGCGCGACTCTGCATGTGGACGAAGTCGCCTCGATGAAGAACTAGATGCAGCATCTGTGGATCATACCGGCGCTTCCTCTGGCGGGCTTCCTCGTTAACGGACTGCTCGGGCGGCGCTTGCCCAAGGCGGCGATCAACGGAGTGGCCATCGGCTCGGTGACGCTGGCGTTCTTGTGGGTGCTGAAGGTGGTGTGGAGCGGCGGCGCGCCCCTCGAGCACTACTTCGATTGGATTCGCGTGGGCGATTTCGTGGTGGGTTGCGACTTCGTGGCCGACCACCTCACGGCTGTGATGCTGCTGGTGGTGACCGGAGTCGGGCTGCTGATCCATATCTACGCCGTGGGCTACATGGCGCACGACGGCGGCTACGCCCGCTTCTTCGCGTACCTGAACCTGTTCATGTTCTTCATGCTGACGCTGGTGCTGGCCGCCAACTTCCTGCTGATGTTCGTGGGCTGGGAAGGCGTGGGGCTCTCCAGCTACCTGCTGATCGGGTTCTGGTTCGAGAAGCAGAGCGCAACCAACGCGGGGAACAAGGCGTTCATCGTGAACCGCATCGGCGATTTCGGATTCACGCTGGCGGTGCTGCTGGTGGGGATTAACTTCAACACGCTGGATTTCGCGAAGGTGTTCGGATCGCTGGGCGGATGGCCGGCGGAGCATAGCGTGGGGACGCTCACGCTCGCGGGCCTGCTGCTGCTGCTCGGGGCGGCGGGGAAATCGGCGCAGATTCCGCTCTACGTGTGGCTGCCGGACGCGATGGNNGATGGAAGGCCCCACGCCGGTATCCGCCCTGATCCACGCGGCGACCATGGTGACTGCGGGCGTGTACATGGTGGCGCGGTGTGCGCCGGTGTACTTGAAAGCGCCGATGGCCATGGAGATGGCCGCGCTGATTGGCCTGGCCACGGCGCTTTTCGCGGCCACCATCGGCCTGGCGCAGAACGACATCAAGAAAGTCTTCGCCTACTCGACGGTCTCGCAGCTCGGCTACATGTTCCTGGGAGTGGGCACGGGCGCGTTTGGGGCCGGCATCTTCCACTTGGTGACGCATGCGTTCTTCAAGGCGCTGCTGTT
>PMEV01000207.1 GCA_003154855.1 Bryobacterales bacterium
CAAAATGGAGATTGCCTATGACGAGACTCGACGGGAACCGCCGCCTACTCACCATCGGCGGCCTGATCTGTTTTCTTGCTCTCTTCGCGTTCCAATACTCCCGCATAGCGGATGCCAATTCGCTCACCTGGGATGAAGGCAATCACATCTACGCCGGGTACATGTCGTGGATGCACAAGGATTTCGGATTGAATCCGGAGCATCCACCGCTGGTCAAACTGGTGGCTACTCTGCCGCTGCTTGGTATGCAACTCAAGATGCCCCCGCTGCTCGACCGGCGGTATGAAACAGAGGCGTTCCTTGGCGGCAAGGATTTTATCTACAAGAACGACGCCAACACGATTGCGTACCGTGCCCGCATGGCGGCCGTGCTGTTCACGCTCCTGTTGGCGACGGTGGTCTTCCTGACGGCTCGCGAGTTCTTCGGCACGGCTGCCGGATTCCTCGCGCTTGGTTTGATGGCTTTCGATCCGACCGTGCTTGCCCACGGCGGGGTAGTAACCACCGATTCAGCGCAATCGTGCTTCCTGCTGGCAACGGTCTACGCCTTCTACCGCTACTGGAATTCGCCCACCTTGTGGCGGTTGGTCGCGGTTGGCGCGGCGGCGGGCCTGGCCTTTGCATCNNTGAGCGGGATCGCGGTAGGCATTCTGTGGGCGTTCTACTGTTTCCGCTACGAGGCGCGCGGCGAGGGCAGGAAGCTGTCGCCGGCGCTTGAGGTCAGCATCGGGGGCATTCCGAGCAAGACCCAAGCCGCCGTGGTCGGGGAAATGGCCAAGTTGCGCCTGCTCCCCGAGTCCTATCTCTTTGGGCTGAGCGACGTCCTCGCCAAGTCGGTGGGATACCACAGCTTCCTGTTCGGCAAGAGCTATCCGACGGGCCTCTGGTATTACTTCCCGGTTGGCATGCTCATCAAGTCCACGCTGACCTTCCTGATTCTCCTCGGGGCGCTGGTATGGGCGGTCGCCACGCGGCGATTCAATAAGTGGCGGGAAATTCTGTATCTGACGATTCCCCCGGTAGTCTATATGGCGGCTTCGATCGCGGGCGGAATGAATATCGGCATACGCCACATGCTGCCGGTCTACGTTTTCCTCTTCGTGTCGATTGGTGGCGCGGTGTGGAGCGTTGTTCGGAATAACCGCAAGGCCCTGTATGCGGCGATCGCTCTGCTCATCTTCCAGGCCATTTCAGTTTCGCGCGTTTATCCGGCTTATGTCTCTTACGCGAACGAAGCCGTGGGCGGTCCGATGATGGTCCACGAGTACCTGACCGATTCCAGCGCCGACTGGGCCCAGCAGATGAAATCGGTGAAGCGCTATCTGATGTNNGGTGAAGCGCTATCTGGATGCGCGGGGGATAAAGAACTGTTGGTTCGCCTACTTTGGCGAGGGTGTGCTCGACTATACCTACTATGGCATTCCTTGCAAGGCGCTGCCCACTGCCGATTCATTGGGGGTGGGCGAACCCGCCAACGCTCCGTCCGCAATCGACGGCCCTGTGCTCATCAGCGCCGGGGTGCTCTCCGGGTTCGAGTTCGGCCCCGGTCCACNNGAACCCCTACGAGCGGTTCCGTACCATGAAGCCGGACGATGCCATCGACTACGGCGTCTTCGTCTTCAACGGCCACTTCGAGATTCCGCTGGCCGGCGCGCTAAGCCACGGGCAGAAGGCCGATTTCCTGCTCCAAGAGAAGAAGGTCCCCGAGGCGCTGGCCGAAGCGCGCCAAGCCCTGGCCCTCGCGCCCGATTCCGTGAGCGTCAACGCCACGGTGGCCGGCGTTTTGGACGGGGCCGGCCAGCGCGCCGAAGCACGCCCATATTACGAGAAAGCCCTCGCGCTCGCCAAGACCGTGGAGCCCGANNCAGGCTGGTTGGCAGAGGGCTTGCCGCGCTCCTGCACCGCTTATGGGTGGCCCAAAGCGGCAATGGGAACTGTCAGCATCCGCGATTCTGCTTCGACAAGTACTTGGCTGCTGCAAAAGCGAGCTTCAGACAGAGAACTGCCCGAGCCGCTGCGAGTCTGTTTTCTGGTCCAGCAAAAGGGGAAGTACCGCTTTCAGACGACCGGCATCGGCTTCCACAGGCAGGGCGGCTGCCCTGGCCAAGCCTCTCCGAGCGCTGCTCACCCCCCGCCCGTTGGCCCCCAGCCGGGCCGCCCATAGGCCTCAGGTCATCGAGCGGAAGACGATATCGACGATTCTCTCCCAGGGGATGTAGTGCGCGGTTTCGGCGACACCGATGGTCTTGGTTACCATCAGGAAATCGGGGTCCGCGACATCTAAGGTGAGTTCCCTTCGCCCCGACGGACTCGCTTCGAACTTATCCAGGGGCGGGAAGGGCGGCGGGAAATCACCCAGCTCGGTGATGACTCAGACGCATTGCTGTCCGGCTATCGCTTCGGGACAGGCCGATAACCCCAATGCTGGGCGGTTTTCGCGTTCGAGCGCCCGGCGCGTTGCACGACCTCGATACGGGCCGCTCCATACCCAGCATGATCACCGATAGTCGCCTGGCGTGAAAACCTCCGGTGCCGCTAGCCTCGACATCCTGTAGGCAACCGCTGAAGGTGTTGGGCTGGAGTTCGGTTGTCACCGCAGGTTGTGCCATGAGCACCGTCTAATGAGAATACCGACTGAATTCACCTGTCTGCGTACGTCCTCCGGCCATTCCGGCTCAGCAGCGAGTAGGGCATGTTCTTCAAGGTGAACCGCTGCCAAAAACAGTCTCTGCACAACTTCCTCGCGCGAGGCGCCATCTGGAACATTCTCGATTACGATCTCAACACGCGCGATTGTAACTTGCTGAGGCTCACGCCCTGCGCCTCCGACGTTTTCGTAGATGGCAAAAGTCATGTGTGACCCGTTCCCCGCCCGGCCTTCAGGCAGGGACGTAGCGCTTGATCGAGAGGTCCCGCGCGCGCTCTCGCGTTTTCGCCACGTCGTAGGCGAGCTGCATCCGCAGAAGGTGGTCCATGTCCGGTCCGAAGGCCTTTTCGATGCGCAGGGCCATTTCCGGCGTTAGCGCCGCCTTGCCGTGCAGAAGATCGGAAAGCGTGGCGCGGCGCACTTTCAAAATCTCCGCCGTCTTCGACACGCCGAGGCCGAGGGCCTCCACGATCTCGGTTTTGATCAGATCGCCCGGGTGGGGCGGATTCTTCATGGGCATTGCGAGCCTCCTAGTGGTAGTCGATCAAGTCAATATCGCCGGCGGTGTTCGTCTGTTCGTCATAGCGGAAAATCAAGCGCCAGTTTCCGGCGACAGTCAGGCTCCAGAACCCTTTCAGGTCGCCTTTAAGCGGATGCAGCTTCCAGCCCGGAAACCATCCAAGCTGCTCCAGCGTCTCGGCGGTTTCGAGGGCGAACAGAAGCTTGCGCAGCTTGTCGGCCATCGCCGACGGCACCCCCTTGGCGTTCCCGTCTTCGTGGAGCTGCCTTAGTCCTTTGTGGCGAAAGCGGACAAGCTGCATGCCGTCCCTTCGTAGTTCCAGTATGTACGGTCATGCCGTACACGTCAAGCGTTTTGTTGTGAAAGTCAGCCGAGAAGCGCGCTCGTCATCCCTCACCGCGGATCGCCAAATCCTGCATCGCCAGTTGCGAGTCTCCAACCATCGCTTGCCCAGCGCTCTTTAGTAGCTGAGCGTGAGGGCCGCGCACCTGTGCGACGGCGGCGGCCATCGCCTCACCGCTTGGTTCGGGAACGCAGGTGAAGAAAACTTTCAGTACGGTCGCCGACAAAGATCTGCCCGAGCCGCTGCCGGTCTATTTCCCGATCCAGCAAGCGGAGAACCACCGCTTTCAGACGACCGGCATCAGCTTCGACAGGCAGGACGGCTGCCCTGGCGAGGCCGAACCGAGCGCGGAGCATCTCTCGCTCTTTGGCCGCCAGCCGGGCCGTCCATAGGCCTCAGGTCATGGAACGGAAGACGATATCGACGATCCTCTCCCAGGGAATGTAGTGGGCGGTTTCGGCGACACCAATGGTCTTGGTTACCATCAGGAAATCGGGGTCCGCGACATCGAGGGTAAGTTCCCTTCCCCCCGACGGACTCGCTTCGAACTTATCCAGGGGCGGGAAGGGCGGCGGGAAATCACCCAGCTCGGTGATGACCCAGACGGTAGCCTTCTCCCCTCTGACCTTGTAGATCGACGATCCTTCGCCGGCGATCAACTCCACGGGCGCCATCTTCTGCCGGATGATTCTCTCCCACTGGGTCTTCATCGTGTCCGCAACCTCATCGATCTATTATGCGGCGAGAACACAGGGGCGCGGCGGATTTATTGTGGGGCGGCGGAGGGGAGGCTACATGTACTCGGGAACGTCGATGCCCAGCACGGCCAGCGTGCGCTCGAGTTGCCGGCGGAGGTAGCCGGTGAGCCACAGCAAAAAGACCTTCTTCTCGCGATGCTCCTCGGCGATGACCGGGTATTCGTGATAGAAGTTGCTGAAGGCCTGGGCCAGTTGAAAGGCGTAGCGGGCGACGTGGGCAGGCTCGCCGGCGACGATGGCGCGCTCGATCGCAGCATCGGCCTTGGAGGCGGCGACCACAAGCTGCCAGAGGGGCTCGGAGCGGAGCTGGCGGCCCATCGCCTCCGGGGTCAGCTCGCGCGCGAAATCCGGCACCGCCTCGCCGCGCTCCTCGAGCTTGCGCCAGATGTTGCGGGCGCGCACGGTGGCGTACTGGACGTAGGGGCCGGTCTCGCCCTCGAAGCTGAGCGCCTCCTGAAAATCGAAAGCGATCACGGAATTCCGGGTGAATTTCAGCAGGAAGTAGCGCAGCGCGCCCACCGCGATCTGGGTGGCCACCTGGCGCTGCTTCTCGGACGGGTCTTCGGGATGGCGCGAGACCACTTCGTCGAGCGCCTCTTCGATCAGCTTGTCGATGAGATCGTCGGCCTTCACTCCGAGGCCCTTGCGTCCGGAGACCTCGATGTAGGGCCGGTTGCGGTCCTCTTCGGAGAGCGCGATGCCCAGCTCGGCGGAGCAGCGCGGCGAGAGCGCTACCATTTCATAGGAGAAGTGCACGCTGCGCGCGGCCTGCTCCTCGAAACCCAGCGCCCGGAGGCCGGCCACCACCACATCCTGCAAATAGGACTGGCGCGAATCGATGACGTTATAGACCCGCGCGCCTGCTCCGAAGCCGGGATGCGCGGGTTGCGGCTGGTCGGTGGTGACCCACAACTGGTGGCCGTTCGGGTAAGTCATAAGGGGGCGGTAGAAGAAATCCTTGCCCAGCAGGCCGAACTTCCAAAGCTGGTAGGCGATGTCCTTGCCGACGTAGGTCACGGTGCCGTTGGAGCGGACGATCACCTTGCTATCCTCGGCGCCGGCGTCGGCGGAAAAGGCCGCGCCAGGCATCACCCAGCAGCCCGTGTTCTTGCCCTCGGTTTCCAGGTAGATGGCTTGGCGCTCGCGCAGCAGATCGAAGGCGGTCGCCCAGAACTTCAGGTGCAGGATCTCGCTCTCGCGCGGCAGAACGTCGTAGACGATGCCCAGGCGCCACATCGTTTTCAGGTGGGCCTGGACGATGGCGTCGGAAACGATGTGCGCCATTTCGGCCGCGGCGCCCTGGCCCGCTTCGATGGCGTGCAGGGTCTCCTGGCGCCAAGCGAGGGCGGCCGGGTTCTCGTGGTAGTAAGCGGACGTCCGCGCGTAGAGGTCCCAGCAGAGATAGTCGAAGCGCGGGCTTTCGAGCGCCAGTTTGGCCACCTCGGCGGGGCTGCGGCCCTGCCAACGCAGGAAGCCCGCCACCACATCCGCCACCTGGACGCCGGTGTTGTCGATGTAGTTCTGCACTTCGACCCGGCGGCCGCGCGCCCGCAGCATGCGCACGAAGGTGT
>PMEV01000042.1 GCA_003154855.1 Bryobacterales bacterium
ATGCAAGATAACGGGAGTTCTCTGGCGTTTGACGGCGGGAAGGGTTTTTCCCAACTACATGGGTTCAGAAGGCGGGTGTAGAAGCCCCTCTCCTGCGAACTCGGACACGTCGCCGGTCCTGTTCGTAATGAAGTACTCGATCATGTGGATGACGCCAGAAACCGCGAGCAGCCCAGCCCATCGCGCATTGAACGATGACCCCCACCACCGCGGTCGCCCCGCAATAGGGGCAATCACGTTCTCTGGCGAAGCACCACGAGAACACCCTGGCAGCACCCCGCCCGGCCCAGCCATCCTCGCGCTGAATACAGACAGTGGATGCCCGCTCGCACCACGCCGCCCGGAGAATATCCGTTCACCTCCCCACCGCCGCTGGATGTATCCTCAATGGGTATGCCATCCCACATCCCGCCAGTTCTCGCACTCCTGGCCGTCCTCCCATCCCTGGCCGCCCCGCCGGCCCCGGCCGCCCCACGCGCTGTTACCGTGAGTGATCTCAGCCGGCGCTTGGTCGTCAACAATCTCGCCTCCGGCCCCTGCCCCCGCAAGATGAAACCCGGCATGTTCGACGTTCCCTGCTTCGGCGGTTTAGCGGGCCGGAACTGGGGCGGTACCTGCCTGACCTTCAACATCAGCGAGAGAGGCGCCTCCAAGTACGAAGAGTTGGCCTGCGTCAATACCTGCCCCGGCCCGCGCATGCGAAACACCGATCCCTGCTCGGGCTCGCCCTGCTATGAGGCCTTGGCCGACCGCCCCTATTCCCGCACCTTCGCCGCCCTGGACCCGGAGATCCAACGCAAGATGGCCGCGGACTACACCAAGCTCATCGCCCTCGTCCAAGCCGAAGCCTCCAGCCAGAGGGCTGCCTATGCCTCCCTCGGCGGCGATAAAGAACGCACCCGCGTGAAATTCGAAATCCTGGGCTTTGTGATCGCCGGTTTTCTGAACCAATCTACCGGCGAATTCTCCGCTCCCGGCGCCATGCTGCCCTTCGGCGAGTGTCTCCTGAAGCGCGCCGCGGCGCGCGAAAAGATCGGCAATCCGGAAGTCTCCCTCAGCAAGCTCTACGGCCAGCCGCCGCAAGTCAACACCGGCAACCCCGCGGATGCCTCGCCCATGGATACCTCCGCCGGCGGCACGCTGCATCTTTACGAATCGGCGTTCATCGCCTGTGCCCGCGTCACTCCGGACCTGGGCCGCTGCCTCGGCGGAATCGGGCCTGAATCGCCGGACGCCCTGGCCGGCTCCATCATTCACGAGCTGGTGCATTACACACAGAAGAAATTCGGGCACGTAGAGGGTGCGGGAGGCCTGAACGACGACGCCTCCGATCTCAAAACCATGTTGAACGAAATCGAGGCCTACGGCGTATCTCGCGACGACCTGTTTTACGCCAAGTCCCTCTCCGTCAACGATTACATTGCCCTCACCCGCGCCGGACTCTCCGCCCAGGTCCGCGCCTTCCAATCGCTCTGGCAGAAGGCCGGAACGGCAGTGCAGGAGGAAGTGGCCGACTGGGCCTGGGAGGTCCCCTGGATGCGAGTGCGCATGATCCGCTCGAACCGCCCCGCGCAGGAGGGCAACACCTGGAATCTCACCTGCGTCGCCCTGCAGCGCAAATTGCCCACCGGCGCTTCCCTCTGCGGCAGGTTCCCGGCGGCCGAACCCTAGCCGCCGTCTTATCTCAGCGCCTCCGTCCACTGATCTATCTCGATCTCGACTTCGCCGTTCGGCTTCACCTCGACGCGCCTTCCGGTCCGCTGAAGGATACGGAGAATCTCCGGCGCCGCGAACTCAACCTGAGGCGCTGTCTGCAAAGCATGCACCCGGTAAACCCCTGGGGCGACACCCTGAAAGTTGAACCTGCCATCATTGTGATCGTACGGATGCGTGATTCGCGGGAGTCCGCTGTCGGACTCGGGCGCGAGTAGAATCGTCACCTCGATTCTCCCCAGTACACTCGGTGGGACCGCGCCGAAAACGTTGCCCCCGTCGGTGCCCAGGACAACCTCGATCGGCGGCGTATGCTCATCCTAAGCCCTCGGCACCCGTTCCAAATGCTCAAGCACTGGACTGCCCGGGTCCTTCCGGATGCAGTATGCTGTATGCTGATCTATTGGACAAATGCCATGAATAGTCCACCCACCTCTCAGGTGCACGACCGATGGCTGTCGGTCGATGAACTGGCTGACTACCTCGGGATCAAGCGGGACACGGTCTACAAGTGGATTACCCGTCGCACTATGCCCGCGCACAAGGTGGGGCGTCTCTGGAAGTTCAGGAAGGAAGAAATTGACGCGTGGGTGAGGAGCGGCGCCGCGAGCGAACCGGACAAATAGGCAATGCAGACGCAGAGTGCAGTGGATCAAATTCGGCAGCGGCTCTCGGGAATCGCCGACAACTACAACCGGCTGGTGCTCCTGGTCGGGCCTTCCGGCAGCGGCAGGACGGCGGTTCTTCGTGCCCTGGCTGATGCCGAAAAGGTTCCCGTGTTCAACGTCGGCGCGGAGATCTCGCGACGGCTTCTGGACCTGACTGAGCGCCAGCGGGTCCTTCAGTTGCCCAGATTGATGGAGGAAGCGGTTGCTGCACTTCCAGGCGACCTGACGATCCTGGACAATACTGAGGTTCTTTTCAATCCCGTGCTCAAGCAAGATCCTCTGCGCCTGTTGCAAGGGCTGTCCAGGGATCGGACCATCGTTGCCAGTTGGCTGGGCGATCTGGATGGTGGGCATTTGACGTATGCGGTGCCCGAGCACCCGGAGTTTCGGCGATACCCATCGGCAGATCTGCTGGTTGTTTGCCTCAGGCATAGAGTGTGAGCCCGCGAAGGTAGAGAGATGAAATACGGCGATCTAATCCAATTCGAACCGATTGAGTCGGTGGTACAACTCCGCAACGCGGATCAGATGGACGCGGCGAAGCAGCTCGTGTCCACTTACGTCATCTCGGATGAGATGGCGGAGAAGCTGACGTCGTTGGTCATTCCAGACCTTCAGTTCGACGCGCCCTCAGACAACAAGGGGTTGATGGTCGTGGGCAACTACGGCACAGGTAAATCCCACCTGATGTCGGTTCTTTCAGCCGTCGCGGAAGATGCGGCTACGCTGCCACTGGTGCGGTGCGTGCCGGTGGCCAAGGCCGCGCAGCGGATCGCCGGCAAGTTCAAGGTGATCCGCACCGAGATCGGCGCAGTGACGATGTCCCTCCGCGACATCCTCACCGCGGAAATCGAAGAGCATCTCTCGAAGCTGAGCGTCAGCTTCACCTTCCCATCCGCAGCCACTGTTACAAACAACAAGCGCGGCTTCGAAGAGATGATGGCGCTGTTCCACCGAAAGTATCCCGACCACGGTCTCCTCGTCGTTGTCGACGAGCTGCTCGACTACCTGCGAAGCCGGAAAGATCAGGAACTGATCCTCGATCTGAACTTCCTCCGCGAAGTGGGCGAGGTCTGCAAAGATTTGCGCTTCCGCTTCGTCGCCGGAATCCAGGAAGCCATTTTCGACAGCCCGCGATTCTCCTTTGTCTCGGCAAGTTTGCGCCGAGTCAAGGATCGCTTCGAGCAGATCCTCATCGCCCGGAGCGACGTGAAGTTCGTTGTCGCGGAGCGGCTCTTGCGAAAGACGCCGGCCCAGCAGGCTCAGATACGGGAGTACCTGCTGCCTTTCGCGAAGTTCTACGGCAACATGAACGAGCGCATGGACGAGTTCGTCCGGCTGTTTCCTGTGCATCCGGACTACATCGACACCTTCGAGCGCGTGACGGCGGTGGAGAAGCGTGAAGTGCTCAAGAGCCTCTCGCTTGCAATGCGCAAGAAGCTCAACGAATCGTTGCCCATGAACGAGCCGGGGCTGATCGCCTACGACAACTACTGGAACACCCTGCGGGAAAACCCGTCCTTCCGTGCCGTCCCGGATATTCGCGCGGTCATCGACTGCAGCCAGGTGCTGGAATCTCGTGTCGACGCTGCCTTCCCCATGAAGCCGNNAAGCCGATGGCGCGGCGAATCATCCAGGCGCTTTCGGTCCACCGGCTCACGACCGGAGACATCCATGTTCCGGTTGGGCCCACGGCGGCGGAACTGCGCGACACTCTTTGCCTCTACCAAGCCGAAGTTGCCGCTATGGGAGGGGATGGGGCTGCGGATCTTCTGACACACGTTGAGAACGTGGTTGGCCAGATCAAGAGCACCGTCAGCGGCCAGTTCATCTCACAGAACCATGACAATGGTCAGGTCTACCTGGACCTGAAAAAAACCGAGGACTACGACGCCATCATCGAAAAACGGGCTGAATCCCTGGATTCCACCCAACTGGACCGCTACTACTATGAAGCGCTCAAACGGGTGATGGAGTGTACGGACCAGACCTACATTAACGGATACCGCATCTGGGAGCACGAACTCGAATGGATCGAGCGGAAGGTCGCCCGCCGGGGATATCTTTTCTTCGGCGCACCCAATGATCGTTCGACAGCAGCACCGCCCCGTGATTTCTACCTTTACTTTCTTCAGCCGTTCGACCCACCACGAAAAAACTGGGATGCCCAAAAGGACGAGGTGTTCTTCAGCCTCACGGGCGGCGATGACGCCTTCCGAACGATCCTTCGCAGCTACTCCGCGGCGGTTAACCTCGCATCGACATCGTCGGGGAACGCCAAGGACACTTACGAACGCAAGGGAACTGGATTTCTGCGGGATCTGGTGAAGTGGCTGCAGGAGCACATGACCACGGCCTTCGAAGTCACCTACCAGGGGAAAGCCAAGCCGCTGTTGGGCTGGGTGAAAGGCAAATTGGTTGGCACCGGCGGCCGCATCAACGTGCGCGACGTCGTGAATGCGGTTGGCTCGATCTGCCTGGCACCGCACTTCGAAGATATCGCGCCCAGTTACCCGGCGTTCTCACTCCTCATCACGACCGCCAACCGCGAGTTGGCGACCCAGGATGCATTGAAAGCCATCGCCGGCGGTCCACGGACGAAGCTTGGCACTGCGGTGCTCGAAGCGTTGGAGTTGCTGGACGGTGAGCGGCTGGATTCGGCGAAGTCAAAGTTCGCCGGCCAGGTCGTCGACATGCTGAAGAAGAAGGGCCACGGCCAAGTTGTGAACCGGAGTGAACTGGTGCACGAAGTCCACGGCGTTGAATACTTCGCGCCCGACCACTTCCGTCTGGAGCCCGAGTGGCTGGTGGTCCTGCTCTGCGCGCTGGTGCATTCCGGCGATCTGGTGCTTGCGATCCCCGGCAAGAAGCTCGATGCAACGAATATCGCCCAGTTGACGGCCACGCCGCTAGATGAACTGATCAACTTCAAGCACATCGAGCGGCCCAAAGATTGGAATCTCCCGGCGCTCAAGGCCCTATTTGAGCTATTGGGCCAGCCTCCCGGTCTTGCACAGGCGCTCACACAGGGTGGCGAACAGGCCGGCAACGCTGTGAGAACTCTGGCCGGTGAATCCAAGAGACTTACCGAGCGGATTGTCCAGGCGCAACAAGCGTTGCAAGGCGGCATGAAGCTCTGGGCGCGCAACCTGCTTTCGCCGGAGGATTCGGAGGCGCTGCGCTGCCGCATGGATGACTCCAAGCAGTTCCTGGAGTCTCTCCAGGCCTATACGACTGCCGGGCAGCTTAAGAACTTCCGCCATGAGCCACAGGATGTGACCGCCAAACGCGATGGCCTGGATGCACTCAGACAGGTGGAAGCGTTCCAGGTGATCGCCGCGGAGTTCAGTCCGCTCGCCTCCTATCTGGCTACTGCGGAAGCGGCTCTGCCCAGCGATCATNNTGCGCCACGAGCTGCTCTCGGATATGCTCGATGCCGGGAGACGTGAATCGCACTCATTCCGGCAGCAGGGCCTGCAGAAGCTATCCGGCTTGAAGAAGGATTACTCGGACCTTTACGTCACGGCTCACGGCCGCGCGCGGCTGGGTGCGAAAGACGACAAGCTGAAGTCACAGTTGGCGAAGGACACCCGGTTGGGGCAGTTGCAGAGACTCTCGACCATTGAGCTGATGCCCCGGCAGCAGCTTAGCGACTACCAGAACCGTCTAGGTGGTTTGCGAACGTGCTTCNNCGATGCGTCACCTGTGTGCCAGCACTGCAATTTTCGGCTGGTTTCAGAACCCGATTCCGCCCCCGCGAGCCAGGCTGTCAGAAAGCTGGAGGATGAGCTGGATCGGTTGCACGAAGGTTGGACCAAGACGCTCCTGAACAATCTGGAGGACCCGACCACACAGCAGAACCTTGGGCTCCTCAAACCGGTGCCCCGGAAGATCGTTGATGCCTTTCTGGCAACGCGCGCGCTGCCAGATGATGTGAACCACGACTTCGTGGCGGCTCTCCAGGAGGCTCTGTCCGGCTTGTCGAAGGTCGTTATCACCACCGAAAGTCTTCGTGCGGCGTTGCTTGCGGCTGGATCGCCCGTGACAGTGCCGGAACTGAAGAAGCGTTTTGAGGATTACCTAGTTGAGATCAGCAAAGGCAAAGACCCCACGAAGATCCGTGTGGTCCTGGAGTGATTGGAGATGGCAGCCCGCTACACAGATTCGGAGATCCAACAACTGCTCGCGGAGCGTAAGCCGTTGCCTGAGGAGTATCGCAAGAAGCTGAAGCTCCGTGAGAAGCGGGGCCACCGCGAAGCGGAACTCTCCGTTACCGGTGCCGCTGGCACTGAGTTCCGCTTGATTGCGCGGCAGAACAGTTTGAATGTCCTGGACTTCTCGATCATCCTGGCCGCGTGCCCGGCCGGGAGCAGCCAACTTTTCCGGTTGCGCCGTCACAACGGCAAGAGCCATGAGCACACGAATCAGATTGAGCAAAGTACGTTCTACGACTTCCACATCCACATGGCAACCGAGCGGTACCAGGAGTTAGGAACACGAGAGGACGCCTTTGCGGAGGCCACTGANNGACTGCGGATTTGAGTTGCCGCTGAGTCCGCAGATCGATCTTTTTGACGAGGGGGTGGTATGAACACAGCCGTCATCGAAAAGTCGTTCCGCGAGAAGGTTTGCGCGAAGATCCGGATCGTACTGGAAGGCGATGAGCGGTTCCGCGTCTTTACCCCGTTCCTTTTCGAAGATGGGGATCATCTCGCCATCGTGCTGAAAAAGAAGGAGAACACGTGGATCTTGTCGGATGAGGGACACACCTACATGCACCTCACCTACGACCTCGACGAAAAGGACTTCCAGAAAGGGACACGCCAGAAAATCATCAGTAGCGCGCTCTCAGCATTCCGCGTCGAGGACCGCGATGGCGAACTGATCGCTCGTGTTGCCGAGGATCGTTTTGGCGACGCCCTCTACAGCTTCGTGCAGGCGCTGCTCAAGGTCACGGATGTTACCTTCCTAACTCGCGAGCGAGTACGTTCCACTTTCATGGAAGACTTCCAGGCGCTCATCGAGGAAACGGTCCCGGACACGCGACGGACCTTTGATTGGCACGACCCTGCGCATGATCCCCAGGCCAGCTACACAGTGGACTGCCGGATCAACGGCATGCGCCGGCCCCTGATGGTGTTCGCCCTTCCCAACGACGACCGCACGCGCGACGCCACGATTGCGCTGCTGCAATTCGAGAAGTGGGGAATGACGCATCAGTCTTTGGGCGTCTTCGAAGACCAGGAGGAGGTCAACAGGAAGGTACTGGCCAGGTTTACCGACGTCTGCGAGAAACAGTTCTCCAGTTTGACCGGCAACCGGGATCGCATCATGCGCTTTCTGCGGGAACTCATAGAGACTGGAGCCTGACATCAGTAGCATGACTAGAGACGAATTCCTTGAGCGGCTGTCCGGTATCGAGTGGAACGATTTGGAAGTGAAAGAAGCTGCGCGCGACGTTCCAAACAGCGCTTACGAAACGGTTTCCGCGTTCGCAAATACCGCAGGCGGCTACCTGGTCTTCGGCGTGAGGGAGGCCGACGGCAAGTTTAACGTGGTCGGCGTGTTGGAAGTTGACAAGGTGCAGAGCGCGTTTCTGAACACCATTAGGAGCGGGCAGAAGCTCAGCAAGATAGTGGACGTCAGCGAGAAACTCATCGACTGCGACGGAGCGAGCGCGCTCGTTTTCTACGTGCCGGAAGTGCATCGCCGCGATAAGCCGGTCTTCCTGAACGGCGATTTGCGGAAGTCGTTCGTCCGGCGTGGGAGCTCGGATCAACATTGCACGCCAGACCAGATCAAGGCCTTCCTGCGCGACGCGGATATCGTTCCCTACGACTGCCACATAATCTCCGACCTGAATCTCGAAAGATGCTTCAGCAACAGCTCCCTGGCTTGGTACCGCTCTGTCTTCGCGACCAAAGGTCAGAAATACGATCAGAGCGCAAGCGATTTGGAGTTCCTCCACAGCAAGGGGTTCATCCGGGAGCGGGACGGCAAGCACTTCGCAACGCGCGCCGCTATCCTGCTATTCGGCTCGGAGGCTGCCGTGCGGCAGACGCTCGGGCGCCCGTTGGTCATGTGCTACAAGCTCTCAACGAATCGGGATGATCCGCAGACCGAGGAACGCTGGTCGGATCGGATCGTCCTCGAAGATAACCTGGTCGAAACCTGGCGCGCCATCAACGAATGGTATCTCAGGCACGCGGAAAAACCGTTCTCGCTCGATGCGAAGACCCTAT
>PMEV01000331.1 GCA_003154855.1 Bryobacterales bacterium
CCGAAGCCCCAGGCCGAGATCAACCGGACCAGGTCGCAGCCGCTCTTGCCGGTTCCGACGGCGGCGCCCGAATCAACCGAATCGCTCACGGCGGGGCTTCAGCGCCTCCTTGGAGCCGGGCGCCGTCATCGTATATCCGGACCCGCAGGCCCCCAAGGCCACCACAGGCCAAAGAACTATCGGAATCCACCAGCGCGGAACGTACTTTGCGTACTATACCCCCTCGTTTGCGGGGCGGGATTCCGTGCCTGTTCCTGCTACCGCTGCAGAAACTACTTTGTCCGGCAGGCCACTAGAGGCGATGGCCGGTGAGGAGCTTCTGGAATGCGTTAGAAATACGGGACTTCCCGGTTTCGAATGTTTCCCTTAGGGCGAAGACGGCTCCCGGCGGAAGAGATGGAACTCGCAGAAGATTAACAAATTTTAATACTTCCATGACGAATAGCGCCCCAAAAGGGGGGGACATCGACGCACCGCACGATGTATAATGCATTTTACCCTTAGATCCAAAGTACCAAGTACGAGTCAAGGAAGCGTGTGTTCGGGTCTGTCGAGTGGTCTTACCCCCCCTGAACCCAAAATGCAGATTTCTGGTTAGTCCGCGATCGCCCGACTCGCAGCACCCAAGTCCAACGCCACGGGCATCGTGTATGGAAAGGCGCTCACGCAGTGAGTGTGGCGAGCAGTTTATGTGATGTAAAGGAGAAACGAATGATGCATCTGCCGCAGTTCAATTCCACCGGTGGGCGCGCTCACCGGCTCAGCGGGTACTTTTCAGTCCTCGCGATTCTGTTAACCCTTATTGCCCCGAGCGCTGTCGCAGGGGTGCCCCACGTTTCGAATCCCTACGCTGGAGCAACTTGGTACCTCGACTCGTACTTCGCCCAGGAAGTGGCGCCTGCCGCCGCGGCCGAATCGAATGCCACGGTCCAGGGCCAGATGTATACAGTCGCCAACCAACCGACAGCCATCTGGCTGACGCAGATCAGCTCCATTTCGGTCCTCCAGCAGAATGTCGCCGCCGCGTATGCCCAGGCACAGACATCCTCTCAGCCGATTGTGATGACCATCGTGGTTTACGATCTGCCCCAGCGCGACTGCTCCGCATTGGGATCCAACGGCGAGATCAGCATCTCGCCAGGGCCCGCTCAACCCTTGTCCGGCATTCAAACCTACGAGCGAGACTTCATCACGCCCATCTACAGCACTCTCCAACGCTACTCGAGCGAACCGAACCTTCGCTTCGTGCTGGTCATTGAGCCCGATTCTCTTCCCAACCTGGTCACCAACGTCGGTTACAACAAGGACGGCGTCACCTTGATGGCCCCCCACTGCGTCGCGGCCAACGACGGCGTGATTGCCGCCTCGCCCAACAGACTGCCTCAGCCCAACAGCGTGTACGTGCAGGGAATCCAGTACGCGCTCAATAAATTCCACCCCTTGCCCAACGTCTACCAATATCTTGACATCGGACAATCGGCGTGGCTCGGCTGGCCCGGCAACATGGCAGCCGCCGTCGCTTTTTACAATACGGTCGTGAAGGGCACCACGGCCGGCTATGCCTCCATCGATGGGTTCATCAGCAATACCGCCAACAATACGCCGACCAAGGAGCCGTACATGACCGCGACTGAGGCGGTCGGCGGCGCCGAGGTCTACCAATCCACGTACTACCAGTACAACCCCGATATCGACGAGGAAGACTACGACCAGGCTCTGTACACGCAGATGGTAGCCGCCGGCTTCCCGAGCACGATCGGATTCCTGATCGATACCTCGCGCAACGGATGGGGCGGGCCGAACCGGCCGGCTGCCGCGAGCACTAGCACGCTCCTCGACACTTTCGTGAAGGCGTCCAAGATCGACCAACGGCCTGTGCGGGGTGTTTGGTGCAACATCGCCAATGCCGGGATAGGAGCGCTGCCGCAGGTGAACCCCGGCGGCTTCAATCCCCCGTTCCAGAACCTTGAGGCATACGTCTGGATCAAGAAGCCGGGAGAATCCGACGGCGACTATCCCGGCAGCGTGTACAACGGCGTCACGGAAACCGCAGGGGATCCCAACTGCAACCCAGCCAACATCAATGCCAGCGCCGGCGGCCCGACGGACGCGCTTCCGAACCCTCCGGCCGCGGGTCTTTTTTGGCCGAGCGAGTTCGAACAACTGGTGGAGAACTCGTATCCGCCGCTTGCAACATCAGCGCCGAGCTTAAGACTCTCCGCCTCGTCCAGCGCGATCAACATTGACCAGGGGGGCTCCGCGTCCGTCACCATCAATGTGGCCTTCAGCGGATACACCGGCACGGTTGTCCTTGACGCCCAAACCACAAGATTGTCCGGTGGCAGTATCTCGGCCAACTTCAACCCTTACCCCGTCACGGTCCCCGGGTCCAGCACGCTCACGCTGACGTGCAGCGCCCACGTCGTCCCCGGCACGTACGTGCTCACGGTCACCGGTTTTGTCCCCGGAGGATACTCATCCGTCAATATCATGCTCACCGTCAAGGGGGCGACCTTCACTATAAATCCTGCGTACACCGCTCTTACCATCTTTACAGGGCAGGGCGGAACGGCCAGCGACGCCTTTACTGTAAAGGGCGTGGGCGCATTCGACGGCAATGTAACTCTTTCCGCCGCGGATCTGCCTCCCTGCGTTACGGCCTCGTTCTCCCCGAACCCCACCCCTGAGGTCTCCAACCTCCTCACTCAGGTCAGCACGCTCACGTTCATGGCCAACAACACCTCGGCCTGCCAAGGCACGTACACGATCTTGCTCACCGGAACGTCCGGAGGGCTGACCGTACTCAACTCCATCTCCCTCACCGCCACTGCCGCCCCTGGCTTTACGCTGAGCGCTACGCCGCCCACTTTGTCCTTCGCTCAGGGCAGCAGCGGGACGGAGACCGTCACGGTAACGCCCTCGGGCGGATTCAGCGGTACCGTAACGGCGTATAGCGTCAGCGGAAACCTTAACGGAATCGGTATTTCGCCCGTCGGCAGCCCCACCCGCACCGGGACCGCCTACAGGTTCTCGGCCTACAGTTGGGCCACCCCCGGCACGTACCCGATTACCATCACGGCTACCTACGGCGCGATGTCCAGATCCACCACCTTCCAACTGGTCGTTACCTCAGCGGCAAACGGCTTCGCATGCCAGGTCGTCTACAAGAGTTCGATGCAGAACAACATGCAGTTCGGAGCGACGACCACCATCCAGAACACGGGAACGGCAGCCATCAGTAGTTGGACACTCACCTGGGCCTTCCCCAATGGGCAGACAGTTGCGAATATGTGGAACGATGGCACGTGGACCCAGAGCGGCGCAATCGTAACCGCAACCAACGCGAGTTGGGACGCTTCGATCCCCGCCGGCACCACTATAATGGGACCGGCATTCAACGGAAACTGGAACGGAATCACCAACGCGTCGCCTACGTCGTTCGCCGTCAACGGAACGACCTGCAAATAGCAAGCGGCAACCATGGGTGCGGAGCAGGTTCTTGCGGCCTGCTCCGCACGCAGCAGGGCAGGGGCAGCTCGGCGGGTTTGAGCGCGAAGTAGCCGGGGCCTTCGGTCAACGGCTCGATCGTGGCCTCGCCATCCACCACCGCCGCTACGATGTTCGGAGGTTCGGTGCCGGCGACCCGAAGCACCGGCGCCGGGAACCTGGCCTCGCCCTCGCGGGCACCGATGGCGCGTTCCTCCGCCCGATTGCTCCCAACCCGTCGCCATGCGAAAATCGGAAGTCCACCCATGGCGCAGATCTATCCATTCCAACCCTATCGCTACACCGGGAAGGCCGGCCCGCTCTCCAGCGTGGTCACCCAGCCCTATGACAAGATCACGCCGGAAATGCGTGAGCGGTACATCTCGCTGAGCCCATACAACCTGGTGCGCGTCATCCTGGGCGAACGATTCGCCTCGGATTCCGACTCCGACAACGTCTACACCCGCGCCGCCCGTCATCTGAACGACTGGATCGCCACTGGCATCCTGGCCCAGGACCCGGAGCCGGGCCTGTTCGCTTATTTCCAGGAGTTCACCTCCCCGGACACCGGGGAGCGGCTGCTCCGCAAGGGCTTCATTGGCCTGGGGGCGGTCGAAGACTACTCTCAGGGAACCGTGTATCCCCACGAGCAGACGCTTACCGGCCCCAAACAGGACCGCCTGGAATTGCTCCGCCACACCCACGCCCACGCCGGCCA
This sequence comes from Bryobacterales bacterium, assembly GCA_003154855.1. GTDB lineage: Bacteria > Acidobacteriota > Terriglobia > Bryobacterales > Bryobacteraceae > Fen-330. The sequence goes on from PMEV01000331.1 coordinate 4,205, forward strand.
ACTGTTCATGCTCTACTCCGACCCGCGGGGCGAAATCGACGGCATTCTGGATGAAGCCGCGCAGGCCACGCCGCCCATCGAGGTCGCCGATGAGTACCAGGCCCTGCACCGGCTCTGGAAGATCTCCGACCCGCCGCGCATCGCCCGCATCCGCGAGCTGATGGCGGACCAGCGGTTGCTGATCGCCGACGGCCATCACCGCTATGAGACGGCGCTGGCCTTCCGCAACCAGAATCCCGATCTGGAGGGCGCGCGCAAGGTGATGATGACCTTCGTCAACATGCACTCGGCGGGCCTGACCATCCTGGCCACCCACCGCGTGGTGCATAGCCTCGCCCAGTTCGACCCCGGGGCCTTCCTGCGCGCCGCTGGAGAGTCCTTGACCGTCTCCCCGCTCGAATCCCTGGACGGCCTGCGCCGGGCCTGGGCCGAACCGCGCCCTGGCCGGATCCGCATCGGCGTAGCGCTTTCCGGCGGCCTCTATCTTCTGGAGGCAGCCCGCGGGCCCGACGTGCTGGACGTGGGTTTCCTGCACCAACGGGTGCTCGGGAGCCTGCTCGGTCTCGACGAGGCCGGCATCCGCGAGCAGCGCAATCTCCGCTATGTGCGCGGACTCGAGGCCGCGCTGGAACAGGTGCGCTCCGGCGCCGCCCAGGCGGCCTTCCTGCTCCAGCCGGTTCCCATCTCCGAGGTGGCCCGCATCGCATTTGCCGGCGGGGTCATGCCGCAGAAATCCACCGACTTCTATCCCAAGCTGCTCTCCGGCCTGGCGATCTACAAGGCGGGGTGAACTTGAAGCGAGCCTCACACCTCAACCACCTGCGGCGTAACAAGCTGGGGCTACAGTCCACCCTGATCGCCTTGAGCGCCTCGATGGCGCTGGTCGCGTTCTTCTGGAGCGCCCATCGCGCGCCTCAGGCCCGCATTCCCATCGCCATCTCGGCCGCCGCCGTGGCCCTCATGTTGGCCGCCTGGGGCCTGCTCTGGCGCGCGGTGATGGCGGACATCGTCGGGCGCAGGCGCGCCGAGGAGTCCCTGCAGGCCGCCCACGAGGCCCTCCGGCAGGCCAACGAAGCCCTCCAGACCGTTTTCCAGGCCGCCCCACTGGCGATCTTCGCCTATGGATCTCGAAGGCAACGTCATAAGCTGGAACCCCGCGGCCGAACGCATGTTCGGTTGGAGCGAGAACGAGGTGCTCGGCCGGCGCCTCCCCCTGGTCGAGGAACAGGAGCTAGAGGCCTTTCAGGACCGCATCGAGCGCGGCAAGCGCGGCATGCGAATGAACGGCCGCGAAGTGACTCCGCGCCGCAAGGACGGAACGCCGGTCGAGATCAGCCTGTGGGCCTCGCCGCTCCGGGACGCCTCGGGCTCTCCCAGCGGCTTCATCGCCCTGGCCGCCGATATCAGCGAGCGCAAACTCCTCGAGGAGCGGCTCCGCCAGTCGCAGAAGATGGANNCAGAAAATGGAGAGCATCGGCAGGCTCGCCGGCGGCGTGGCTCACGACTTCAACAACCTGCTCACCGTCATCACCGGCTACGGCTACATGCTGCTGGACGACGTGGGGGCGGCCGAAACGTTGCGCGCCAGCGTCGAAGAGATCCTGCGCACCGTGGAACGCGCCTCCGCGCTCACCACTCAATTGCTGGCCTTCAGCCGGCACCAGGTGGCCCAGCCGGTGGCCCTCGACCTCACCCATGTCGTGTCCAGGATGGACCGCATGTTGCGCCGCGTGATTGGCGAAGATATCGAACTGATCGCCGACCTCGGGCCCGGCCTCGGCAAAGTGAAGGCCGACCCCGCGCAAATCGAGCAGGTGATCCTGAATCTGGTGGTGAATGCGCGCGACGCCATGCCGGCCGGGGGCAAAGTTGTCATCCACACCGCCAATTACGAAATCGGCCCGCAGGAGGCGCGCACCCGTTTCGCCGTGCCAGCCGGGCCCTATGTGCTGCTCTCGGTCTCCGACACCGGCCAGGGCATGACCGAGGATACCAAGGCTCACATCTTCGAACCGTTCTTCACCACCAAGG
>PMEV01000271.1:0-11370 GCA_003154855.1 Bryobacterales bacterium
CCGTGCAGATCAAGAACGAGGGAGGTGCCATAGGTTTCGGCTACGTTGCCGACCAGCGGAACCTTTCTGTGACCGGGACTTACGCAGACGGCTCCGCGGTAACTCTCACCTACTCCTCCCTTACCAGCTATTCCTCCGACACGCCCGCCGTCGCCACCGTGGATTCCATGGGCCTGGTGACCGCCGTGGGTCCCGGCTCCGCCAACATCACGATCACGAATGCGGGCGCCTCCGCCACGGTTCCCGTGACCGTCCCGCCGCCGCTGACCATCCTGCCAGCGTCCGGGTCGGTTTACGCCTCCCAAACGGCGGAGTTCGACGTCCAGTTCGCACTGCCGCCGGACGCGCCGAGCGATCAATCCGTCACCTGGGCCTTGAACCCACCCGTGGGCAGCATCGACCCCACGGGCCTATACACCGCGCCGTCTTCCATCCCCTCCTTGGAAGGTGTTGTCGTCACCGCCGCGAGCGTAGCCGATCCCACGAAGATCGCCACCGCGTCGGTTTGGCTCTTTCCGCCCGTTTCCATTAGCACCTCCCCGGCTTCGGCGACGCTTTCCGCCGGCCAGCATCTGACATTCCTGGCGCAGGTGCAGAATGGCGACTTCCCCTCCTCGGCGAACTGGTCGGCCGCCCCGGCCGGGGTGGGCAGCATCCAGTCCGGCCAGGGCTATCTTCCGAACCGGATCGTCCCGGTCCCGGCTGGAACGTACTGCGCGCCTGGCGTCATACCCTCCCCGCAAACCGTCACGGTAACGGCTACCAGCGCGTTCGACCAGAGCAAGTCGGCGTCTGCCCAGGTTAGCCTGACGCCATCGGTTGCGCTCGCTGTGAGTCCTGTCACCGCCGCGCTCTCTGAGAACCAGTCTCAGCAGTTCACCCTGACGGCCGTCGACCCCACATTGCTGCCAGCGACGTGGTCCCTAAGTCCCAACGTTGGCTCGATCAGCGCCACGGGCTTGTACGCGGCGCCCGCGGTCGTCACGTACCAGCAGGTTATCACGGCCACCGCTGCAATCTGGGATTATCGCAACTGTTTCGCGGCGGAATACACGGCGAGCACGGTGGTCACGCTCATGCCGCACGTATCTTCGTCGATCACGGCGCCCAGCAGGTTGAACGCCTATCCCGTGTCGAACTCGCAGATCGACCTCTGGTGGAACGCATCGAGCGAGCCAGGCGGGAGCATTGCAGGCTACAACATCTTCCGCGACGGGACATGGGCGGGATCGAGCACAGGCACGTCCTTCTCCGACCTGGGACTGGCTGCTGGGACAGCGCATCTTTACACGGTGGCGGCCTACGACACCAGTTGGAACACATCTGTGCAGTCCGCCGGCGTGCAGGCCCCAACGCTTTCGGGCATTCCGGCGGGCTTGGTAGCGTACTACAACTTCAACGAAGGGGCGGGAACGGTCGTGCACGACTCCTCTGGCAACGCCAACAACGGCGCGATCGGCGGCGCAACGTGGGCCGCCTCGGGACAATACGGCAGTGGCGTCACATTCGGCAGTTGCGGAAGTCCTGTCCAAATACCCCCTTCCGGCTCGCTCAATCTGACTTCGGGCCTCACCATGGAAGCCTGGGTCAACCCAAACTCCATGACCAGTGGGAACGACGTGATACTGAGATACTGTGGATGGGAGGCGTCTTGCTACGTGCTGGAGCCGAACTCAAATGGGGTTTACGTCCTCCTCTCGACCACCAACGACTATGCCGGACTGACCCAGACCCCGGGGATTCCCAGCGGCACTTGGACCCATCTCGCGGCCACTTATGACGGCGCGGCGGTGAGGGTGTTCGCGAATGGCGTCCAGACCGACAGCGCGCCCCTGACGGGTACGTTTCCGAGCACTCAGACGCAATCGGCCTTGAACACCAATCCGTATCCGCTTTACATCGGCGGCTCGGCCATGTTGTTTGGCTACATCTGCGACTACTTTGACGGGATAGTCGATGAAGTGCGCGTCTATAGCCGCGCCCTGAGCCAAGCCGAGATTCAGAACGACATGCTCCCACCAGCTTACGCGCTGACTCTTCAGGCTTCGCCCCTCGGCTACGGCAGCATCTCCGCCACGCCCGCCTCGGCGAGCGGAGGTTATCCCAGCGGGACCAGCGTGCAGTTGACGGCGCTGCCGAATCCAGGATTCAGCTTCGGCGGTTGGGGCGGCGACCTGACCGGGACGGCGAATCCGCAAATGATCGCCATGAACGGGCCGCATATCGTAACGGCGGCGTTCACGGGAACGCCGACTGTGGTAACCGGAAGCATCGTCTCGAAGACGGGAGCGCAGAATGCCCGGGTGTGGACCGTCCAGTTGAACAACGCAGGGCCGAACGTGGCGGCTGGGGCCAGCCTGAACGGTATGAAGCTGATTCAGACGGTCATTCCGCTGGGTACGGTGGCCTGCACTCCTGTGGTGAGCAGCGCGTTCCCGGTGGCGGTGGGCAGCATCCCGGCCGGAGGCTCGGCCTCCGGGGCTATCACGATTAACTTCACCGGTTGCTCCAGCGGCGCTCGGTTCAGCGTGAACGTTCCGTTCTCGGCAAACGGGGGAATGGTTACTGGCGGGGTCGTAGGCACCTTCCGATCCTGGTAGGCGGGGATCGTGGACTAGGCGCTATCCCGAAGTGTTCTTCTGCTCGACCTGCTGTCCGTCGCGGTCGGCGGCCACACCAACGGTCGCGAACTAGCGGCTTCCCGAGGCGCCAACGCCTTGAGTCGAGATGCGGACCGCCGGCGGCAGGTTGTCGCCCGGCCCCAATAGTGCTATTAGTATCCTAGAGACTCCAGAGGAGGAGAGAATGCGTCGATTCGCTATCTTGCCCGTTTTGGCTGCCGTGCTAATGGTATCCGCAGCCGCCCAACAGCCCCCACAACACATCCAGAGAAAACGCGTGGCCGTGCTGGACTTTGACTACGCTACCGTAAAAAGCCAGGTGGCGGCCATCTGGGGGACCGATCAGGACATCGGCAAGGGGATTGCCGACCTGATTGTCGAGAAGCTGGTGATGACGGGGAAATACTCGGTCATCGAGCGCAAGGCCCTGGACAAGGTCATGGCCGAGCAGAACTTCTCGAACAGCGACCGGGCGGACTCCAATTCCGCCGCCAAGATCGGCCGGATTCTGGGCGTGGACGCGATCATCACGGGCAGTATCACGCAATTCGGGCGGGACGATAAGAGCACCGGGGTCGGCGGCGGCGCTGTGAGCGGGTTGACCGGCAGATTCGGCCTGGGCGGCGTCAAACACACCGAAGCCAAGGCGGTGGTGGGCATCAGCGCGCGCATGATCAACACCGACACGGCGGAGATCATCGCCGTGGCCAAGGGAGTAGGCGAATCCTCCCGCAAGGGCACCTCCCTGATAGGCGCTGGCGGCGGCGACATCTCGGCCGGCGCGGGCGGGGGCGTGGCCAGCAAGAATTTCGGCAGCACGATTCTGGGCGAGGCTGTCAACGCGGCCGTGGACCAGCTTTGCGCCCAGTTCGACTCGAGCGCGGCGCAGTTGCCCACCAGGGCCGTGGTGATTGACGGTCTGGTGGCGGATGCCACTGGGAATACGCTGGTTCTCAACGTCGGGAGCCGGCAGGGAATCAAGGTGGGCGATCGCCTGGATGTCCGCCGCAAGATCAAGGACGTGCGCGACCCGGCCAGCGGCAAGATCCTGCGCAGCATCACGGACAAGCTGGGCGAGGTGGTCGTCACCGACGTCGATGAGCAATCGGCGGTGGGTCAATTCACTGGAAGCGCGCCGGCGAAGGTCGGCGACATGGTGCACAACCAGTAAGCGAGGCTCTGTATGGCATTCAATATCGGCGACACAGTCGGAGACTATCAGATCGTTGGCGTCCTGGGCGAAGGGGGAATGGGTAAGGTCTACAAGGTGCGCAACACCATCTCCGACCGCACCGAGGCGATGAAAGTGCTCCTCCCCAACCTGGCCGAGGCGCCGGATCTGGCCGAGCGCTTCATGCGCGAGATCAAGATGCTGGCCAGTCTCAACCATCCCAACATCGCCGGGCTGCACACCGCGCTGCGATCCGATAACCAGCTCCTCATGGTCATGGAGTACATCGAGGGGCGCACCCTGGAAGAACGCTTGCGCGAGGGTCCCCTCAGCCTCTGGGAGTCCGCCGACTACATGTCCCAGGCTCTCTCGGCGCTGGCTTACGCCCACGAGCGGGGAGTGGTCCATCGCGACTTCAAGCCGTCCAACGTCATTGTGACGCCGGAGGGCCAGGCGAAGCTGATGGATTTCGGCATCGCCAAGGCCGTGGCCGACCGCCGGCTTACTGCGGCCGGCTCCACGCTGGGCTCGCTCTACTACATGTCGCCCGAGCAGGTGAAGGGGGCCGCCACAATCGACGGCCGCTCCGATCTATATTCCGTGGGAGTCTCCCTCTACGAGATGGTGACGGGCACGCGGCCCTTCAAGGGCGAGAGCGACTATTCCCTCATGGTGGCTCACCTGGACCAGCAGCCGGTGCCTCCCATCCAGTTGGATCCCACGCTGCCGCCCGGCCTGAACGAGGTCATCCTGACCGCGATTCAGAAGGATCCGGATAACCGCTTCCAGACGGCCCTGGCTTTTCGCACGGCCCTGGAGAGCGTGAAGCAGAGCCTGGCGCCGCCCGTCGCGAAGCCCGTTGTGGCCGCCGCGGCTTTTGTGCCGCCCGCTAATGCGCCGACCCAGACCGCCCGGGTCGTTCTGCCGCCGCCGGCGCCCGCGGCGCAGCCCACGCCCGTTCCGCCGCCGTACGCTATGCCGGCGCCGCCGCTCTACGCTACACCCGTTCCACAGCCTTACGCCGCGCCCATGCCGCCGCCTTACGGGGCTCCGGTTCCACCAGCGTACGCCGCGCCCATGCCGCCGCCTTACGCGGCGCCTCCGCCTCATGCTCAGGCTGGCAGCAGCCACCGCGGGCTTTGGATGGCGCTGGGCGGGACGCTGGTAGTGGCCTTGCTGGTCCTCGCCGCCATCTACCTGCCCGGCTGGTACCGCGCCCACGCGGGGCAGCCCGCTGCTGTGGTGGTCGATCAGCAGAAGCCGGCCGAAGCGGCCCCTCAGCCGGCCCCCGAGCCCGCCGCTCAGGCGCCCTCTGAGCCCGCCACGCCGGCGCAGGCTCAGGAGCCCGCCGCGACGCCCACACCGGCCCCGGCCCCGACGGCATCACCTTCGCGCCCCTCCCCCGCTGTCAAAGCCCGGCGAGCATCGGCAGCGCCCGCCGCTCAACCGGTACAGGCCACCGAACCCGCGCCGCCGCCTCCGGAGCCGCCTCCGGCTCCGCGAGCGGCCGAGCCAGCCCCGCCCACTTCTCCGCCCGTCGACCAGGTCGCCCTGGATCGTGCTACCGAACGCCTGGGGATGCTCTCCGCTCGCGCCAATGCCGCGCGCGGCACGCTCCAGCACCTCGAGGAGCAGCAGCGCAAAGAGGGCTATGGTATGCGCGGGGATATCTCCGCGTCCTGGAAACGCCTGGAATACCTGCTGGACCAGGCCGAAGGCGCCATCAAGCGCCAGGACCTCGCCGCCGCCCGGAGGAACCTGAACCTGGCCGAGCGCGAGACCGACAAACTCGAACAGTTTCTGGGCCGTTAGAGCACCCTCCCGGTCACGGATTCTGTGCGCAAGTATTTCCCGTACGCGGTGCTGCTCGCCGAGTTGCTGGTTTTCTACAGGCAGGTGTTGTTCTATCCCGGCTACGTCTTCCCCTGGGATCTGCGCTATTACCATTACCCGCACGCCTGGTTCATCGCCCAGTCGTTCCGGAACTTCGACCTGCCGCTCTGGGATCCCTTCACTTACTGTGGAAGGCCGTTCCTGGCCAACCTCCAGACGCAGGTGCTGTACCCGCCGATGGCGCTGCTCGCCGTCCTGAGCAATTTGCTGGGCGGCCACCTACTCTATCTCCTCGAGTGCCATGTCATCCTGCACATTTTTCTGGGCGGCGTGTTCGCTTATTGGCTGCTGAAGCGGCTGGGCGCGGGCGTTCCCGGAGCGCTGCTGGGTGCCAGCGTGTTTCAATTGGGCGGCTTCTTCCCGGCCCACGTCGAGCACCTGGGCGCCGTCTGCACCGCGGCTTGGATGCCGCTGGCCTGGCTGAGCGTGATCGAGTTGCGCGACAGCCTGCGCTGGCTTCCCGTGCTGGCTTTGGCGCTGGCCATGTCGGTGCTGGCCGGATACACGCCGCTAACCGCGCTGGTGTTCGCTTCAACGCTGCTGCTGGCGATTCTGATGGTGCTCTTCCGGCAGGCCAGGCCGCGCCTGCCGTGGCTCGCACTGGCCGGCTGCCTGTGGGCCGCGCTCGCCACCATAGTCCAGTTGTGGCCCTCCATCGAGTTGACCGGACAGAGCGTGGCGCGCTACCGCACGGACTGGCTGAAATCGGGCGGCGGACTTCCGCTCCAGAGCCTGGTCTCCCTGTTCTGGCCCAACTTCTACAACATCTTCGACCTCAGTCGCTATTCCTGGCGCTGGGAAATCACGCACATGTACCTGTACTGCGGCATCCTGGGCCTGGCCCTGGCCGTGGGCGGCGCCAGCCTGCTGCGCAGGAGGAAAGAGACCGGCCTGTTCACCGTCCTGACCGTAGTCTCGCTACTGGTCGCCCTGGGCGATTCGACTCCCATCGGCGGCGCGCTCTTCTGGCTGCTGCCTGCGTTCCTCCGCAACGGGATGCACCCGGAGTTCGCCTCGGCCTGCTTCGTTTTGGGCGTCGCGGTGCTGGCGGGCCTGGCGGCGGACAGCTTGTTCAGGTTGCGGCCGCTGGCTTACACTGCCGTGGCGCTGGTGGCGCTGGATCTGATCCTGATGGGCTCGGGGCGGCCCATGAATACCACCAGCGAGGCGCAGGAGCCCGGCGTCACCCACTCCAGTTTTCACGGCAGCCAGATGGAGCCGCAGCGCATGCGCATGCTCGTGGACCGCACCTTTCCGCCCGCGCGCATCGATACCATCGATTCTTCGATCAACTGGGCGGGCTCCGCGCCCCTGCTAGAGATCCCCACGGCTGGCGGCGACGACCAGATGGCGCTGGCCCGACTGATCCAGGCGCGGCTGGTCTTTTGCCAGGGGGAACGCTGGGGCTCCTACTATCAGGTGACCCGGCCCGATTCGCCGGTGCTCGATCTGTTGAACGTCCGCTACCTGCTGTCGGGCCACGCTGTGGAAGGGCTGACCGCCGTTACCCGTCTGCGCAACGACTACGTCTACGAGAAGCCTGGCGTGCTGCCCCGCTTCTTCCTGGTCCACAGAATCCTGCCCGCCCAGAGCATGGACCAGGCCGTCCGTCTGCTGCGCGCACCCGATTTCGATCCCCGCCGCGAAGCCATCGTCGAAAGCCCGGGGCCAGTCCCCGCGTTTCCGGATTCCGCGCCGCCCGGCCAGGTGAAGGTGCTGCGCTACGAGCCGCGCACGGTGCTCCTCGAAGTGGATTCGCCCGCCCCGGCCTATCTGGTGACCTCGGAAGCGCACTACCCCGGCTGGCGCGCCTTCATCGAGGGCAGGGAAGTGCCCTTCTACTACACCAACGTCGCCTTCCGCGGATTGCCGGTCCCGGCCGGCCGCCACCTCATCCTGATGCGCTTCTCCCCGCCCCTGCTCAAACGCCTCGGCGCTCTCAGCGCCGCCGCCTGGCTGGCCGCCGCCGGCTGCCTCTGGTTCTCGCGCCGGCGCTACCACTCCGGCGAGGCGGCGAGTTCGCCCCGCTCGAACTGAGACGCGCTCGCGAAGCTCTCGGCCGGACCCAGCAGCAGGTCGCCGACAGGCTGGGCGTGTCGCAGGCCTACTGGGCGCTTCTCGAAAGCGGCAAGCGGGATCTCACCGCTCGATTGGCCGAGAGAGTTACCGTCTTGCTGCACCTTCCTCCAACCGGGTTGCCTGTCGGCCACCATGCTGTGTCGGCAGCTCGCTCCCCGTCCCTGGTTGGGCAACTGGGGGCGCTCGGCTATCCCGGCTTCGCCTATGTGCGGCGTCGAAGGAAGCGGAACCCCGCGGCAGTGCTGGTCTCGGCGCTCCTTTCCAATAACCTTGAGGCCCGCGTGATAGAGGCGCTGCCCTGGCTTGTGCTTCAGTACCCCGGCCTGGATTGGGAGTGGGCGATCGCTCAGGTGAAACTTCGCGACCTGCAGAACCGCCTTGGTTTTGTCGTGGGCCTGGCTCACGAGCTCGCGGCGACTAGGGAGAATGCCGGCCAGACCGGCGCGGTATTGAGCCGGGTCGCTGCCCGGCTGGAGCGCGCCAGGCTGGCCAGAGAGGACACCCTCTGCCAGGACAGCCTCTCGGCGGCCGAGAGGGAGTGGCTGCGGAAGACGCGGCCTCCAGCGGCCGCCCACTGGAATCTCCTGTGCGACCTGAGGCCGGAGGCCTTGCCGTATGCGGCATAATCTCCCTCCCGCGCCCTGGCAAAGCTCGCCCAACCGCCGACGTCGACTTCCTTACGGTCGTGCCTCACACGGAAATGGGACACCTGCTCGAACTGGCCGGCCAAGCCCCCGCCAACCGTGCAGGGGTTTCCGACCAGCTACCCTGGATGCGTTTCGGACTTTCCTCGCCCGGCAAGCCGACTGCGCCGGGGCTCTCGAACCGGCGGAGTGAGCGGCAGGCCTCGACAAGACTCGAAGCAATTAGCGGCGGCGGAAGCGAAGCGCGAGAAACACCAAGCCGGCGCCGATCAGGCCCAAGGTCGCCGGTTCAGGAACTGGATCGACGTTCACGTTGTCCAGCAGCGCGCCGGCATTCCCACCGCGGTTGCCGATGAAGGCCAGCGTGTCGGAACCCGTCCCCGTGACCGAGAAGAAGTGCTCCTGCCAAGTGCCCTGGACGGGCGAGCTGACCGTCGCCACCGGAATGCCGTCCCAGTCAACGGTCAAAGAGTCCGTGTACGGGCCACCGTTGGAGGATACCCAAAAGCTCAGGACGTAGTCCGTGCCCGCCGCCGTCGTCAGGATCTGGGTCAGCGAGCCGGGGCCCGGGGTTCCGGCCATGTCGATGCCTTGGATGCCGTCCTCGGCCCACGTGGGGCCCTGCACCACGTCAACGCTGGTGAGGCCGACCGTCCAGCCGGTTATGGAGGGGATGACGTCTGTGGTGCCGGAACAGGCGCCGGGATAGGCAGGGACACACTCATAGTAATTCCCGGTGATCGACGGATCCTCGAACGAGCCGTTCATCACGATACTGGTGGCCATCACAGGGGCGGCGCAGACGGACAGAAGGGCGGAAATCAGTACAAACCTGGAACGAGACATTAATCCTCTCCTCGGGAACACTACGTTCCCCAGCCCAAACTCTACCCTGAAAACACCTGAGTCGCATATAGGCCTTTAGTACTAGTACGTACTAGGGATGGAGCACTGGCCGCCAGGGGAACGAAGACCTTAGCTCGCGCCAGGTGACGAACTCAAAGGGATACTTACGCCTCTCGCGGATCCACCTCCACCCGGGGTTCTTCCCGGAGGACGGCTAGCGGGGATCTACCGCGGCGCTCGGGGTGAACAACGCTACTTCGTCTTCTCCGTCAGCTCCGCCGGCTGCGGCAGCGAACTCGCGTTCCAGCCGCCCCCCAGCGCCCGGATCAGCAACACGGAGGCCTCCAGCCGCCGCCGCTCCACACCCACCGCCACGCGCTCGTTTTGCAGCCGGATGCTCTGCGCGGTGACCACTTCGAGATACGTCACCAAGCCGCCCTTATAGCGATTGAACGAGAGCTTCTCCGATTCGCGGGCCGCCTCCACCGCACGCCGCTGGCGTTCGGCCTCGTCTTCGAGAATGCGCAAGCTAGCCAGGTTGTCTTCAACCTGCTGGAAGGCGGTCAGCACCTCCTGGCGATAATCCGCCACGAATGCGTCGTAATTGGCCGTGGATTCCTGGAGCACCGCGCGCCGCCTTCCGCCATCGAACAACGTCTGCGCGACGGAGGGTCCGACGGCCCACAACCGGCTCGGCCAGTTCAGCCAGTTCGTGATCTTGCTGCCTTCCAGACCCAACGCCGCGGAGAGCAACACTTGTGGATAGAATGCCGCGCGGGCCAGGCCGACCTCGCTGTTCGCTTGGGCCAAGCGCCTTTCGGAGGCGGCGATATCCGGTCGCCGCTCGAGCAACGCCGAGGGCACGCCGGATTGTATGACGGGCAGGACCATAGCTGCGGTCTTCTCGGTGATCGCGAACCCCTCGGGCGGCTGCCCCGTAAGCACGGCGATGGCATGCTGGTACTGCGCCCGCAGATCGGTTACGTCCACGGCCTGCGCGCCGGTGGCTTCCAGTTGGGTGCGCGCTTCGGCCACTTCAACCCGGCTGGACGCGCCTCCGCGGTACCGGTTCTCGGTAAGATCGAGAGCCTTCTGGTAGGCCGTCACCGCGCTCTCCAGAATGCGCTTCTCCTCATCCAGGGTTCGCAGATTGAAATAGTCGAGGGCCAGTTCCGCGTGCAGACTCAGGCGCGCATTCTCGAGGTCGGCGGCCGTGGCCTGCGCGTTTTGCACGGCGGAGGCCACTAGCATACGAATGCGGCCCCACAGATCGGGCTCCCAGGAAGCTTCGGCGCCCAGGTTGAGATCGAAGGAAGCGGCTTCGCTCGCGGGAGGCGGCAGGGGCCGGTTCAGCGATAAGCGCTCCCGCGCGACGGATGCGCTGCCGGCGACCGTGGGCAGGCGCGCCGAGCGCTGTTCCCGGATCATGGCGCGCGCCTGCCGGAACCGCGCCTCGGCGCTCTTTAGGGTCTGGTTGGAAACGTCAACCTGTGCTTCGAGCGCGTTCAACTCCGGATCCTGGAACATCTCCCACCAGCGGCCCTTGGTCCAGGCGTCGGCCGGAGTGGCGGCCTTCCAGTCCTTCGATTCGCTAAACGACTGCGGTGGCTGCTCGGTAAAGACCGGAGGCCCCGCTGCCGCCGGCGTCCGGTATTTCGGGCCCACATTGCAGGCCGCTGAAATCGCCAGCCAGGCCAGCCCCACTCCAGCCGCCAAGGCGGGCGCAACCTTCCTCATTTCTGCGCTCCCGCGTGGATCGCCCGGCCAGCGGCCGCTNNTCTGCGCTCCCGTGTGGATCGCCCGTCCGGCGGCCGCGCGCGGCAGGAAGCCGTGAAGCAGCAGCGAGGCCAACCCGTCCGCGTAGGCCTGGTTCGGCTTGCCGTGGCGAACCATCAGGAGAAACTGCAGCGGGCCGTACATCGCGTCCAGGACCAGGTCGACGTCGAAGTCCTCCGGCACTTGCCCTTCGTTCTGGTAGCGCCGCAGAGCTTTTTGGGAGAGCGCCCGCCGCGGCTCGACCCAGTGCGAGACGAACGCCGCCGCCACTTCGGGATCGTCCTGCGCCGCCGCGATCAGAGCCGCGCGCAACCGCCCGTTGCGGCCCAGCAGGACCTTC
>PMEV01000271.1:11379-36945 GCA_003154855.1 Bryobacterales bacterium
CAGCAACTCGAGCGCGGCGGCGAGAATCTTTTGGCGGACCGCCTCGTCGCGCGGTCTGCCCTGCGGGCGCGATTGCTCTTCGGGCTCCGCTGTCTTCTCCATCGGGTACACAGGTAGTGTATCATAGAATGAAAACGAAACCGTATCGTTTCGTAGCTGCTCTGCGGCGGCCCGGTGGCCGGCCCGGAAGGACTCCGATTGCATGTGGATCGTTCGACTCGCTCTACGCCGGCCTTACACCTTTATCGTCGTAGCCATACTCATCCTGCTGCTCAGCCCCGTGGTGATTTCCCGCATGCCCACCGATATTTTTCCGAATATCAATATCCCGGTGGTGGCCGCCTGCTGGAGCTATACGGGGCTGAGCCCGCGCGAGTTCGAAGGCCGCATCGTTTCCGGTTACGAGCGCTCGCTGAGCACCACCGTCAACGACATCGAGCACATCGAGTCGCAAACTCTGAGCGGCTCCTCGGTGGTCAAAGTCTTCTTTCACCCCACCGTGAACATCAACACGGCCATCGCGCAGGTCACGGCGATTTCGCAGACCGTGCTGCGCTCCATGCCGCCCGGCATCACGCCGCCGTTGGTGATTAGCTACAACGCTTCCACGGTTCCGATTCTGCAGATTTCACTTTCGAGTCCCACGCTTTCCGAACAGGAATTGGGCGACCTGGGCCTGAATTTCATGCGTTCCCAGTTGGCCACCGTGTTCGGCTCTTCCGTGCCCTTCCCGTACGGCGGAAAGACGCCGCAGATCATGGTGGATATCAATCCGGCGCTGCTCCAGTCGAAGGGCCTTTCGCCGCAGGACGTGGTCAACGCGGTGGGGACGGAGAACCTGATCCTTCCGGCCGGGACTTCCAAGATCGGGCCGTTCGAATACCAGGTGGACATGAACGGCAGCCCGCAAACCGTTGCCGAATTGGCCGACCTCCCGATCAAGGCGGTGCATGGCGCGACGATCTACCTAAAGGACGTCGGGAGCGTGCGGAACGGCTTTGCGCCTCAGACCAATATCGTCCGGCGCGACGGGCGCCGCGGCACGCTGATGATCGTCTACAAGACCGGCAGCGCCTCCACCCTCGCCATCGTCAAAGGAGTTCGCGATCTGGTTCCCGTGATGTCGGCGTCTCTGCCCAAGGACCTCAAGATCGATCTGCTGGCCGACCAATCCATCTTTGTCCGGGCCGCCATCAACGGCGTGGTCCGCGAGGCCATCGTCGCCGCCTGCCTCACCGGCCTCATGATTCTGCTGTTCCTGGGAAGCTGGCGCAGCACCGTGATCATTGCCACTTCCATACCTCTTTCGATCCTATGCTCGCTGATCGTCCTGTGGGGACTAAACGAGACCATCAACCTGATGACGCTGGGAGGGCTGGCCCTGGCCGTGGGCATTCTGGTGGACGACGCCACCGTGGAGGTCGAGAACATCAACCGCCAGCTCGATATGGGCAAGGAAATGGTAACCGCCATTCTGGACGGCGCCCAGCAGATTGCCGTCCCGGCGTTCGTCTCCACCCTCGCCATCTGCATCGTCTTTCTTCCCATGTTCTTCCTGAACGGCGTGCCGAGATACCTGTTCGTCCCCATGGCGGAGGCGGTGGTTTTCGCCATGCTGGCCTCGTACGGCCTGTCGCGCTCGCTCGTCCCCACCCTCGCCAAGTATCTGCTAAGAGCCGAGCACGGCGCCGCCGCAACCGGCAAACGGCGCTGGAACTTTCTGGCCGCTTTCCAGCAAAGCTTCGAGCGGGGGTTTTCGTCGTTTCGCGAAGGTTACTCCGGGCTGCTGGACGCCGCCGTTCGCCACCGCCGCGTTTTTCTGCCCGCGTTCCTGATCGCTTGCCTTTCCGCCTTTCTGCTGATCCCGTGGCTGGGCCAGGACTTTTTCCCCAACGTCGATACCGGCCAGATCAAGCTCCACATGCGCGTCCGAACCGGCATGCGCGTCGAGGAGACGGCGCGCTATTGCGACCTGGTGGAGAATTCGCTCCGCAGGCAGATTCCTCGGCGCGACCTGGAAGGCATCCTGGATAACATCGGTCTGCCGACCAGCACGATCAACATGACCTACAGCAACTCCGCGCCGATCGGCTCCGAGGACGCGGACATTCTGGTCTCGCTGAACGAGAACCACCGGCCCACCGCGGACTATGTGCGGATGTTGCGCAAATCGCTGCCACGCGAGTTTCCCGGCACGATCTTCTCGTTTCCGCCCGCGGATATG
The DNA here is from genome assembly GCA_003154855.1 of Bryobacterales bacterium. Taxonomy (GTDB): domain Bacteria; phylum Acidobacteriota; class Terriglobia; order Bryobacterales; family Bryobacteraceae; genus Fen-330. The sequence continues at coordinate 13,604 of PMEV01000271.1, forward strand.
GTGGGCCAGATTCTGAACTTCGGATTGCCGGCGCCGATCGACATTCAGGTTGCCGGCCGCGACGTTCAGGCCAACCGGCGGTTCGCGGACGAGCTGCTGAACCGGCTGCGCCACGTGCCCGGCGCCGCCGACTTGCGGGTCCACCAGGCCTTCAATCACCCCAAACTCCACGTCGAAGTAGACCGCACCAAGGCGGCCGAAAGCGGCTTCACGCAGCGCGATGTCGCGAACTCCCTGTTGATCTCGCTCAGCGGCAGCCAGCAGACCACGCCTACCTTCTGGCTCAACCCGACGAACGGCGTGAGCTACAACTTGGTCACGCAAACTCCGCAGTATCGTATCCAGTCGCTAGGCGACCTCCGGAGCATTCCCATCACCGGAGCGGGAGCGTCGCAACCGGAGATCCTCGCGGATGTGGCGGCCATCCGGCGCTCCGAAGACCCGGAAGTGGCTTCGCACCGCGACGTGGCGCCCGTCGTCGATATCTACGGCGCGGTCCAGGACCGCGATCTGGGCGCCGTGGGCCGCGATATCGAGCGGGTCGTGAATTCGACCCGCAAATCGCTGCCGCGCGGCTCCCGCCTTTTCGTGCGCGGGCAACTGGCCACCATGCAAGACTCCTACGTCAACCTGCTGGGCGGACTTGTATTCTCGATCGTCCTGGTCTACCTGCTGATCGTGGTGAACTTCCAGTCGTGGCTGGACCCGTTTATCATCATTACCGCCTTGCCCGCCGCCCTCGCCGGCATCGTGCTGTTCCTCTTCGCCACCGGAACCACCTTGAGTGTTCCGGCGCTCATGGGAGCCATTATGTGTATGGGCGTGGCGACGTCCAACAGTATCCTGATTGTCTCGTTTGCGAAGGAACGGCTGGAAGCGACCCACGACTCGGCGGCCGCGGCGGTCCAGGCGGGCGCCACGCGGCTGCGGCCGGTCATTATGACGGCGCTGGCCATGATCATCGGAATGGTGCCCATGGCGTTGGGGCTGGGCGAAGGCGGCGAGCAGAATGCCCCGCTGGGCCGCGCGGTGATCGGCGGCCTGCTGCTGGCGACCGTAGCCACGTTGTTCTTCGTGCCGGCGGTCTTCAGCCTCATGCACCGCCATCGCCATCCACCCCAGGAGGCGCGACCATGAGGGAAGAGACGTGGGGCGGGCAATCTTGCCCGCAGCCGGCCTTCCGGCCGGCTCCGAACTCACGTGTTGCATCCGGGAGCGTTATCTCATGAGTGATCTCGAAGCACAGCCGCCCTCCGTTCGGCCGGTGCGGAAGTTGGTATTCGTCCTGGTGCTGCTGGTCTTGGCGGTGGGCCTCGCCCTGCTCGTCTTCCATGGCATCCAGACCCGGGTTCGCGCGGAGGCTACGCTCGTGCGCGAGACGGAGAGCTCCGCGGCCCTGTCGGTCGGCGTCATCCGGCCCAAAGCGGGCGCGCCCGAAGACGAACTGGTCCTTCCCGGCAACATCCAGGCGTTCACCGACGCGCCCGTCTATGCGCGCACCAACGGCTACCTGAAGCGCTGGTACTTCGATATCGGGGCGCGCGTCAAGTCCGGAGCGTTGCTCGCGGAGATCGAAACTCCGGAAGTCGACCAGCAGTTACGGCAAGCCCGGGCCGAACTGGAGACCGCGCAGGCCAATAATCGGCTCGCGGCGACCACCGCGGACCGCTGGAAATCTCTGCTCGAATCCGATTCCGTGTCGCACCAGGAGACCGAGGAGAAGGTCGGAGACCTGGCGGCGAAAAAGGCGGCGGAAGCTGCGGCCAGCGCGAACGTCAAACGTCTGGAAGAGATGCAATCCTGGGAACGGATCTACGCGCCCTTCGATGGCGTCGTCACGGCGCGCAATGTGGACCTCGGCTCCCTGATCAACGCCGGCAGCAACGGCTCCGGCAAGGAGTTGTTTCACATCGCCGCCATCCGCGAGATGCGTGTATACGTGCAGGTGCCGCAGGCCTTCTCGCGCGCGGCGCGGCCCGGAACCCCGGCGGAGCTGGCCCTTGCCGAGTTGCCCGGCCGCCGCTTCCGGGGGCGCATTACCCGAACATCGAATGCCATCGATCCGGCTTCGCGCACTCTGATGATTGAAGTGGACGTGGAAAACCTGGACGGCGCGCTGCTGCCCGGGGCTTACGTCCAGGTTCATCTGAAGCTGCGGGCGGCGGACCGCACATTAACGGTGCCGGTCAATGTGCTCCTGTTCCGCTCGGAAGGCATTAGCGTGGCCGCCGTTCGCGACGGCCGTATCGTGCTGCTCCCCATCACCATCGGCCACGACTACGGCGACGATGTGGAAATCACCTCCGGCGTGAGCGCCGCGGATCGGTTGATCGTCAACCCGCCGGACTCGATCGTCGCTGGCCAAGCCGTGCAAATCGCCGGCCACACCCGTTGACCGCAATCCCCACTACGCTCTGCCGCTCGACAATTCCGCGTTAGCAGCCATGCTGATGTAGGGCGGACGTCCACGTCCGCGCCGGACCTCCAGGTCCGGCTGGGCTAAGCTCTGCCGGTTGACAATTCCGCGTTAGCGGCCATCTCGACTTCGAGCTTGCGAAGATGGTCGTACCACGTAATCTTCAGGATGACGGACGCCACTGCGACCACTGCCCCGGCGAGGGCGGCGCGCTGGTAACTCTGGATCACGATGTAAATGGGCAGAGCCACCAGCGCCACTTGCCACGAGATGCCCACCACGACGTTGAACATATCGCGCCAGAAATCGCGGTTACGCTGGAACGACGGATCTTCCTGCACAACCTGTCTCAGGATGGGGCTCCAGAAGCCCCACGGCCGGACGCGGCGGTAAAAGTCCTTCAGGACCGCGTCGTCCTCGGGCGCGGTGAGCAGCGTGCCGGCCAGGCAGCCGATCAGGGAAACCCCGAAAACCAGGGCGAATCCCAACGGGACGCTCACGTTCAGGCTCCGCGCATGCGCGAAGGCCTGCAAAGCGGGGATTCTGTCCAGAACGGGCGGAATCGTCAGCGACGCCGTGATGCCCGTTACCATTCCCCAGAAGTAACCGTAACCGTTGAAGCGCCACCAGTACCACTTCAGGAGGTTGGAGGCCGTGTAGCCGCCCCACAAGCCGGAGACGATCCAGACCACCACGTCATTCACACTGGTCACGTACCAGCCCATCAGGACACCAATCACCACCACCACGAAGGAGCTGAGATAGCTCAGCCGGACGTAGGTCCGCGGGCTGGCGTTCGGGTTGATGAAGCGCTTGTAAATGTCGTTGACGAAGTACGGCGGCGCCGCGTTCACCGTGGCGGCGAAGTTGGACATGTAGGCCGCCAGCAGGCCCGCGATCAGGAATCCCAGCAGGCCGGCGGGGACGAAGCGGCCCAGCGCCAGCGGCAGCACGGCCTCGAAATCCATCTTGGTTCCCATGGCGCGGATGTGATCGCTGTAAAAGGCCAGCGCCAGAATAGTCAGGCCGGTGATCAGGAAGTAGCGCGGGAAGGTCAGCACGACGTTGACCCAGCCGCTCATCATGGATGCTTCCCGCGGGTTCTTGCACGAGAGGACGCGCTGCATGTCGTAGTTGGGCGCCGGTCCGGCGGCGCTGATGAGGATTCCTTTGAACAGCAGCGCCATGACGAAGAAGCCGAAGAGGCCGTAACCATCCTCGGCGATCTTGGCGTTGGCGGAAGGGATGAGAGCGGACCAATCCAGGTTCAGATGCCAGCCGAAGAACAGGTTGTCCCAGCCCGCGGGAACGAACTGGTGCAATATCTGGGGAGCGACCTTGGCCATGGCGATGATGCCCACCGCGAAGGAGGCAATCGAGAGAATACAGAACTGCAGGACCTCGGTGACCACTACGCTGAACATGCCGCCCTTGACCACGTAAATGGTGGTGAGCGCGATCAGCACCAGCGCGTACTGGTTGGGGGTCAGGCTCCAGGGCAGGAAATTCGCGGCAAACTTGCCAATGCCCTTGAATCCGTAACTGAAGAAGCCGATGATGCTGACGAAGGCGTAGACCACCACGATGATGTGCGCCAGTTGTGCGCCGCGGCCCTTGCCGAAGCGGGTCTGGATCCACTCGGCGCCGGTCATGACGTTGGAGCGGCGCAGCCAGGCGGAGAGGAANNATCCAGACGCTCTTGAGGCCGTAGACGAACATCCAGTAGACCAGCAGCATGGTGCCGCTGATGTCGAACATCCCGGAGGCGTTGGAGATGCCCAGCACATACCAGGGCATGGTATTGCCGCCCAGGAAGTAGGCCTTCATATCCTTGGAGGCCCGGTGCGAGACCCAGTAGCCCACCAGGACGGACGTCAGAAGATAAGCGGCGATGATCGTAACGTCAATCGCGTGCAGATTCACCTAGTACCTCAATTCCGGCTGCCAGTGTGGTTGCTGGGGAGCGTCCGCGGCTATCGCAGAGTGCGTGGCTGCGCCGAGCAGATTATTATAGCCCAGAAGCGGACGGGAGCGCTTCGGAGCACGCTCGCTTCCGCCAAACAAATGGCCGAGCGGACCGTGAGCGCCGCTCGCAACCTGGCGCTGCCGCTCCGGCCCTCCATGCTGGACGATTTTGGGCTGGCGCCAGCCCTCCACTCTCAGGCGCGGGAGATCTCCCGGCGGACAAGATTGCGCGTTGAAATCTCCGACGAGGAGGTGAGCGAGGCTCTGCCCGACGAGCACAAAACGTGCATCTGCCGGATCGTTTTCGATGTCAGTCCGAGCCGGGGGCTGGGCCTGGTGGGCATGGAGGAGCGCGTGCGCCGGCTGGGAGGCGAGTTCGAAGTGCAATCCGAGCCGGGCAACGGCCCCCTGGTTCGAGTGGAGCTGCCTCTCGCCGAGGCGGAGGGCATGGGGGGACTCGACCGTCCCCCCGCTGCGCCTACATCGCGAGGCTAAGGATCTGGGATCTCACTTGTTGGAAGGCCGCGGCAATTCCGCCCGGGCCGGCATCGTAGTACTGGCCGGTGGTCGAGGTTGGGTCGTAGTCCGTTTGGAGGTACTGTCCTTTGGGATCCTGCGCCCACGTTTGGTAGCCCTGGTTGGTGTTGGCGATGCGCTTCAACAGCGCATGATCGATTGAATCCAGCCCATTGTAGCCGATGACATAAAACGTCGGTCTCAGGGTTGTGTCCCCGCGGATACGCTTCGCCGCCTGGTAGGCGGCGTTCCAGGAGACGTTCCCGATCTGGTAGGGGTTATTGACGTCGCTGGAATCGAGGCCAAAGCCCCCCTTGAGGTTGTACTCCAGGGAAGCTTTGTAGTCAGTGCCCAGGAGACCATTGCCGTAAATGTCCCCCGCTGGGAAAGAGGCCACATCGCTGTTTGCGATCATCTGTGTCGAGCCGCCGATCCTGAAGTAGCAGCCGCCGTCGTTGGTCGAATCCAGCAGATACTCCTTAGTGCCGGCTGGGTCGCCGGTGGCGAGCCAGTTCTCGACATCCTGGGCCGGCGAGGAGTAGGCGCCGCTTGGGAACTTGTTGTTCGACATAGAGCCATAGATCCCATGCAGGTTATCCTGTTCGTTTGCATACCCGCCCCACTGGGAGACCCAGCCGACTATCTGGTGGCCACCGGTATAATCGGTGTACTTCTTGTACGTGCATGTGCTTTGGCTGCCGCCCGAAACAATGAACGAAGTAAGGGTGGTGGGGACGACCCCCGTGTCGCCGGAGTAAAGAACGGAGGGCGCGGCGCCATTCCAACCGGCCGTGAACCCGTTCGGCATGCCGTCGGTGAACAACACGATCACGTTGTAAAAGAGCGGCTGCGGGTTCTTCTGCAATTCCTTGTACGCCAGAATGAGGCCTTCGGATGTCCCGGTATTGGAACCGGCTTTGAGCAGAGGAACCAAGTCCGGGATGGCCGGGTCTGCAATCGTCTTGAAATTCGAGTCCGGGCCGCTCCCACCGCCCCCAACGATGGTGGGGTCGCGCGGGGGATAGGCGACGATGCCGCTGCCGCCAAACACAACCAGTCCCAGATCGTCCTGGCCTTCGAAGAAGTCCTGCACAAAACCCGGATTGTTCGGGTCCGTATTCGATACGGCGCTTTTCAGATTGTCAATCGGGCAATTCGTGCCGAGGGTGCAGCCCCCTGCCGTCGTCTCCATCGAGCTCGAGCGGTCCAGGACGATCACCATCCGCAGGTAGCGGCGGGCCGCTACGGCCGAGGATCTGACGAGCGCCGTATTCTGGAGATATTGGAGGAATACCAGGGGGACCTTCACGGACGCCTGGAGCGTGACCAGGATGCGCGCATTCGTGGTGTCTTGCGTTACGATATTCGACGTCGAGGTCTCCACCGTTGGCGTCGCCGTTGTTCCCCAGTATCCCGCAGGCATGTTCGCGTTCAGGAAGTCCAGGGCGATATTCGTGACCTGGGTCTGCTGAGCGGCCAAGGTCTTGCTTCCAATCAGTGAGCGCCCCCCGGCTAGCACGCCGGCGTCTACGGCCGCGCTCAGCTTGGCCCTGACGATATACATGATCGTCAAGTCGAAGGCCAGGCCGATCATAGGCAGCAGTATGGTGCACAACATCAACGACAGCAGAATGATCGCCACGCCGCTTTGCCCCTGGCGGCGCCTGGAAGTCGGTCGCATCATAGTCATTTTCGCCCTCCTCAGAAGATCGTGTGTGTGTAAATTCCCCCGCCACCTATGAACCCCGGAACGCCCGGCGTCTGCATAAAGGACTCCGCCATGTAAGCCGAAGTGTCGTGCGGGAAACCTGCCGCATCGCTGATCGGGATCAGATTGAAGTTCCTCAACTGGAACTTCGTATCGGAAAGGTAGTAGGGATAGGTGTAGGAGCCCGACGTTGTGGTCAAGACCTTGCCAGTGATGGCGTCCATTTCCCCGGCGGGCAGAGGATTCTGTGTATAGTTGCTGATTCGCAGCGTGGAGTTGCCGATGATCACCTGCTGCGTTACCACCCACATGCCCACATTGGGACAAGTCGTGGTCCCGTTCATGGCTTGGCAGGCCGTCGGAGACACGTTCTGGATCGCGGTTATTGTGACCACCATAGGTCCGGTCGTGTTCACACCGGTCACATTCCCACCCGCATCGAAGGTCGCCAGGCCCAACTGTTGCCCCAGTCGCGCCAGCAAGATCTGGTTGGAGTCCGTCGCGGACGTCGTAAAGTTCACCCCGCGTGCGAACATGTGGCCGGCATCCCGCGTGACCTGAACCGCCTGGAGCGTTGTGACGAACTCCGAGCCGAAAAACAGGGTGCCCAACAGCAGCGGCACAAACAGCAGCGAGCTAAAGGCGCCCTCGATCATCGCCGCGCCCGATTCACTCCGCTTCAATTTAGACATTGCCATCCTCCCGAGCTTGGCCATCACTCCATGACGTCCGCCGACGCCGCGGTGAAAACGAACCTTGTAGGACCTTTTTCGGTGAATATTCCCAACAGGGGCCTCTGCGGATAGCTCACAACATCCACCTCCACAACGTACGGCGACGCATTGCAGTTCGGACACGTCGCGGTGTTGACCGGAGTGTTCAAGGCCGATGGGGAGTACCAATTGACCGTGATGTAGGTGGCGGCGTTACTGGCGTTCAAGAAGCCCATGGAATTGTCCTCCACCCGCTTGAGGATACCCGGCAGTTCGGCCGCGATGTTGTTTGGTGGTGAATATTGAGGGTTGTCGTAACCGTTCGCCACCGCATAGCGACACGCTTCCCGCACGGCATACTGGAGCGTCGCCCTGGTGAAGACCATCCAGGCCACGTCGATGATCATGTAGATGAACCCGAGAACCACAAACACCATGAGCGTGAACTCGATCAGCTCCTGGCCTTTTTGGCGCGCCCTACGGAACTGCGTTGCGTGTGCCACCATGCTTTTCTCCCCGGATCCCGAGCCGGAGGGCACCCTCCCGACGCGATGACACGCAGCCGGCCGCCCTAATCCCGGTCGTTCCCAGGGGGGACGATTGGGAGGCTCTGATTCTTTACGCCAAGCCGAGAATCTTCGTGCTTTTTCTATCAGGTAGCAGATGTGCGCCGAATCGGATAGCAGCCCGGTAATAACCAAGGTAAATATACCCATCCTGGCCCTGGCGTATTAAGATGAAGCCAGTGACCGAGATTAAGCCTTCGCCCGAAGGGGCGTACAGGTGCGCGGATACGACCGGGCAGGAGATTGTCCAGCTCTATCGTGAGAACGCCGCTGGGCTGTTCCGGTACGGGGTGGTGCTGGCGAGGAATCGCGAGGCGGCCCAGGACGCGGTGCAGGAGGCGTTCCTGCGCTACTTCATCGCGCGCAATGCCGGCCAGGAGATCGAGCGTCCCAAGGCCTGGCTGTTCCAGGTGGTTCGGAATCTGCTCCTGGACTCCCTGAAGGCTTCGACCAAGCGCAAGGAAGTAGGTTTGGAAGCGGCCTGGAGCCGGGCGGATGCGCGCCCGGATCCGGAGTCGGAGTACCGGCTGACCGAGATGTCGCGGCGGTATTGGGGATTGTTGAGCCCGCGGGAGTTGGAGTGCTTCCGTCTGCGCGCCGAGGGATTGCGCTACCAGGAAATCGCCGAAGTGATGGTTCTGCGGGCGGGTACCGTAGGGGCGCTGCTGGCGCGCGTCCAGAGGAAGATCCGCGAGGACAACGAGGCTTCCCGGCGAGCCGCGGTGTTCGTGGAGCGGGANNAACCGGTGTGTTCGTGGAGCGGGAACTCCCCCATGCACCTTGACGCCGGCACGCTGGCCGCTTATGGCGATGGCGAACTGAGCGAGCCGGCGGCAGGCCGTGCGGCGCGCCATTTGAAGACCTGTCCGCGGTGCGCCGAGGAAGCCGAGCGAATCCGGGGAGAACGGGAGCTATCGCTGGCCGCCGATGCGCTGTTCCGCTTGCAGTGCGTTCCGCCCGCCGACGGGCTGGAGCGGGTGCGAGGCTGCATCCAGGAGTGGCTGCGCTCGGCCGCCGGCGCGGGCGGCGCGATGCCGGCCTCGAGCGCGGCCGAATTGCGGCGCAGGATCGGCGCGCAACTGGAACTGTATTTCGGATCCGAGACGGCGGCGCTGCTGGAAAAGGTCGCTCCGAGCCGGCGTCCGGCGGATAATCCGATCACCGCCGTCGAGCCGCTGCTGACCGCATTCCTCGGGCGCAAGGCGGCCGCCGCGGCGATCCGGCAGATCCTCGAGGAAGGCGCAGGGCGGGCATCGCTAGCCCCAGACGCTGCGTAGTGCCTAAGTCGATCACAGGCGGCCGGCAAGTGGCTTCCCGGGTCTCGCTACCCCAGGTGGTTATCAGGGCGACAGTGGCGGCCTTTGTCTGCGGCGGCGGCGGGGTGGTGTGGCTGGCGGCGAACCATTCCCCGTGGCTGCCGTTGTTCTTCGCGGTTCCGGGCCGGCTGCTGGTCATTGCGCTGAATCTGGCGGGATTGGGGCTGAGCGTAATGGCCCGCCGGCAGTTCTCGCGCAGCGAGCCGCTGGGTGTGGTGTGGTCGCTGGTGGTGCTGGCGGCGGCCTGCCATCTGGCGGGCGGGGTCCTGTGGCAAGTGGAGGGCGAGGGTTGGCAGCGCCTGCGGATGGTCCTGGCCGGGCCGGTTCAGACCCTGCTGCTGGTGGCCGGCCTGGCCGTGGCGCTGCGGATCTACCGGCGCTCCGGCTTACAGGGCCGCCCGCAGTTTGCGGATTGGCTGCCCATGGGTGTGGCGGCTGGTTTCACCGTGTGGGAGATCTACGACCTCCTGCTAGGGGTTCCGGGCGCCCCGGTGAGCTTCGAGCAGGCCGTCGTTCTGGTGAACATTCCACTGCTCAGCCTGTTGCTGATCGAGGCCGTCCTGGTTCGCCGCTTCTCGCTGAGAATGGGCGGCGGCCTGATCGCTCAGTGCTGGGGCGCATTTACGGCGGCGATCCTGGTGACCTTTGTGGGGGACGTCGCGGTGTGGCTCTTCGCGCACGGCCCGGTGCCGGTGCCGCTGAACGCTACCTCCTGGTACGTGTGGTTCTTGGCCAGTGCGGCCTACGCTCTGGCGCCGGCCTATCAGGTGGAGGCGTGCCGGCGGGCGGCGGTCTGAGCCGGGCGGGCCATCAGCCAGATTCCGAGGGCCACCAGCGCCAGGGCGATCCATTGCTCGGTGACCAGGGGGCCGAAGTAGGCATTCGTCGGGTCGTGGAAGCGGACGAACTCCACCAGGAAACGCGCGCTCGAGTACAGCGCGAGGTACAACCCGATGACGGCGCCGGGGCGGTGGGGCCGGGCGTAACGCCGATACAGAATCAGGAAGATGACCGCTTCGGCGAGGGACTCGTAGAGCTGTGTGGGATGCAGCGGCTCTCCGAGGGGCACTCCGACCCGCTCGTGGGCTATGGGGTTCGAGAAAGTGACGGCCCAGGGGAGATGCGTGGGCACACCCCAGCAACAGCCGGCGGCGAAACAGCCCAGCCGCCCGATGGCGTGACCCAAGGCTAGGCCGGGCGCGAAGGCATCGGCGGTGGCCAGGCCGGGCAGCTTCTTGCGCCGCATATAGAAGAACGCGGTGGCGAGCGCGGCCACCAGACCGCCGTAGAAGATGCCACCCGCGCGCAGGGTCGCCATCGAGAAGAGCTCGGAGGGGAACTGCAGGTAGTAGCGGAAGTCCAAGGCGATCAGGAGCGCCTTGGCGCCCAGCAGGGCGGCCAGGCCGGAGTAGATTCCGAGGTTGAGCACGGCCTCGTGGTCGAGCCCGGCGGCACGGGCCAGGCGGGACGACATCCACAGGGCCGTCATAAAGCCCAGGGCCACCAGCAGGCCATAGGTGGGCAGGAAGAAGCTCCCGATCTGGATCAGGTTGGGCAGCATCGGCTTTGGGGCGCCGGGCGTTTGGAGCGGAGCATCTCGAGCACGACCAGCGCGGCGCCGACTGTGATGGCGCTATCGGCCAGGTTGAAGGCGGGCCAGTGCCAGGCTCGGAGGTAGAAATCCAGGAAGTCGGTTACGGTGCCGCTGACCACGCGGTCGTAGACGTTGCCGAGCGAGCCGCCCAGGATCAGCGACAGGCCGGTACGCAAGAGGCGGCTCTCGCCAATGCGCCCGCCCGGTTGCCATAACAGCACGGTGATCAGGACTAGCGCCCCGATGGAGAGTCCCACCAGGAAGAAGGTGCGCCACTCGGACTGGGCAGTCGAGAAAAGGCTGAAAGCCGCGCCCGCGTTCTCGGCGTGAACGATGCTGAAGAAGCCCGGAATCACGGTGTAACTATCCCCCGCCGCGACCTGTTGCTGGATGATGTACTTGGTGATGCGGTCCAGCAGGAACACCAGACCCGCGGCGCCGTAAGCGAGCGCCTTGCGAGTCGCGGCGGAACGGGGAGTGGACATTTAGGTCTTCAGAAACTCCTCGACGGCCGCCGCGCAGGGTGGGCAGATGGTCGGCCAGGCCGGATTGGCCCCCACATCGGTGAGGTACTTCCAGCAGCGCTCGCACTTGACGCCGGCGGCGCGGCCGATCTCGACGGATAGCGCTCCCTCGGCGGCGCGCTCGACGGCCACCTGGGAGACGATGAACAGCGCGGGCAACTCGGCCAAGTACGCTTCGAGCAGGGGATAGAGATCCGGGCCGGCGCGGAGCAGAACCTGGGCCTCGAGCGGTGCGCCGATGGTCTTCTCCTGGCGGGCGGTCTCGAGGCTCTTCAGCACGCTATCGCGCACCCCGAGCAGGCGCTCCCAGTTTTGGGTTTGGTCGCGCAGTTTTCCGGTGAGGCCGGCGGTGAGTTCCTCAGGCTCTGGGAAAAGCGCGAGGTGGACGCTGGAGGGCGCGCCGGCGGGCTTCCGCATGTGCTGCCAAACCTCTTCGGCGGTGTAGCTGAGGAGCGGAGCGGCGAGGCGCACCAGCGCGTAGTTGATGCGGTAGAGCGCGGTCTGCGCGCTGCGGCGGCCGTGGGAGCGGGGAGGAGTGGTGTACAGGCGGTCCTTCAGCACGTCGAAGTAGAGCGCGCTGAGATCGATGGTCGAGAAATCGTAGATGGCGCGATAGACGCGGTGGAACGCCAGCTCGTCGTAGAAGCGCCGGCAGTCGCGAACCAGTTGCTCGGCGCGCACGAGCATCCATTGGTCCATCTCGAGCAGCTCGGCGGTGGGGAGGGCGTCCTGGGCGGGGTCGAAATCCCACAGATTGCCGAGCGCATAGCGAAAGGTGTTGCGCAGCTTGCGGTAGGCCTCGGAGAGTCGTGTGAGGATGGTCGGAGAGATCACGATGTCGTCGGTGAACTCGACCGAGGCCACCCACAGGCGCACCACGTCGGCGCCGAACTGCTTGATCAGCTCCTGCGGTTCGATGAAGTTGCCGAGGGATTTGGAGAGCGCGCGGCCCTGCTCGTCGAGGGTGAAGCCGTGGGTGGCGCACATGCGGTAGGGGGCGCGGCCCTTAAGGCCCACACCGACCAGCAGCGAGCTGTGGAACCAGCCGCGATGCTGGTCGCCGCCCTCGAGGTAGAGGTCGGCAGGCCAGGGCAGCCCATTGGCCTCGGTCAGTACCGCCAGGTGGCTGGAGCCGGATTCGAACCAGACGTCGATGATGTCGGTCTCCTTGCGAAACTCGGCGCCTCCGCAGCGTGTACAGCGAGCCTCGGGGCCGGCCAGTTCGGCGGCGGTGCGATCGTACCAGACGTCGGACGTTTCCTTTTCGAAAAGCTCGACCACATGGTCCAGGATCTTGCGATCGGTGAGCGGCTGGCCGCAGTGTTCGCAATAGAAGACAATGATGGGCACGCCCCAGGCGCGCTGGCGCGAGATGCACCAATCGGGGCGGCTGGCGATCATGTTGGAAATGCGCTCCTGGCCCCAGGCCGGCATCCACTTCACCTGCTTGATGGCATCGAGCGCGCGCTCGCGCAGATCGTTGCGATCCATGCCGATGAACCACTGCTCGGTGGCGCGGAAGATGGTGGGGTGATGGCAGCGCCAGCAGTGCGGATAACTGTGCTCGAGGGACTCCTGGGCGGCCAGGGCGCCGGCGGCCTCGAGCAGGGCGGTGACGACCGGGTTGGCCTCCCAGACGGTCTTCCCGATGAGGGCCTCGGGCAGGCGTCCGGCGGCTCCCTCGGCGTGGAAAAAGCGGCCTGCGGCGTCCACCGGGCAATAGGTCTGGATGCCGTAGCGCTGGCCGGTGACGTAATCCTCCTGGCCGTGGCCGGGAGCGGTNNTGGCGGAAGATGGCGCCTTCGAGTTTCGTGCCGGTCAGGCGCGCCAGAATTTGCGGAGACTGCCAGCCCAGCTTGCGCGCGGTCGCCTCCAGGAGCTCAGCGGCCAGGATGTAGACGTCGCCGCCCGCTTCCACGGCCAGGTATTCAAACTTGGGATGGAAGGCGATGGCCAGGTTGGCGGGGATGGTCCAGGGCGTGGTGGTCCAGATGAGACCGAAGACGCGGCGCGAGGCGAGGGCGGGATGGAGCGCCCCCGGATCGGAAGCCAACGCGAAACGAACCCAAATGGAAGGGCTGGAGTGGTTCTCGTACTCGACCTCGGCTTCGGCCAGCGCGGTGCGGCAGTGCAGGCACCAGTTCACCGGCTTGAGGCCCTTGTAAACGTAGCCGCGGTCGAGGAATTCGACGAAGGCGCGGGCGATGGCGGCCTCGTAATCGGCGGTCAAGGTGAGGTAAGGCTGTTCCCAGCGGCCCAGCACGCCCAGGCGGCGGAAATCGTCACGCTGGATATCGACCCACTTGAGCGCGTACTTGCGGCACTCGGCGCGGATCTGGGAGACGCTCATGCGGGCCTTGCGAGAGCCCAGCTCGTTATCCACGCGGATCTCGATGGGCAGGCCGTGGCAGTCCCAACCAGGGACGTAAGGAGCGTCGAAACCGGCCATGCTCTTGGACTTCACGATGAAATCCTTGAGGACCTTGTTGAAGGCGGTGCCGGAGTGTATGCGATTGTTGGCGAAGGGCGGCCCATCGTGCAGGACGTAGAGCGGCCGGCCGGCGCGCTCCCGGCGGATGCGGTGGTAGAGCTGGTCTTCGTTCCAGCGGGCCAGGATTTTGGGTTCGTTCTGCGGCAGGTTGGCCTTCATGGGGAAGTCCGTGCGCGGCAGATTGACCGTCTTCTTGAGTTCGACGCTATTGGGCTGCATCTTGGAGACTTACTATTATACGTGGCGCGGGGGTCGTGCCCCCGGGCCGGGCTACTTGGGCGAAGGCGCGGCGGCTTTCTGAACGGCCTGGCCCAGGGTGTCCAATGCGCCGATGACGGAGCCGGGCGTGGGGTGGAGAACCGCCGCTCCCAGGCTGGCCAGTGCGCCGACGATGGCCAACCCTTTGGTGAGCATATCTACAGTCTTGACGGCGGCCGCGGCCTTTTTGGTGGCGTCCTGGAGTTTCTGGACGGTGGCTCCAACGTCCGTGATGGCTATCTCGACCGCCTGATTCATAAGACTATCGGCGCTCTTCTGGACCTTCCCGAAGGCCACTTCGAATCCGTGGAGAGTATCCTTGTCCAAATCATGCTCGGTCGGATATTTGGCGAGCCAGTCGGCCAGATCCTGGAATAGGAGACCGAGAGCCTTGAATTCTTGTGCGGTCATGGGCATTCTCCTCGATTTCTAAAAGGCGGTTTTCATGGAGGCTCCGGCATCGGCGACTTGCAGGATTTCCGGCGCCAGGGCGGTGGCCAGTTGCTTGGCATTCCATGCGTTGCGGGAATCGTAGAGCTTCTGGTGGGCCGAAGCGATGGCGGCGAGAGCCTGACGGTACTTCGCAATGGCGGTTCTATTCAGCTCGATGCGGGCCAGGTCGGCCTGATACTGCTGTTGGAACAATTCGAGCGCCAGAGGTTCGCTGGCCGCGAAGTCGTGAACCCGCCTGGTGTGGTAGACCATCTCGTAATTCCGTTCCTCTCGCAGGCCTTGGTCGTACTTCTCGGCGGCGTAGTCCGAAAGGAAGGCGATCACCTCCTTGATGGGGCCGGGGTGATCCGCATCGCCGTTCGCCTCTTCGATGACCTTGGCGAGCGCGTGCTGGCGGTATTCGCTGGTCAGGACCTTGGCCAGAGCGACCGCCAGACCCGTAGCCGCTTTGGCTTTGCTTTGGGCATCCGTAGAGATCTTGGGATCGGCCAGCTTCAACTGAGCGGGCACATCCTTCAGGCCGTCCGCCACTTTCGAAGGGTCGGCGGAGGCCAGCTTGCCCAAACCGGCGATGTATGCAAAAAGCGCGTCGTTTATCTTGATCAGACCCGGCGCGACTTTCGCATAGAACTCGCAGTCGGGAGCCTCTTCGTCCGCCAATCGATGGGCCGCGGCCCGCCCGCAGGAGAGCGATCCCTCTTCGGTAATGCTCTTAAAGGCCGTTCCGGCGGCCTGACTGGCTTTGGCGAACTCGTTGACTTTGTCCAGGTCGACGCAAGAGCAGAGGACTAGCGTCAATGTGAGGAGCGCGATCTGGGCGGCAGACCGGCTATGTTGACGAGTGGTAAGTGGTGTGTTCAAAGGCGATCATCCCCTTTTTTCCGGATTGGCGCACCAGCGCTGCCTGTAACATAACATGGAATCGCCAATCCTGCAGGGCGGGCACGGGCGCGAGGCTTCAGCGGCGAGGGTACGGGAAGGAGCGAGGGGCGAATTCGAGCAAGCGGGTGACGGGAAATTGGGTTTGCCTGCCGGGGATTGTCTGGAGGGCGGTGGGCGCTGCCGGGCCACAACCCGCCTTAGGCGGTGGGGCTTGCACCGGGGGAGCGGGGATCGGGCCGGGGGAATTGGGTTTGGGTAGAGGGTTTCGTTTGACGGGCGGGGGCGGAGGCATTCGGCGGGTCTGGAGTTCGAGGAGCATCTTGAGCGCCCACTTGAGAGTGCGCAGGGTGGCGGCCTCGTAGCGGGCCAGGAGGCGGAGCGGGTCGCGACCGGCTTGTTCCTGGAAGACGCGGGCCAGCAGCCGGGTGTTTCGGTCGTACTTCTGTTTGGGAGTGAGCGGGGCGGGGGGCGGCGGATCGGCTTCGTCGGTATCCCGGAGATCCCGTTCGCGGAGCTTGTCCATGTCGATCATGTAAAAGCCGGTCTCGATACGGGTGAGGCGCTGCCTGCGGAACCGGGCCCAAGCCATGTGCTCGACCAGGAAGGTTTCTTCGGGGCCGACGGGCTGGTGCTCGACTTCGAGGGCGGCGAGGAGAGCGAGGAACGGGGCGCGCTCATCCTCGAAGACGGCGGTGTTGCGGACCAGGAGGTCGCGGCGGTCCGAGTTGAACGAGGCGCGAGCCGCGCCTTCGGGGGCGCGTGGGCCGGCGGATCGCGGGGAGTTCAGGGGATTGGCCTGGAGTTGATTGTCGCTTGACATAAAAAGTCCTCTCGATTCCAGAGAAGCACGCCGCGCAGGGGCTGGAGGGCGCGGAAGACGCTATGTGGTTGGGGGGATGAGAGATAGATTTTGGGATGGGCGGTGACGCGCCAAGTGGCCAGGCAGTTTGAGAGAATTGGCAGTGGAGGCCCGAATGAATCCAGCGTCGATCTTTGATCTGAGCCCCTCCGAGAAGCTCCAACTTGTCGAAGATCTGTGGGACGACCTTGCGGCCGCGCCGGAGTCCGTGCCAATCCACGATTGGCAAAAGCAGGAACTGGCGCGCAGGAAAGCGAATCTACTGAAGAACCCGGCTTCGGGGCTGCCCTGGGAAGAGGTGAAGCGCAAGGTGCGTGCCCGCTATGCCCGCTGAGCTGGTGATCGCTCCGGAAGCCGAGTTGGACATTGCGGGAGCCTACGTCTGGTACGAAGGCCGCAGAGCCGGGCTGGGGCCTGCGGCGAGCAGGGGACTTGCCCTGGGGCTGGGTAAACAATATACTATTGACAAGTGGCGAGTAAACAACGCAGAAGAGCGGAGGGAGACCCAACGGGACCCTACGTCGCGGTGATCGGCGACATGGTTCGGTCGCGATCGGTCTCTCCCGCGCAGCGCTCACGCATCCAGGAGGAATTCACCGAACTGATTGAGGGGCTCAACCAGCTTTATGGGGGGCATCTGCGCGCTAAGTTCATTATCACTCTGGGTGATGAGTTCCAAGGGTTGCTGCGCGATGCCGAGATCATTCCGGACCTGGTTTGGACGCTTGAGCGGCGCTTCACGGCGCGTGTGCTGCGCTTGGGCTTTGGCTACGGGAGCATTCACACGTCGATCAAGGAATACGCGATCAACGTGGATGGCCCGGCACTGCACAGCGCCCGGTCTTCGCTGGAAGCGGCCAAGCGGCGGTCATGGGCGGGCGGTGTGTTCACTGGATTTGGGGCGACGTTGGACCCCGCTCTAAACGGATTCGCGCGCGTGCTGCATCACCAGCGGGCCACCTGGCCGGCACGACAACGGGAGGTGGTATTGGGCCTGCACGACGGCCGGAAAGGGACCGTAATCGCCGCGGAGCTTGGCATCACGAAGCAAGCGGTGTCGCGCTACGCGGCGCTAGCGGGTTGGGACGCATACGTTCAGGCCGAACGAGGCTGGAGCGCACTGCTGGGCACCCTGGCTGGCAACGAGAGACCATGACTGGCGAGGCACAACCCGTTTCTCTGTTGTTCGCCGAGGTGCTGCTGTGTTGGAGCGCGACAAGCTATCTGCTGAGCGCGGATCCAACGCGAGAGGGGCATCGCGGCTCGTTCTCACGCAAGACGGCGAAGCGCCTGACGTGGTTCATTCTTCGGGCAACTGGCGCCGCGGTTCTCACTGGGGCTGTGGCCGGGTGGGGGCGGGGCACGCTGCTGGCCGGGGCCATGCTGGCCGGTTGCGTGTTGTTGCCGACTGCGCGCTGGTTGTGGGTGCCTACCCGATATGTGGCGGAGTTGGAGGTCGTTGGCAATCTCGGTTTTGTTGCGTTTGCCCAGTTTCTCATCGCGCATTTCGATATGCAGGTTCGATGGGGACTCGCTCGCTTACCAGTTTCGGAAGCGCTTCTCGCGGCCTACGCCGTTGCGGCGGCGCTGCTGATCTTCGTGGTTCGAGGGGGCACATACATAGTTCGGGGAGTGCTGGAGCGGGCCGGCACGATGCCACCGGCGCAGTCCACCAATCTGGCCGAAGGCAGCCCGCCGGGTTTGCAACGTGCATTGCCAGTGGATGGCGTTGAGCTGAACCACGGCCGGTTGATCGGCAATGTCGAGCGGCTGATTCTGGTCCTGTTCGTCGCCAATGGCCAGTACACGGCGCTCGCTTTCTTCTTTGCGGCGAAGGGACTGATTCGCTCCAAGGACGTAGAGCGGCGCGCCTGGGCCGACTACCTGATCTTGGGATCTCTGACAAGCTTCCTGGTTGCGGTTGTTGCCGGCTTGCTCATCCAAGTTGTTTTTCGCGCGGTGACTCCTTGACTGGCGGGGTTCCGAGCGCTCGCAGGATGGCATCCGTGTCGAAGACGCAGCCGCCCCAGACGCCGCCGCTGACGGATTGGAGGGCGGGATCGGGCGCGAAACTGGGATGCGGAGGGCGGGAGGCCAGGAGGCGGGCGCCGGGTGCGGCCAAGGCCGTGACGGCAAGCTGGCAGGCGAATGTGGCGACGACAGGTAGCGGTGTCATCTCAGACCACCAGGCGGGTTCCATGATTCGAAGCGCATAATGACAAGCATCGGCGGCGCGGGCGGTAGCCCACGTCCGGCTGGATGCGCCGGTCAGCCCGATTATCTATTGCAGAGATAGATAATATTGTAGACCTGATGGAACAGAATTAGACACACCATCTTAAAATATCCTATTCCTCGTGCCTCCTGAGGATCGGATTCGTCATACGTATAGGTCTCTCTACAAGCGAATGGTCCCATGCTCCGAATGCCTAGTTTTCGCCTGGAAGAGTGCCTACTGAACAATACATTATAGAAAGCCGATAGTGCAACAAATACGCTAATTGCAAACAACCACCAACCGTTCTTGATGTCCCAGTAGTTTAAGAAACCAAACAAATACATCGAAGAACAAAGCGCAAGACAAAGCAATAGCCTTAGAAAAAACCAGTGCTGGTCCTTATGGAAACAATAATAGAATATTACAAATAAGAATAAAGATGACCCAATCAACCAGAATAGCGATAACGAGACATGAGACATTCTTATTCCTCTTCCTGAGGGTTTCTTCGAAAACTGGCGGGCGCTTCAAGTCCGATTAGACCACAGCCATGGGTTCCGGAGAAAGGAGGCGGCCATACCTCGCGACTCGCCGCCGGGTCGCGGGGTGTTCCGCTATCTGCCCGTGCCGGAACGCGGGATGTTGGGCAGGTCGTTTCGTCCTAGCTGTTGGGAACAGCCCTTCCCAGTGGCGATCGGGTCCTGCGTCCGTTCGACGGCTTTCCGGGGCGCTTGGGAAATCCAGGAGCGGATCTCCGTGATCCGGAAACCGGGCCTGGTCGCGGTTAGCTGGCCATCTCGTCGGCTATGGGTGGAAGTGGATTGCTGCGGTTGGAGATCCGGTGGCAGTCAGGAGCGGGGAGGGCGTGGCAGTGGGCCGCACGGGGCTGGTTTGGCGCAGAATTGGAGGAGACTTCATGTTGTCCGCGGGGTGCCGAGCGCTCGCAGGATGGCATCCGTGTCGAAGACGCAGCCGCCCCAGACGCCGCCGCTGACGGATTGGAGCGCGGCCCAGAGGCGGGTGTCGTTGGGAAGGGCGGGATCGGGCGCGAGCGCGGGATGCGGAGGGCGGGAGGCCAGGAGGCGGGCGGCTTCGCCGGCGCCGACCAGGTTCACGGAGCCTTCCAGGCGCTGGGGGTCGATGACGATTTCGACTAAGTCGCCGTCCTGGAGGCGGCCGAGCGGGCCGCCGGCCAGGGCTTCCGGCGAGATGTGGCCGATGCAGGCGCCGGTCGAAACGCCGCTGAAACGGGCGTCAGTGAGGACGGCGACGTGCTTGCCGAAATCCAGGTACTTGAGCGCGGCGGTGAGCTGGTAGGTCTCCTCCATGCCGGCGCCGAGGGGGCCGCGGCCGATGAGCGCCAGCACGTCGCCGGGATGGATGCGGCCGTCCTTGATGGCGGCGATGGCGGCGGGCTCGGTGGTGAAGACGCGGGCCGGGCCTGTGAGGCGGTAGACGCCGGCGGAGTCCAGCAGGCTGGGATCGATGGCGGTGCTCTTGACGACTGCGCCGCCGGGGGCCAGGTTGCCCTTGGGGAAGGTGACGGCGGAGGTCAAGCCGCGGCGGCGCGCGGAATCCGGGTCCAGGATGACATCGTCGGGGTCCACGCCTTCGCGATCCCGAAGCAGGGCGCGCAGGCGGGAGCGGCGCTCGGAATGCTCCCACCAATCCAGCATTTCGCCGAGGGGCGTACCCGATGCGGTGAGAGCGTCGAGAGCGAGCAGGCCGGCGCGGCGCAGGTGCAACATGACCTCGGGAACGCCGCCGGCCAGGAAGACGACGATGGTGGGAAAGTTGCGCGGGCCGTTGGGCAGCACGTCGACCAGGCGGGGGACCTGGCGATTGACGGCGGTCCAGTCTTCGAGGGTGGGGCGGGCCAGACCGGCGGCGTGGGCGACGGCGGGCAGGTGCAACAGCAGGTTGGTGGAGCCTCCGAAGGCGGCGTAAGTCACCATGGCGTTGCGGAGGGCGGCGGCGGTGAGGATGTGGCGGGTCGAGAGGGCGCGCTCCTGCTGGGCCAGCACGGCGCGGGCGGAGCGGCGGGCCATGTCCAGCCAGATGGGATGGCCGGAGGGCGCGAGCGCGGAATGGGTGAGCGCGAGGCCGAGCGCTTCGGCGACCACCTGCGAGGTGGCCGCGGTACCCAGGAACTGGCAGCCACCACCCGGGGAAGCGCAGGTGCGGCAGCCGGCCTCGGCAGCCTGCTCGAGAGTGATGGCGCCGTGTGCGTAGCGCGCGCCGATGGATTGCACCTGGGCCGCGTCTTCGCCCTGCTCGGGGAGCAGCGTGACGCCGCCGGGCACCAGCACGCAGGGGAGGTCGGGAGTGCCGGCGAGGGCCATCATCATGGCGGGCAGTCCCTTGTCGCAGGTGGCAATGCCGATGACGCCGCGGCGGGTAGGCAGGGAACGGATGAGGCGGCGGAACACGATGGCGGCATCGTTGCGATAAGGCAGGCTGTCGAACATGCCGGGGGTGCCCTGGGTGCGGCCGTCGCAGGGGTCGGTGCAGTAGCCGGCGAAGGGGACGGCGCCGAGTTCCTTCAACTCGCGCGCGGCGGCTTGCATGAGCAAACCCACTTCCCAGTGGCCGGTGTGGTAGCCCAGGGCGATGGGCTCGCCATCCGGGCCGCGAATGCCGCCGTGGGTCGAGAGGAGCAGGATCTCGGGTCCGCCCAGGGCCTGGGGGCGCCAGCCCATGCCGACGTCCTGCGACCAGCCGAAGAGGTCGCCGGAGGGCCGCGTGAGCAGCATCTGGGGGGTGAAGGGGAGCGCGCCGGCCGGTCCGGGAGCGGTCGAGCGGATGTCGTAGAGGGCGTCGTCTCCCGAGTCCAGAATGGAAGCCAGAGAGATGGGCATGACCACAGGCTAGCAACTACGGGTGGTGTCTGAAATGTGCGTTGATCGAAAAACAGCTAGCGGTTGCATTCGGCCAGTTCCGCCGTTACATTGAGGTGTGCCATCTGACCGCAGTTCCGGTTGCCCTCTGCCTTCACTTCGCGTTCTACAACCTGTGCCGGATTCACGGCAGCCTGCGCGTCACGCCGGCCATGGAAGCGGGGATTGCGGATCACCTCTGGGAACTCCGCGAGCTTGTGCCTGAGGGGCGCAAACTGGTTTTGCTACTCACGGCACTCTCGTCAGCGAAGTTCTGGTAGTGTTTTCAATACATTGCGTTGTGCGGAGATGGGTAGCGCTTGGGTTTCCTCTCGACTCAGGTGTCTGCTATGATTTCCTAGTCACCTTGTACTTTTGTATTGCACCGAAGCGTTAGCAGCGCAGCGATTATTGTCCTATACTATTGAAATATAAGCTGTTAGCTCGTCTGTCGCCGCACTTGGCTAGCAAAGGGAATGCCTTGCTTTCGGAAGGAGCCAGTGGTAATGTAGTGTTGTGACTTAAAGATCACACGGCCACCCAAAGCTCCGAGTGGAAACAGTCGTTGAAATCCGAATGTACGAGACGGTCGACGGGAAGGCGCCATTCGAGGACTGGTTTTGGGGCATTCGGGATGGCACCACTCGGGGACGGATTGAGACACGCATCGACCGCCTGGCGCTAGGGAACTTCGGCAACTGCGAGCCCGCAAGAGAGGGTGTCACTGAGCTTAAAATGGACTTCGGGCCGGGCTATCGCGTGTACTTCGGTCTAGATGGGTCTACGTTAGTAATACTGCTGACGGGTGGCAAGAAAGACACCCAAGACGCCGATATGAAGCTAGCAAGACAGTATTGGTTAGAATACAATGCCTAAAAGAGCTAGAAGCTATAGAACCGCGCAACAAGAGCGACTCAAGGACCCGGCCTATGCCGCGGACTACATCAACGCCGCGATGGAAGCTGGCGACGATGCCGCGCTTCTTCTTGCCCTACGCAACGTAGTAGAGGCACGGACCGTGAACTCGGTTGCATACGACGCTGGCCTAAGCCGAGAGAGCGTATATCGAATGCTCTCAGAGACGGGCAATCCTTGCTATTCGAGCTTACTGGGGATACTCGGTGCTCTGGGATTGCAGTTCAAGATCCAGCCAACCTCGAAGGAATCGCTGGAGAATGGGATGCGTTCGCCTGGCTCTCTGTTGGTCTGGGAAGTGAACTACCGTCCCCGTCCGTATTTCTCCCAGGAATTCGAGGAGTTCACTCGCGCGTTCCGCCAATTCGGAGCCCCTACCAGCAAACGTGATTCATCCACCATAGAACTGGAAGTAATGGAAATGGCGGCATGATTATAGAGCAAACCAAGAACCAAGCAGATGATGCCATCGGATTCCATTCGCGGGCCGAAATCGGCCCTGTTAGGCTTACTCATGCGCGGGTGTGGAGCCGGGGGAGAATCACGAAGGCCACGGGGCATAAGGTCGACTTCGACATAGACTTCAAGCCGGGGGCATGGTCGTCAGAGGAAGGATCGTTGTTCCTTGAAACGGATTTCAAGTTCGCAATAAACGAATCCAGACAGGACGAGCCAGACGAGCCGCTTCCGTTGATTTTGATCGAATGCTGCTTTGAGGTTGAGTACCGCTTCAGGGACTACACACCCTCTGAAAAACAGATCGAGGCATTCAGGTCGGCCAACGCCGTCTTCAACTGCTGGCCGTTTTTCCGCGAGTACGTTCAAGCATCCGCTGCCCGGATGAATTTTCCTCCTCCTACCGTGCCGTTCTTGAGGCTCGTGCGAAAGAGCGAGACGATAGAGGCGCCGGAGGCACCGAAGCCCGGCACGCCAAGCGAAACGTAGGGATTTCGGCCCTCTTCCTACAAAGACGCCCGATCAGCGGCCAGGTTCGTCATGGTCTGGCGCCTGGCCCTCACCGGACACTTTCAGGCACTACCCAACTGCGCGCTGGGAACGCGCAACAGGCTAG
>PMEV01000306.1 GCA_003154855.1 Bryobacterales bacterium
CGGGCGATCTGGGGCGCAAGCGCAACCAGGGCCTCGGCATTGATGTTGGCCACGACGAGATCCAGGGACGCGGAACGGACGGAGCGCGCGGAGCCCAGGAAAAGGTTGGGGAGGTGCGCGGCGAAGACCGCTGCAGGGTCGATGTCGCAGGCGTAGACGGGGCTGGCGCCAAGCAGGGCGGCGGCCACCGCGAGAATGCCCGAGCCGGTTCCCAGGTCCAGCAGCGAGGAGCCGGGCGCGACGTGGCGCTCCATGGCCTGCAAGCAGAGCTGGGTGGCGGGATGCCATCCGGTGCCGCAGGCTTGACCCGGATTCATGACCAGGCGGATGCGGCCGGGCGGAGCTGGCTCCTGGCTCCAGGCGGGGACCAGATAGAAGCGCGCGCCAACTTCGAGCGGCGACCACTGCGATTGCGAGACCTGGACCCAATCGCGGTCCGGGACGGTTTCCCAGCGCGGCTTCCATGCGGCCAGGTCCGCGGTGGCGATGGGCTCGTCGAAGAAGGCGGCGAGGCGGGCACGGCCGCCGGGGGCGTCCTCCTCGACGATTCCGGCGGTGCCTTGCTGCCACAGCTCGGCGATGAGGCGGTCCTTCTCCTCGGCGGAACATTCCAGGTGGAGAGCGAGCATTAGTCGAGGATGAGGCGGGCGCGCTGGAAACGGGCCACGGCAATGGAGATTAGTAGAAGGTCGAGAGCCAGCAGGACGGCGCATCCAACCAGGACGGTAGTCAGGAAGTTGGCTCCCGCGAAGGTTCTGGCCAGCCATAGCTTCCAGAGCGCGGGGAGCGCGTGGAGGCCGAAGATCGCGCCGAACATGATCCCCATCAGGGAAAGGCTCATGGTCTGCTGAGCCTGGCGCACGGTGGAGGCGCGGAGCGAAAGGAGCACGCCGGCGGAGGCGGCCAGAGCGGCAGCCAGCAGGCTGACGACGGCCACCGTGAAAACGGTTGCGGCGGGGAGCAGGATCAGTTGGCCATGGCCGTGGACGACATTCACGGTGATCAGGCCGAGGGCCAGACTGGACATGGCGAGCCCCCAGCCGTAGCCGACCGCGGCGGCGATCTTGCCGAAGAGAATGGTGCGGTCGTCCAGGCGGCTGGCGAGGAGGGTCTCGAGGGTCTTGCGCTCGCGCTCGCCGGCGAAGGATTCGCAGATCATCGTGGCCACCAGGAAAACGGGGAGCCAGACCCAGAGCACGGCCGTCGAGGAGGATTGAGCCCACAGGGGGCCTTCCTGCCAGGGGATGAAAACCCCCAGCATCCCCAAGGGAAGGGCGATGGCGGTGAAGACGCCGCCGCGGAGTGTGCCGCGCTGGAGGAAGATCTCCTTCCACTCTTTCCAAACCATGGTCCAGAGGTCGCGGGTCATGCGGTCTCCTCCTCCATGAGCTTCAGGAAGACATCTTCGAGAGTGGCATGGCCCTTGTGCACCTCTTCGATCTGGGCGCCCAGGGTCACCAGCAAAGTCACGATGGGGGCGAGATCGGAGGGGCCGCGCAGCGCGATGGTGAGGCGGCCGTTGCGCACTTCCGTGGAGGCCACGGCGGGGAGGGAGCGCAGAGCGAGGAGCACTTCCGGAGTGAAACCGCGGCCCAGGATCTCGGCTTTGGGAACGCCGCTCTGGGCGCGCAGCTCATCGGGGTGGCCGATGGCGAGCAACTTCCCTTCGCGAATGACCGCCACGTGCGTGCAGAGCTTTTCGGCTTCGGCGAGATTGTGGGTGGTGAGAAAGACGGTGGCTTCGCCGTTGGCGACCAGGGACTGGAGGTCGGCGCGGAGAGCGGCGGCGGCCACCGGGTCGAGACCGGCCGTGGGCTCGTCGAGGAAAATCAGGGAGGGGCGGTGGATGAGGGCGCGGGCGACGGCCAGCTTCTGCTTCATGCCGCGGCTCCATTTGGAGACGGCCTCCTTGCGGCGCTCCCACAAACCGAGGTGATCGAGGAGCTGCCGGATACGCGCGCGCCGCTCGGCCGAGCCCAGATGCCAGACGCGGGCATAGAACTCGAGATTGTCTTCCGCGGAGAAGCGCTCGTAAAGGCCGGGGTTTTCGAGCAGCGCTCCGGAGCGGGCCCGGATCTGGCCGGAGTGCGTTCGAGTGTCGAAGCCGAGAACCTCGGCGCGGCCGGCGGTAGGCTCGAGAAGGCCCAGCAACATCCGAATGGTGGTGGTCTTACCGGACCCGTTCGGGCCAAGGAAACCGAAGACGGCGCCGGCTTCCACCTGGAGCGTGAGAGCATCGACGGCGCGCACGGCCGCGAAGTCGCGCGTCAGGGTCTCGGTGCGGATGGCAATGTCGGCCATAGTGGGCGCGGGTCACTGCAGGCGGGCGCGCAGCTTTTCGCTGGAGACGAGTTCCTCGAAGATGGCCAGGACCTGCTTGCGATAGCGGTAGAGGCGCTGGAGGGATTCGCGGAAGGATGGCTCATAAATGGGGGACTTCATCCACTTGTCGAGGAGGGGCCTGGGGATGTCGATGTCGCGGCGCAGCAGGTCGGGAGGGTGTCCGCGCAGAAAGAGGCCATAGAAGACGGCAGCTTCTTTCTGCGGCGCGACGGGATCGAAATCGTTCCTCACCGGCATAGCGTGAAATTGCAGTATAAGCAGGGCGGGCGGGGTCAAGCAAGCCCCTCAAAACACCGTTGCGAATCCGATTCTCGCTCGGGCTGCCGGGGCAGCCAGGGCGGTTGCGATTATAATGGATGCCGGTCGAACCATGCTCCCGGACAATCGATTCCAGAAACCAGAGAAATGGCGGTGGGTGCGGTTTGTAGTGCCGTTGGCGGCGCTGACGCTGCTGAGCTTTGGGATGGCGAAGTGGTTCGAGTGGCAGCCGGCCTTTCTGCGGCCCAGCCTGAATGTCCTCTACCGCTATGGCAACGGCACGTGGCAGAGGCTCCCGGAATTGCCGGGAGACCCAAGGCAAGTCCAGGTTTCGGCCGGTGGAACAGTGTGGGTTCTCTTCTGGCGCTACGGCGTGGGCACTGAATTCGCGCGGCTGGATGGCCCGTCGTGGCGGATCTACCAGGCGGCGGATTTCGGCACGAAGAACGCATATCCTTTGGCCGGCTTCGTCCTGGACGGCGAAGAGGTCTGGGCCGCGATGGACGAGGGCGTGTTGCATTGGGACGGGCGCCACTGGAAGCGCCACCGCGAAGCGATCAAAAACCAGCGCGCTTGTTCGCTAGTGGCGGCGAACGGAGACGCTTGGATGATCGACCCCATGGGCAACATGTCGCACTTTGACGGGCGCCAGTGGAAGGTGGAGAAGGTGGAGTTGCCTGGGGTGAAGTGGGGCGCCAACGAATGGGACGACCCGCCGGAACTCGCGCGAACGATGGATGGCTCGCTGTGGATCGTGCGCGAGGGAGTCTGGCGATTGGATGGGTCGAAGTGGGTGCCTATCAAGTCCGGCGGGAGGGATTTCAAAGCCGCGGAGTTGATCGGCGCGACGAGCAAGAGCATTTGGCTGTGGGATGGCGAGCATCTGGATTCGGTAGGACCCGGCGGGACGCAGGAGGAGTTCGGGACCAAGGAGCTGGGCCTCCGGCAGGAGGAGGCGGTGAGCGCGGTAGCGGAGGCGGGCGACAGCAGGTATGTGGCGGCGAGCGGGGGAATTCTGGAGTACCGCGGAGGCGCATGGCGGCGGCTGGCCCCTCCGCCGGATGGTGTGAAGTGGGTGGTCAGCGTTCACGCAAGCGCGGATGGAGAACTGTTCGTCATCGGCGACATTCCGAATCCGGGGGCGCGGCGCTGGCGGTTCCTGAAGCCAGCCGCTCCGCTGCTGATCCTGCTGGGGTATCTGGCGGTGCTGGTGTGGATGGTAAGGGATTTCAAACGCCGCCGGCTGAGCGAGCATGTGCGACTCGGGCAGGCGGTGGAGCACGCCACCGGGGCGGCGCCGGCCGAATTCGCGCGGGACGAGCGGGTGCTGAGGAAACAGTCGTCGTGGTGGTCGGCGATCGGGGCCGTGTTCGTGATCGTAGGAGCGATGGTGGCCTATTCGATCACGCGGGTCTTCTGGCGGGCGGAGCCGCCGTGGATGTTCCTGGTGATCGCGCTGGGGCTGCACATCCTGCTGACGATGGGGCAATCGCTGGTGAGGCGGACACCGAAGCCCTGGGACCCGATCGAGCCAGGCGGCCCGCGCTTCGATTGGGGGCCCACGCGGAGGGCCCTGCCGGGGGCGTTGGCGGTGTTCATCCTGCTGAATCTCGGGGAGGTTGAGAAGTGGACGGGGAACCCGGTCCTGTGGCTGCTCTGTGGCTTTTGGGCGGTGATGCTGTATAGGTTCTGCGAAGCGTTGTTTGTGAACTCGGCCGCCAGACGCGGGAACTACGAAGGCGCCACGAAGCTGTTGGGGCGGTTCCATTTCTACAACCCGGAGGGCGTGCCGGCACAGGCCATCCGTGGGAATCTTCTTCTGATGCAGGGGCGCTTCCGAGAGGCGGAAGAGGTGCTGCGGCGGGCGTTGGCCGGACCTCGCTCGCGCATGTGGCAGGCGGTGGCGCTGGAGTACTTGGGGGACGCACTGCTGGAACAGGGCCGTTATGACGAGGCCATGCGGAGCTACGAAGCGGCGNNCCATCGCGGAGCCGGTTCAGGCTTCGGAGGCAGCCGCTGGACGACTACTGGGCGCTGAAGGCCTGGGCCCTGGCGCAGTTGGGACGCGGGGCGGAGGTGGCTAGGGTGATCGCGGAGGCGATCCGGAGGACCAATCCGAAGTCGCGGCCGGACCTGGCGTCTACGTACCGCCGGCTGGGCTTGGCGATGCGGGCGCTGGAGCGGGAAGCGGAGGCGGAAGAGTATTTGAAGACGGCGAGAGACGCCGATCCGCAGGGAAGGTGGTCGAAGCTGGCGAGGGCGGCGTTGGGAGAGAAGCGCGTGTGGAGGGAGTGAGGAGAGCGGTTGGCTGCACAGCCATTATCGGCTCCTATGGTGACTGAAAAGCGGGATGAGAACCGAGAGCAGCACGAAAAGAAAAGGAAGCAAGTACAAAACGCTGAGGAATATCCCCCGTCGTTTGTGCGTCGGCCAAAACATCGATGTCCGCAATGATACCTCACGAGCGTAGACGTTCGGAGGCGGGGAAAGGTTGAGAGAATCTCGGACTATTGTACGGCGATGGTGAAGCCGGGCTGGCTGGAGGCGAGGCCGGCGCTGAAGACCACCGGCTGGATGCCCGAAGGGCAGGATGCGGGGACTGTGACTTGAAGCGTGAGGACGCCGGCGGCGTTTTGCGAAGAGACGATGGCGGCGGGGAGGTTGGCGATGGCCACGCTGAGCGGGAGGGAGTTCCCTGCCCCGGTGGCGTAGAGGGTGACAACGGAGCCGGCCGGAGCGGGCTGAGCGGCGGCATTGAGGCTGCCATCCGCGTTGAGGACCACTGGGAAGAAGCCGGGGTTGGCGGCAGCGACAGAGAGCGTGATACTGGCGGCGCCGGCCGGCGTCTTCACTTCCAGCACGCTGCTGGATGGGGAGGCGAAGGCGCTTGGGGTTTCCAGGTTGATCTGGCCGGCATCCAGGTAGAGCAGCGGGACGGCCTGGCCATCGAAGAGAACCTGGGTTGAACTGGGGTCGAAGAAAGAGCCGAAGAGAGTGGCCAGTTCGCCGGGAGCGACAGGGCCGCCCAACATGCTAGCGGCGTTCACGACACCGGTAACCTGAGGGGGATTGGGAGTGAGCTTGCGGACCAGGCCGTTGCCGAGATCGGCGACGAGGATGGCGCCGGATGGATCGACAACCACATCGGCAGGCTGGTTGAACTGGGCGGAAAGGGCCGGGCCTCCATCGCCGGAGTAGCCCGGGGAGCCGGTTCCAGCGATGGTGGAGACGCCTCCGGCGGGGGTGAGCTTGAGGACGCGATGGTTGGCGGTATCGGCGATGAAGAGGTTGCCGGAAGCGTCCAGGGCGACACGGGAGGGTACGCCGATGCCGGTCTCGGGGAGGGGGGCGGCGACCCCGCTGGGGGTCACATTGATAAGCGCGGGGTCGCCGCTTTGGGAGATATAAAGATCGCCGACGGAGTCGAGGGAAACGCCAGTAGGTTGGTCAAGGGTCAGATTGAGGGTGGAAAAGACTCCGTCGGCGGAAAACTTGCGGACGGCCTGGTTCTGGGTGTCGGCGACGTAGGCATAACCGGCCGGATCAATCGAGATGGCGGAGGGGGAGCTGAGCACGCCCTCCGATAGGGTGGCGATGAAACCGAGGACCGTGATGCGGCGGATGCGGTTACCCGCGGATTCGGTGATCCAGACCTCGCCGGAGGGGTGGATGGCGACGCCGACGGGCGCATTGAGCTGGGCGCGCATGGCGAATCCGCCATCGCCGCCCGAGCCCGCGACGCCGATGCCGGCCGGCGTGGTGATGATGCCGGAGGCGACCTTGCGCAGGCGGTGGTCGTCGCGGTCGGCGATGTAGAGGCTGCCGGCCGCATCCAGGGCCAGGCCGGCGGGGGCGGCGAGATGGGCGGAGGTGGGCGGGCCGCCATCCCCGGGCGAATGGTAGATGGCGCCGGCGGCAAATGTGGTGATGATGCCCAGACCATTGACACGGCGAACCACTCCGATGGAGGAGGAGAGGCCGGGGCGGGCGTCGGCGATGTAGAGGTAGCCGGCCGTGTCGAAGGCGATGTCACGGGGCGCGGTGAGGCGGGCGAGAACGGCGAGGCCACCATCGCCCGAGTAGCCCGCAACACCATTTCCGGCGATGTGCGCGAAGGCAGGAGCCAGTTTCAGGACGACGCTGGCGGCTTTGTCGGCAACATAGAGGTTCCCGGCGGCGTCGAGAGCGAGACCGGTGGGCGTGNNGCGATGTAGAGCGCGCCGGAGGAATCGATGGCCAGCCCGGCGGGAGAGTTGAGTGGCGCGACATTGGCCTGCACGGGCGCGCCCTGGCCCATGGCGCCCGGCGAGCCGGTGCCGGCCACCGAAGAGACCACGCCGGCGGGGGAAAGCTTGTATACGCGATGGAGCCCGAAATCGGAGAAGTAGAGGTTGCCGGCGGAGTCCAGAGCGAGGTTGCGGGGTTGGCTGAGGGTGAGACCGGCCACGCCACCTCCGGCGATGGTTTCGATGAGGCCGTCGGAGGTGATCTTGCGGACACGGGCGTTTCCGAGGTCGGCGATGTAGAGGTTACCGGCGAGATCGGCAGCCAATCCGTAGGGAGCGTTGAGCTGGGAGGACTGGGAGGGGCCGCCGTCTCCGCTGAAGCCGGGGTAGCCAGTGCCAGCCACGGTGGTGATGAGGCCCTCGGGCGAGATCTTGCGGACGCGATGGTCGATGGAGTCGGCGATGTAGAGGTTTCCGGCCTGGTCGGCGGCGAGTCCCTCGGGAGAGCCGAGTTGGGCCAGCGTGGCAGTTCCGCCATCGCCGCAGTAGGTTCCGCCGGCGAATGTGGAGACGGTGTAGGTGGTGTCTGGGGCAGCAAGTGCTAAGAATGGCAGGGCAGCATTGAGGAGCACCTTAGGTAACATTAGGCGGGCCGGGTGAGTGAAAAGCCCCATCTATCACAAAGTGGGGGAGAATCGCCGAAAATCTCCTCTAAGTAAGTATTTGCTGCATCCCGGCGCGCGGGAAGCGATAAGCAAGACGTGGCTAGCTATCTTCTTCGGATCACCGCTTTGACGATGCTNNGGTCTGCAGGCGGCGGAGCCTCAGCTTTACCTGAAAACCAGGATGGTTGCGCCACCGCAACCGGACAAACAGCGCGAAGTGGTGGCAATCAAGCGGCTGGACCCCAACCGGACGCACTTGCTGGTGCAGTTCCATGCGTCCCCCTCGGCGGAAGCTTTGGACCAGTTGCGGCAGCGGGGCGCGAGGGTTCTGGAGTACGTGCCGGAGTACGCGTTCATGGTATCGGTTGCGGAGGGCACGACGCTGGAAGGTCTGG
>PMEV01000227.1 GCA_003154855.1 Bryobacterales bacterium
ACTCACCGGCGATCTCGAGATCTACCCACAGCGCCTGGTCAACGTGCGGATCAAGGAGCGGAAGCCGCTCGAGGAGATGCCGGCCGTGGTGGCGGAGATTCGCGCCGCCGAGCGGGCGCTGGGCGACTTGGGGCGCGTTCTGGTCCGCTTCTCGGGTACCGAGCCGTTGGCCCGGGTGATGATCGAGGGCCCCGATGCCGGCCAGGTGGCCGATCTTACGGGCCGCATCGCCGCCGCCATCGAGCGCGAACTGGGCGCCTGACGCCACCTGCTTCAGGTTCTGGGGGTGCACGACACAGATGGGGGGTCAGGATTTCATCCTGCCNNTGAAATCCCGACCCCACTTCCACTTCTGGGTCGCGCACCCAGGTTCTGGGCGCTGCGTCCGGCTGGAACGGGTATAATGAATTGACTGGGGCTCTTTCCCGCTACGAGATAACCCCGCCAGGGTTTGGCTTGAAATGATCAAACATCCGAAGGGTGCACACGCCCGTGTGCTGTTAACCTCAGTTTTTGGCCCCTACGCGCAGGACGACGAGTTCGGTAGCCGCGCCATTAATCCGATGGAGTTGTACCACAACCAGGTGACCCGGGCCCAGGGCCCGTTCTCCCTGCGGATGTTCCACCGCTCCTGGGGAATCATGATGATCCAGGAGAACATCTCCGCGCCCTGCACGGTGCTGGATTTCCCCACCAGCGATGTCTTTCAGCGCGAGATCACCGAGAACCAGTACGACATCGTGGGTATCTCGTCCATCATCGTCAACGTCGGCAAGGTGCGCGAAATGTGCCGCCTGGTACGGCGGCTCTCGCCGCGCTCGGTGATCGTGGTGGGGGGGCACGTGGCGGCCATCCCCGGCCTGCAACACATGATCGACGCCGACCACATCGTCCGCGGCGACGGCATCTCGTGGATGCGCGAATACCTGGGCGACGACGCGACCGCCCCCATCCGCCATCCGCACATCGTCTCCGGATTCAATGCGCGCTCCTTCGGAATCAGCATCCCCAACCGCGAGGGCAGCGCCGCGGCCACCATCATCCCGTCGGTGGGCTGCCCCATGGGTTGCAACTTCTGCACCACCTCCTCGTTCTTCGGCGGCAAGGGGAAGGTCCTCAACTTTTACGAGACGGGGGCCGAGCTCTTCGAGCTGATGTCGGAGATGGAATCCTCGATGAAGGTGCACTCGTTCTTCATCATGGACGAGAACTTCCTGTTGCAGCGCACGCGCTCGATGGAGCTGCTGGAGCTCATGAAGCGGCACCACAAGAGTTGGGCCTTCTATATCTTCTCGTCGGCCAACGCCATCCGGAAGTATACCAGCGAGGAGCTGGTGTCGCTGGGCGTATCCTGGATCTGGCTGGGCCTGGAATCGCCGCATGCCGGCTACTCGAAGCTGAATGGCGCCGACACGCGCGAACTGACGCGGGAACTCCACCGGCACGGCATCAAGTGCCTCGGCTCGACCATTGTGGGGCTCGAACATCACACCATGGACAACATCCGGGGCGAGATCGAGCACGCCATTTCGCACGATACCGACTTCCACCAGTTCATGCTCTACACGCCGGTGCCCGGCACGCCGCTCTTCGACGAGATGACCGAGCAGGGCCGCATGCTGCCGGATATCGACCTGGCCGACATCCATGGCCAGTTCAAGTTCAATTTCGAGCACGCCGCTATTCCGCGCGACGACTCGCAGAAGCTTCTGGACTGGGCTTTTCTCCGCGATTTCGAGCGCAACGGCCCCAGCCTCTACCGCATCTTCCGCACCACGCTGGAGGGCTGGAAGCGCTACAAGAACGATCCCGACCCGCGCATCCGGGAGCGCTTCGAATTCGAGGTGCGGCAGTTGAAGAGCGCCGCCAGCGCCTGCTTGTGGGCCATGGAGCGCCGGCTCAAGAAGACCAACCAGGCCATCAGCGAACAGATCCGGACACTGCGGCGCGAAGTGGAGAAGGAGTTCGGCCTGCTGAGCCGCCTGACCGCCGGATTCGCCGGCCCGGTGCTGCTGTGGACCACACGCCGCGAGGAACGCCGTCTGGCCGCGGGCCGGGTCTACGAGCCGCCCACGATCATCGAGCGCCACAACTGGGGCGAGGCTTAGCGCACTCCTTCTTGGTTGAGGTAGGCGCCGAGGTCCCTGTCCGGGCCGGTGATGTGGTGGGCAATCCAGTCCCGCACGGAGGCGATCGTCTGGGTGCCGGGCATGGTGTTCCCGGCGTTTAATTGGCGCTGGAGTTCCTCCAGCCGTTTCGCAAGCTCCGCGTGAGCGGCCTGGTGCGCCGCCATTTCGGGGTAAGCGTGCGCTTCCATGAGTCCTTCTTCGAACATGAAATGGGCCTGGGCTAAGGCGCGGAGGTTGGAAAGAATCCGGCTGAGGGGCTGCGCCGCCCGCTCTTCCTGAATGGCTTCCTGTAACGCCCGAATCTGCGCGATGAGCGTCTGGTGCTGTTCGTCGATCACCGCCACGTTCACGCTGTAGGTGGGTGACCAGTCCATGCTGGAAGTATACCCTGAGGCTGTCAGCGGCAGGGCCATCCTCAGTTGCGACGCAGGATATGCCGGCGTCTACCTCGTTGCGCTGGGCCGCTGCCCTCGAGGCGAACCACCCCGGAAACGCCGGTTTGGGAATACACCGGCGGCAAGACCGCCGGCGCTACCCTCGGCCTGCGCGTGAATGCAGCGGGCTAACCGCCAGCGATGGCGGCCACCACCAGGAAAGGCTCCGCCCCCGTCGCGACGGCTTCGGGGAGCGGAGCGTCCGGCGGCTGATGGGAGAGATCCCGCTGGCAGGCGAAGAAGCGGATGAAAGGCCGGCGCTCTAGGGTGACATGGTCGCGGATGGCGCCGCGCAGCGCGGGATAACGGGCCTCGAGCGCGTCCAGCAGAGAGCGCTCTGTGGGCTGGCCGGGAACCTCGAGGAACACGTCGCCCTCAATCTTCGCCAGCGTGCGCAGATGCCCCGGGAGCACCACCTGGATCATGGCAGTGTCTGCACTTCCACCGAGAGCACGGCCGGAAGATCCCGCGCGATGGCGGACCAACTGTCACCGGCATCGGCCGAGGCGTAGACCTGCCCGCCCGTGGTTCCGAAATAGACGCCGCAGTCTTCGAGCGAGTCGACGGCCATGGCGTCGCGCAGCACGTTCACGTAGCAGTNNCCCTCGGGCGGGAAGTGCTCGGAATCGCTCTTGATGGGGACGACGTAGACGGTGTCCGGCTCGTGCGCGTGCACGTCGATGGTGAAACCGAAGTCGGTGGGGAGGTTCCCGCTGACTTCGCGCCAGGCCTCGCCGGAGTCGTCGCTGCGCATGACGTCCCAGTGCTTCTGCATGAAAAGCACGCCGGGACGCGCGGGATGCATGGCGATGTGATGAACGCAGTGGCCGATCTCCGCCTCGGGGTCGGGGATGTACTGGGACTTCAATCCGCGGTTGATGGGCCGCCAGGAATGGCCGCCATCGTCGGAGCGGAAGGCGCCGGCGGCGGAGATGGCGATGTAGATCCGGCCGGGGTTGGTGGGATCGAGGAGGATGGTGTGCAGGCACAGCCCACCCGCGCCCGGCTGCCAGAGAGACCCGGTGCCGTGGCCGCGCAGGCCGGGGAGTTCCTGCCAGTTCTGGCCGCCGTCGGTCGTGCGGAACAGGGCGGCGTCTTCCACCCCGGCCCAGACTGTATCTGGATCGGTGAGAGACGGCTCGACGTGCCACACACGCTTGAACTCCCAGGGGTGGGGCGTGCCGTCGTACCACTGGTGCGTGCCGGGAACGCCATCGTAGACGAACTTGTTGCCGGCCGGTTCCCAGGTTCCGCCGCCATCGTTGGAGCGTTGGATCTGCTGCCCGGACCAACTGTTGGACTGTGAAGCGTAGAGCCGGTTCGGGTCGGCGGGCGATCCCTTGAGGTGGTAGATCTCCCAACCGGCGAAGTGCGGCCCCAGAATGTTCCACTGTTTGCGCTTTCCGTCGGATTCCAGAACGAAGGCGCCCTTTCGCGTGCCAACCAGAACGCGTACCCCGCTCATTGTTCGCCCCTCCCGAGCTTGGCACGGGTGACCGGGCGCGATTGCCTGCCGTGGTCCCAGTGCCGAAGATACCCCTATTATAAATCCGGCGGGCCCGGTTGGGGGCCGGGTCCTGGGCGGCGAACGGGTTGGCCAGGTCTTGGCTAGCTCTTCGGGATGTGGC
>PMEV01000314.1 GCA_003154855.1 Bryobacterales bacterium
ATATGAAATCCCGACCCACTTCTAGGTCGTGCACCAGTCTGCCGCCCGGCTCCGACCCGGCGCACACCCGGACCGCTCACTCATCGAAACAGAGCGGCGTGGATTTGTCCAGGTGGAATGGGAGCGGAGGCGCGCTCGGCGAGAGCAAGCGCTGAGCCGAACTCTGCCAACCGCGCTTAGCGCGTTGTTACATGGGGCGGTACCAACCGGGCCACCCGGACGCGTCCATCCTCGGCGACGGCCGAATCGGGAGGCGTGGCCGCTTAGACGTTCGCGCCGAGGAAGGCTTCCAGGCCTTGCTGAAATTCCGGAGCGACGGCGGGCGCCTGAACTTCGTGCAACGTGCAAAGCTGGCGGATGACCGAAGCCAAGTCCGGATAATCGGGTGTGCCGACCATGGCGGTGAAAAGCGCGCCCAGCACGGCCCCCTTGTTGGCCAGCGGACCCTGCCGGCTGCTCACCAGCACGCGGCAAGCCGGGATCAGCCGCCGCAAACCGGCCTGCAGAACCGACTGAATCAATGGCGACCGGGACAGTCCGCCCGTAATCACGAACCGCTGTATGGGCGGCACGCCGGTGTCGCAGACTTCGCCCAGCAAGTCCTTGGTCAGCCGCAGCATGTGCACGGCAATCGAGGACTGCGTCGACAGAACCTGGGCGCCGAGCGAGAGGCTGTCCCAATCCGCGGGGTAGACTTCCTGCCAGCCCTGGTCCGTGTGCGCCTGGCCGACGAAGCGCAGGTCCGCGATCCCGGCCCGGATCCCCAACTGGTTGAGCTCGTCGTAGGTCAGGCCCTGGGTGTTGTAGGCGCGGACGAAGCGGTCGTACCAGACCGCGCAATCGGCCAGCATCTCGAGCAGGAGCGAGTCCTCGAAGTACTCGAAGCGGGCGGCGTTGCCGCGCAACTGCGCGTCCGGGCGGCAGCGACGGATCACCGTTCCGCTGCTGCCCAGCGAGAGCACGAGCGTTTCGCGATCCGCCAGGCCCGATCCCACGCCGCCGGCGTGATTGTCGCCCAGCCCGGCCCGCACGGTCCAACCCTGGAGCATTTCGGCCACCTTGCGCCAGGCGGCAGCCGCCTGCCCAGCGGCCACCGTCCCCACGGGCGCGCCGCTAGGGATCGGGTTCGGGAACCAGCCCGGATCGAGCCCCGCCATCTGGATGGCGGAGACGGCCAGCTCTTTGGTCTTCTGGTTGAGAAGGCCGTTGCTCAGAGCGTCCGAGGCGCTCAGCCTCGCGGCGCCGGTAAGCTGGAGGGCCATATAGTCGCCCGTGGTCATGACGCTCCGGATCTGGCCGGCCAGCGCAGGCTCGAGGTTGAGCGCCCATTTCAGCTTCGGAAGGATGAAACGCGGCTCGATGCGGCCCACGGTCTGCTCGGCTCCGAGCTTGCGGAGTTGCTCGACTTCGGCGGTCGCGGCATGGCACTGCCAGGTGATGAACGGAATCAGAACCTCGCCGCCGGCGCCGAGCAGCACCATGTCGTGCTGACGCACGGAGGCGCAGAGGTCGCCCGGCTCGGCGAAACTCCAACCTCTTTCCTCGAATTGCTGGAGGGCTTCGGCGAGCATGGGAGTCAGGGTGTCCGATTCGATGGCCGGCTGGCCGTGCCAGGCTCGGGTTCCCCGCATGGGTATGGCGGCCAGATCCTCTTCGCCGTGGGTGCCTCGGACTCCGGCCGTTACCGCCGTGGTGCTGATGTCTAAGCCAAGAAAGCGCGCGTTCTTTGCCAAGGGTTATCTCCTAGCGGGAATTTCCAGTTTGGACTTCCAGATCCTTTCCAGTATAAGCCCAACCGCTCTCCTTGCAGTCGGCGAGTAGCAACGCGCCGGTCTGTTTGCGGCTGGGTTTGCGGCGAGGACGCGCTTGAGGCGGCGCTCGCCGCCAACCCGGCGGCAAGACCGCGGGCGCTACTTACGGTTTGTTGAGGTCTTCGGGGAAGACGGCGTAGCCGGAGGGGGGCGGGAAGCCCTCGGCGATCAGTTGCAGGCGCCTGCGAAGGTAGCGGCTGGGGATCTGGCGCGGGCCGGTCTCGACGTCGATGTCGCAGCAGATGCCGTGCAGGTAGAGGGTCAGGGTGTCGATCAGGGACTGGCGGGCGTAATTGCGGAACAGCTTGGTCTCGCGGTGCGCATCGGTTTGCCGTTGCAGCAGCGCCTGCTTCAAACGCCAGCCTTCCTCGTCGATCTCCCCGTGGACGCGGCCCCGCAACTCCTCGCGCAGAACTTCCTGGTAGCGCTCGAGAGTCTCGTTGGCAACGTGGTCGGCCATCAGCGTGGCGATGGCGCGATAGAAAACGTAGTGGTAGTCGGCCACCGGCCGGTCTTTGATCGCGAAGACCAGGATCGCCTCGGGCCCCGACATGAACTGCGCGCTCCAGGTCTGGCTCTTCTCCTCCGGCCGGTTGAAGGTCACCATCTGGACGCCCTTGCCGGCAATCTTTTCCAGGTAGGGAACCAGGAATACGGAGACTTTGGAGAAAGCGGCCTGGACCGCGGGTGGGAGAGCGGCGATGGGTTCTTCGAGAAACTCCTTGGTCTCGTCCTCGCCCAGGGGCAGCGCGCAAAAATAGGCGAACGTGTTGCTGAGCGGGATCATCTCCTGGCGAAAGCGCTGGGCGAAGCCCTGCACACCAATTCTCGTGAGTTCCCCGTGCGTGGACATCTTGGCCTGGACTTATTCTATCAGCCCCGAGAGCAACCGACTGGTTGGCGCCGCGACGAAAAGCGCGTCACGCGGGCCGTTCAATGCTTTATGCTAGAAACAGGTGGCTAGCTCCGCAACATCCCGGGCGCTGGAGACAGGGCTACTGCAGACGGCGCCGGCGCACCCCGCTGAGGAGAGTGCGACGGGAGCGCGGCGGGCCGTCCGTCTGGCCGCACAGGCGCTCGCACGCCTGCAACACCGCGACGGGTACTGGTGTGGCGACCTGACGGCGGACTCGACGCTGGAATCCGACTACATCCTCTTGCAGCTCTGGCTGCACCGGCCCGATGGCGAAACGTGGAATCCGCCCACGCGCGCGCGGATCGACCGTTGCCGCGAAGCGATCCTGGCGAGTCAACTGCCGGACGGTGGTTGGAACATCTACCCAGAGGGCCCCGCCGAGGTGAACGCTTCGGTGAAGGCTTACAGCGCGCTGAGAATCGCGGGAACGGACACGGGGTCCGCAGAGATGCGGCGCGCCCGGGACCGCATCCTGGAGCTAGGCGGTTTGCAGGCCTGCAACAGTTACGTGCGGATCAACCTGAGTCTGTTCGGTCTGTACCCGCGGCGCTACGTTCCCACGGTGCCTCCGGAGATCATGCTGCTGCCGGGCGATCTGCTGTACGAGATGTCCAGTTGGACGCGGGCTATCGTGGTGCCGCTGTCGGTCGTGCAGGCGGCAGGGAAGCAACGGCCGGCGCCGGCGGGAGTGACGCTGGATGAGCTGCTGTTGCACGGGAAGCGGTTGTCGCTGGGCAGGCGCGACGGCCTGGCCATCCTGTTCCACCAGATGGACCGGCTGCTCAAGCTCTGGGAATGGAAGGCGCCGAAGGACATACGGGACGCGGCCATTCGGGAGGCCGAGCACTGGATCGTCGATCGCACCCGAAACACCGAGGGACTGGGCGCCATCTACCCGGCCATGATGTACCAGATCATGGCGTTCGACAGCTTGGGCTATCCCGCGGACCATCCCGATCTGATCGAAGCGATCGAGCATTTCGAGCGGCTTCCGATCGAGCGCCAGGGCCAGTTCCGTTTCCAGCCCTGCGTCTCGCCGGTGTGGGACACGGCGATCGCGGCGTTCGCGCTGGGGGAATCGGGGCTGGCGGATTCCGCGGCGATGACGCGATCGGCGGACTGGCTGCTGGGCAAGGAAGTGCGGCGCAAGGGCGACTGGTCGGTGAAGCGGCCCAAGCTCGAACCCTCGGGTTGGGCCTTCGAGTTCGCCAACGAGTATTACCCGGACATCGACGACACGGCCATGG
Organism: Bryobacterales bacterium; assembly: GCA_003154855.1. Lineage (GTDB taxonomy): Bacteria > Acidobacteriota > Terriglobia > Bryobacterales > Bryobacteraceae > Fen-330. Next base: position 3,975 of record PMEV01000314.1, read on the forward strand.
TGCTGCTGACCTTCCAGCACGCCCGGGCGAGCGATGCGGCGGCCCAGAAGCGGTCGGTCGAGCGGGCTGTGAAATGGCTGCTAGGCATGCAGAGCCGCGACGGCGGATGGGCGGCCTTCGATGTGGATAACAACTGGACCATCTTGAACAAGGTGCCCTTCGCGGATCACAACGCGATGCTGGACCCCACGTGTCCGGACATCACGGGGCGGGTCTTAGACGCCCTTTCGCGTTACGGATACAAGCATGGACATCCGGCGGTGGACGCGGCGGTGCGCTACCTGTTGAAGCGCCAGCATGGGGACGGCTGCTGGTACGGACGGTGGGGCGTCAACTACGTGTACGGGACCTTCCTGGCGATGCGCGGCCTGGAGGCGAGCGGGCACCCCGGCGCGCGCGCGGCCATACGGCGCGGGGCGGATTGGCTTCGTTCGGTGCAGAACGCGGACGGCGGGTGGGGCGAAAGCTGCGCCGGCTATCATGCCCGGCACTTCGTGGCGGCTGAGAGCACTCCTTCGCAGACCGCCTGGGGGCTGCTGGGATTGGCCGCGGCCGGAGACAGGACGTCGGCCGCCGCGACCCGCGGAGTACGCTTCTTGCTAGACACACAGCAGGCGGACGGAACCTGGCAGGAGCACCTGGCGACCGGGACCGGCTTTCCGGGTGTGTTCTTCCTCTCGTATCATCTCTATAGGCAGTACTTCCCGTTGCTGGCGCTGGCGACTTGCGGGCCGGCGCACGCGTGACAGGACCCCACTCGCGGGCACTTCGCTTCCCGGCCACCATCTTCCTTAGCGCGTTTCTGTTGTTCGAGGTGCAGCCCATGATCGGGCGGCACATCCTGCCCTGGTTCGGAGGCGGTCCGGCGGTCTGGACCAACTGCCTGCTGTTCTTCCAGGTGGTGCTTCTGGCCGGATACGGTTATGCCCATTGGCTGGGATCTCGAAGCACGACGCGGCCCTGGATCTGGGTGCACATCGGGCTGCTGGCGGCATCGCTGCTGTTCCTGCCGATGGCGCCGCAGGCCGGCATCTGGAAGCCGGTCGGGAGCGGCGACCCGTCGGGCCGGATTCTGCTGCTGCTGGCGGCCACGGCCGGCGGACCGTACTTCCTGTTGTCGGCCACGAGCCCTCTGTTGCAGCGCTGGTATGGGCTGAGCCGGCCGGGGGAATCGCCGTACCGGCTGTATGCGCTGGCGAATCTGGGGTCGTTTTTGGCTTTGCTGAGTTACCCTTTTGCGGTGGAGCCGTTCCTGCGGCTGCGCACGCAGGCCTGGATCTGGTCGGTTCTGTACGCCGGGTTCGCGGCGCTGGCCGGGTGGACGGCCTGGCGGCTGACTCCCGCGGCTCCGGCGGCTGCCAGCTTGTATCCGGGCGCCGAGGCCGCCCGGCGGCCGGCATTCCGGGACATCCTGTTTTGGATGGGCCTCGCGGCGGCCGGATCGACGCTGCTGGTGGCGACCACCAACCAGGCGTCGCAGGGAATTGCGGTGATCCCGTTCCTGTGGGTGGCGCCGCTGGGGATCTATCTGCTGACGTTCATCCTGGCCTTTCACCACGAGCGCTGGTATTGCCGGGGGCTGTTCGCGCGTGCGGCGGGGGTGTTCGCTCCAGCCGCCTGCGCGGCGGCCGGTCTGGCGGTGGTCCTCCCGGTTTGGGTCCTGCTGAGCATTTACCTGGCCACGCTGTTCCTCACCTGCATGGTCTGCCATGGGGAACTGGCGCTGGCGCGCCCGTCGCCGCGGCATCTGACGGCCTTCTATCTGGCGGTGGGAGCGGGCGGCGCGTTGGGCGGGGTATTCGTCGCCCTGGTGGCGCCGCGCGTGTTCACCGAATTCAGCGAGTACTCGATCGGACTGGCGGCGGCTTGCCTGCTGGGACTCGCCGGCTGGCTGCGCACCGGCGCCTGGGCCGGCTGGAAGCGGGGCGACCTCGGGGTGCGCTTCGCGCTTACGGCGCTGCTGCTGGGCGGGTTGACGGCGGTGCTGGCCACCGGGGTGAACGGCAACCAGACGGCGCTGGCGAGCTGGCGCGACTTCTACGGCATCCTGCGCGTCAAGGAGGCCAGCGACGCCAATGGGCCGCTGCGGGAATTGGTTCACGGCCGCGTTCGGCACGGCTGGCAGTACCTGGGGGATGCGGAACGCGGGTGGCCGACCGCCTACTACGGGCCGCATAGCGGAGCGGGCATCGCGCTCAAGGCGCTGGCTGGCGCGCGGCGGCGGGTGGCCGTCATCGGCCTGGGAACGGGCACACTGGCGGCTTGGGGCCGGTCGGGAGACACCTTCCGCTTCTATGAGATCGATCCCAACGTCCAGCTTGCCGCCAGCGCCTGGTTCTCATTCCTGAAGGACTCCCGGGCGCGGACCGAAATCGTGCTCGGCGACGCGCGAGTGCAACTGGAGCGCGAACTGGCCGCCGGGCGGGTGGGAGATTTTGACGCCATCGCGGTGGACGCCTTCTCCGGGGACGCCATCCCCATACACCTGCTGACCGCCGAATGCGGGGAGGTCTACCGGCGCCGCCTGGTTCCCGGAGGGTTGTTGCTGCTCCACATCACGAACCGCTCGCTGGACCTTCAGCCGGTGGCGCGCGGGCTGGCGCGGAGCCTGGGCTGGAAGGCGGCGCTGTTCGTCTCCGGAGCGCACGAAGAAACGGGCGAGGCCAGCTCGACCTGGGTTCTCCTCACCGCCGACGCGCGGTTCCTCAAGCAACCCGCTATCGCCGATCAAGTCACGCCCTGGCCCAAGGGAGGGCGGCCTGCGATCACCTGGACCGACGACTTCGCCAGCCTCTGGCACGTGCTCAAGTTCTGAGGGGCTACGCGGAGGAAACGGCGCGGCGATAGAGCTCGAGGAGCTGATCGAGCGAGAGCTGCTCGGCGCGGAGACGGGCCTCGGGCCAGAGGGCGGCCTGGCGGCCGTAGAAGGGTTCCAGGTTGTTGCGCAGGGTCTTGCGCTTGTGGCGGAAGGCGCGGCTGGCGAATTCGAGGAAGGGCGCGGGATCGGAGAGGCCCGCGAGGGGCGGCCTGGGCGTGAGACGCACGGCGGCCGAATC
>PMEV01000130.1:0-19541 GCA_003154855.1 Bryobacterales bacterium
CGCACTTCGATCTCTTTGGTTTCCACCGGAGCGCAGATCGGAGCCTGCGATTACTCATCCATCATCAGTTGGTAGGCGTCGCGGATGTTCTCCTCCAGTTCGTCCAGCGAGGCGCCTTGGCTGAATACTCCGGGGACCTGGGGCAGGCGGCCGACGAACCAGTCGCCCTCTCTCCAATACTCCAGGCGGAAACGAGGCATTCGCTTAGCCATGGGGATTCGCCTNNATGGCGCTGGAGTCCCGCCTTGAGCGATTCATTGCCGTGGATCGGAACGGAAATGCGGGTGCGGAGTCTCCCCCGGAACCGACAGACATCCTTCGATGGCCTCCCGCAGGTTGAAACGAAGCTCCTCCATGGTCTCGCCCTGCGTGGCGCACCCGGGAATGGACGGGACTTCGGCCCAGAGCCCGCCCTCTTCCGCTTTGTGGACGATGGCGTGAATCTTCATAAAGGNNTGGTGGAGGCGGCGGGAGTCGAACCCGCGTCCGAGAAAGTCCGCGATGGGAGCCTACGTGCGTATCCGATTCGGTTTGTTCGGGCGCCGCCGTCGGAACCGGCAAGAGCGGCTGCGACCTAGTCCGGTTGATCTCGGCCTGGGGCTTCGGACCGGAGCCTTGCGCCTATCCCGCTGGATGACGCTCGCTAGCTGGCGGGCGGGCCCACCAACCGGAGCGGCCACCTAATTAATTAGGCAGCGTATGCAAACTGCGTATTGGCAGTTTTAAGTTTCCGATCGTTTTACGGGAGCTCGGAACCCGGCACGCCTCTGCACCACAGATACAATCCCGTCGAATCCGTTACGCCCCCTTTCCATTTCTATTCTACCAGATGGCCGGCCCCCAACCCGGGCCGCGCGCCTCAATACTCGCTCTTGTGGCGGGCAATGGGGGCCAGGACGGCCTTGGCCGCGCGCAGGTAATCCGCGGGCGCCAGCAGGATCTGCGCCCCACGCACGCCGGCGGAGACCGAGATGAGGTCGAAGGTCGCGATGGTCTGGTCGGCAAAGACCGGGAATTCGCGCTTCAGGCCCAGCGCGGTGACGCCGCCACGCACGTATCCGGTGAGCGGCTGCACTTCCTTGAGAGTCACAAGTTCGATGCGGCGGTCGCCCGTATGCCGCGCCAGCGCGCGGGGGTCGAGCTCGGCGTCGGCGGGAACCACGGCCAGGCACACGCCATTGCGGTCGCCGCGGGCTACCAGGGTTTTGAAAACCTGCTGAGGCGGAAGCCCGATCATGCTGGCGACCAACTCCGCGTCCATGTGCTCGGAGTCCACATCGTACTCGCGCACCTGGTGTGGGATGCCGAGGCTCTCGAGCTGGCGGACGGCGTTGGTCTTCATGCTCCTAGAGATCATAGTACAGCAGGCGCCGGGCGGGCGCCAGGGTTCGGCCGGTCAAGCGCGACACAGANNGAATCCGATGTGGGGTCAGGATTTCATCCTGCCGCCGGCTTACTAGCCGGCGCTCTTCGCTCCGTCGCGAAACGCCGGGCCGAGGGCGACGCGATCATGGTAAGCAAACAAGACATCGGGCCAGCCGGGACGTTCCAGGATGCGGTGCGAGGTTCCGCTCTGACGTTTGATGTGCCAGCCGATCCGAAGCGCCACCGCTAATGCGCGCTTCGCCGTGTTCCAGGCGGTCGGCGATCAGCCGTAGCGCCAGCGCCTGCACCGCGACGGTGGCCTGTTTCTTGGTGCGCCCGTACGAAGTCACGCCAGGAAGAGCCGGAATGTCCGCGAGCCAGCGGCCATCCTCTTCACGGTAGCATTCGATTGCCAGCGAGAATCCATGTACCACTGGTGCTCTTGGCATGACTCTATGATGCCACCAGATTGTCGGCCTTACTCAAAGGCGCGCCAGCCGTCCCGGTCAATCCTCTCCCAACCATCGTCGACGGCTTGCTCCATCGCGTCGGCTTCTTCCGGCGAGAGGCATCCGGATGTTCGGGCGAAAGCCGTCTGCCGATCTTCCTCGCTGGTCCCCTTGAGGCGGCGCACGAAGTCGGCGGCCATGCGCGGTTTCTCCGGAGGTAGCAGTTTCAGGTCCTCGATGACGGCGTCGAGGGGGATCACCAGCTTGAAGGTACACTGGCATGATCGCCGTGGCAAGAAAGGCCGGGATTCGGCGATCGTTTTCTAAATTCAAACCAAGCCATCCGGACGTACTCGAGCACGACGATATATCGTGGCCGACGGTGTGGCTTCCAGTCCGAATAGGTGCGTGGAGGCACGCAGCTAGGACAGATCGGGGCAAGCAGCTTCGGCCCGCACGGGATTGCGCAACTGGCCCAGGCCCTGGACTTCCACCACCACTTCGTCGCCCGGCCGCAAATAGCGTGGCGGATGGCGCGCAAAGCCGACGCCGGCGGGCGTTCCCGTGGATACCACGTCGCCGGGCTCCAGAGTGAACACGCTAGAAAGGAACTCGATCAACGCCGGAACCCCGAAGATCAGGTGGCGCGTGTTGGACGACTGCATGATCTCCCCGTTCAGGGTGAGCTTCACGTCCAGCGCGTGCGGATCGCCGATCTCGTCGGCGGTCGCAATCCAGGGGCCCATGGGCGCGAAGGTGTCGAAGGTCTTGCCCATGATCCACTGGCTGGTGGCCATCTGATAGTCCCGCGCGCTCACGTCGTTGAAATTCGTGTAGCCGAAAACGTGCTCCCTCCAGCGGCTGGCCGGAATGTAGCGTCCGCCGCGCCCCACCACAAAGGCGAACTCGGCCTCGTAGTCCGGCTGCGCGGAGGCCTTGGGCAGCAGGATCTCCGCCCCCGGACCGATTACGGCGGTGGGGAACTTGGCGAAGATGGTCGGGACTTTGGGCAACTCCAGGCCGGATTCCCGCGCGTGGTCGGCGTAATTCAAGCCCACACAGACGATCTTGGGCGGCCGTGGAATCGGCGCCAGCAGGGTCGCGGAGGCCAGGTCAAAGCGGGCGGAAAGGGGAGCTTCGGCCATCCAGGCGGCCACACAGGCGAGCGCTGCGCCGCCTCCCGCGATCACGCCAAGCAGGTCTGGGAAGCCCGCCGGGCCCAGGCCGATCACCTGCTCACCGGCCACCACGCCCGGCTCGGGAGCGCCGGAGGAAGACTGAAACGTGACGAATCTCATGTCTCTGTAGAGTAACACCGCCTGTGCGACAATGAGAGCGATTGGCGGTAGGTTCAGACTTGCCCGACTGGGTTAGAGGAGAGTAACGGAACGATGAAGCTGTATGTGGGGAACCTCCCGCATCAGGCGACGGAGTCCGACCTGGAGAACTGGTTCAGCCAGGCCGGCATCACCGTCGATAGTGTCACGGTAATGCGCGACCGCTTTTCGGGCGAGGCGCGCGGGTTTGGTTTTGCGGAAATCGGCAACGGGGAGATGGCGGCGCGGGCCATCTCCGACTGCAATGGCAAGGATCTGATGGGCCGTGCGCTGGCGGTCAACGAGGCTCGCCCGCTGAACGCCGGCGGTGGCGGCCGGGGCCGCGGCGGCGACCGGCGCGAGCGCCCGCGCTAATCGCACCGGCTCCAACATCCGCACCCCCGTAGATGCCAGAATGGAAGGTATGGAGCCATCTGCCACGACCGAACCAGCCCCGGAGGTTTTCCAGGCGCGATTTGAGACCAGCCGGGGCGACTTCATTGTCGAGGTGACCCGGAAGTGGGCCCCGCTGGGCGCGGACCGCTTCTACGACCTGGTCAAGAACGGTGTCTTTGACGGAGCCCGGTTCTTTCGCGTACTGCCGGGTTTTGTGGTTCAGTTTGGCATCCCGGGCGACCCAGCCGTCGCCCGGCTGTGGCGCGGCGCACAGATCGCCGACGATCCGGTGGTGGAGAGTAACCGGCGCGGCCGGATCACCTTCGCGACCTCCGGACCCAACAGCCGCACCAGCCAGGTGTTCATCAACCTGGCGGACAACGCCAGTCTGGACGGCATGGGCTTCGCGCCGTTTGGGCGGGTCTCCGAAGGCCTGGAGATCGTGGGCCAGCTCCACAGCGGTTACGGCGAAGGCGCACCGCGCGGGCGCGGGCCCGAGCAGGGCCGCATACAGGCGGAAGGGAACGCCTATCTCGAGCGGCAGTTCCCGAAGCTGGATCACATCAAGCGGGCGGCCATCCTCGCGGAGCCGGTGTAACTTCGATCATGTTCGACGCCGATTCCCTCTTAGACGCGGCTGAAGCGCGCGTACTGGGCGTGCTGATCGAAAAAGAGATTGCGACGCCCGAATACTATCCGCTGACCCTCAATGCGCTGGTGAACGCCTGCAACCAGAAGTCGAATCGCGATCCGGCGGTGGATTACGACGAAGCCACCGTCGAGCAGGCGCTGGACGGTTTGCGCAGGAAGAAGCTGGCCGCCACGCTCTCGGGGGCGGGCATGCGCGTTCCCAAACATCGGGAGCTATTCTCGGAGGCCCTGAATCTGGGACGCAGGGAAGTAGCGCTGCTGTGCGAGCTGATGTTGCGCGGCCCGCAGACGGTGGGCGAGCTGCATAGCCGCACGGAGCGCCTGCATCGGTTCGACGGCGTGGAGGAGGTCGCGAGCTGCCTCGAGCGCCTGATCGGCCGCCAGCCCGAACCGCTGGCGATCAGGCTGCCGCGCCGGCCCGGGACCAAGGAGTCGCGCTACGCCCACCTGCTGTGCGGTGAGGTAGTGGCCGATGCGGCCCCCGAGCCGCCGCCGCGCCCGGGTCAGGACCGCTTCGCAGCGCTGGAAGCGGAGATCTTCGAGCTGCGCCGCGAAATCGACCAGCTCAAGCAGGAACTGGCCCAGTTCAGGAAGCAGTTCGAGTAGCCGGCGGTTTCTCGCATTGCGCGTTGAACTCGCAGCCGATCAGCGCGATTACCGCCAGCACGTACATCCACACCAGGAGCAGGATGACGGCCGCGACGCCGCCATAGACCACGTTGTAGTTGGCGATGTGGCGCGCGTACCAGGCGAACAGCGTCGTCGCTCCTAACCAAAGGACGGTGGCCAGCACTGCGCCCGGCCATACCGAGCGCCAGCGCAGAGGCCGGTTGGGGCCAAAGCGGTAAAGAATAGCCGCGCCCAGGGTGATGGCGCCGAGCGCAACGGGCACGCGCACGAGCGAGGTCAGCAGGCGAAGCCGGCCATGCAATTCGGCCCCCGCGGGCAGCAATCCCAAAGCCTGTACCAGCCAGCGTTCGGCAAATACGCCGAAGAGGATCAGCAGGGAGGCAATCAGCATCGGGATAGCCGCGGAAAGAACCAGCAGCAGCGCCACAGCCCTCTGGTGAAGGAACGAGCGCCCAGCCGGGACTCGGTACGCCGTTCTGAAGCCCTCGGCCAGGCTGATGATGACGCCGGAGGCGGCCCAGACCGATACCAACATCCCGGTAAGCGGAATGAGAATCGGCTGCTTGCCTCGCACCGCGAAGTACTGGAATACCAACTCGCGGGTGCCCGGAGGCAGAATGTCGGTCAGGAACCGGGCAAGCTGCCGGGAGACGAAATCGGCCTGGAAGTGCACCAGGATGGTGGCTATGGTCGCGAGCAGGGGGAAGAAGGCCGTGAGCCCGGAGTAGGCGGCGCCTTTGGCCGTACCCAGGCAGCCGTCCTTGTAGGCGGCGACGAGCGCGGCGCGCAGCAGGCGGAAGAAGGTGCGGAACAGGGAGGGCATCTATCTCCAGCTTCCATTGTGGCTCATCGCGCGGCAGGAATCGGAAAGCGGGGTACTGTCCTAACGCTGCGTTGACGAAGATGGAGCGTAACTAGCCGGTTGCAGAATCTGCTCCCGCCAAACTCTTCGGAGGTTCCATCCTGAACGGAAGAAATGCTTCGATGATCTCTTTCCTCGCCTGACAGCCCTGCGCTCCCCTTTGGATTAGCCCCATCCTTCGTAGGGCATTGAGATCCCGGTTTAGGACCATTCTCGTTTTGCCGGCGTAGGCCCTGGCAGTCGAAGGATTCAGTTGCGTGATCTTGGCCATCTTCACCGGCAGGTCTTGGTCGGAAAGCACTAGAAGGAGATCCCGTCTGCGTTTTTCTACCTCTGTCTTTCGCTCGCGGAAGGCCTCATGCACGTAGTTTCGCCAGATGATATCAAGTTGGAACTTTCTGATCGTAGCCAGTTCCTCTCGCAAACCATCAAGCATTCCCCGAACTGCATATTCGACAAAAGGAACGTAGTCCCCACCTGTGGCGCTGGCACGGTCGAGTTGCCGGTAGTACTCGGCCCTTGTCAGATTGTAATGGTTGCCGAGAAGGTGGACGGCGGGGCTCGGTGCGCCGCTGGCAAGGAGGATCCGATACTCAACCAATCGCGCGGTTCGGCCGTTGCCATCTCCAAAGGGGTGTATCCAGGCTATGTATAGATGCGCCATCACAGCCCGGATGATCCCCATAATGATCTCGGTTCCCGCAGGTGCCTCGAATTCGGGTCCCTGTAACCAATCTGCCAACCGTTCGAGCAAGTGCCTACAATCTTCCGGGGGTGCACCGCGATAACGGGACACCCCAACTTCGTGGCTTCGGATCACGCCCGGGAAGGCTCCATCCTCAAGGCTTAACCCATCAAGCACACACCGATTGAGATTCTCGAACTCCGTGACGGTTAGCCGAGGCAGCGTCCCAGAACCAACCTGCTTCCAGATTCGCTCGAACGCCGCTACGATGTTGTCAATTTCCTGTTTTAGATATTCCCTGGACGGCGGGAGCTTCAGTTTTCCGTCCAGCACTTCCAGGACTTCCCGTTCCGATAGCGTGTTGCCCTCGATAGCGGTTGTAGCCAACGCTCCTTTAGCAAGGTAGACCCGATGCAGGTCTGTCGCAACGTCCGGACGGAGGGGGGCACCCGCAATGTGTTCACACTTCGACTGGCATTCCCCAAGCAACGACCATAGGCGGGGGCCAGCGCGCTGGATGTTCGCAGCGCTGAACTTGAGCCATGGATGCGTAGTCTCATAGCGTCTCACCATGAGAACAGTGTAACACACTGAATCGAATGGNNATTTTGTGTTGATGGGCGTTACACTGGTTCGTTACATGAACCACAACAATGCGTTACAGGGAATATGTGGATCGGTACGGGGTCCGTGACTAGCCCTGACGGGCTTGGGGCGCCACCAAGGATTAACGCCAGGCTAGGACACTACCGAAGCCGGCTGCCGTCCCACCGGGGCCATCCGCCGCGTGGGATAATGCCTCTCGAAGTGCTCTGGATTCGTGGCCTCATCTTTACCGTGCTGGTCCCCGTGGTGGTGGGGTTCGTTCTCCCCTCGGCTGTCGCTGGCGGCGCGCGGCGCCGGGGAGGAATCTGGGAGCTGGGTTGGGCGCCGATACTGGCGGGGACGCTCATCTATGCGTTGTGCCTGATCCGATTCCTGGCGGCCGGTGGGACGCCCGCCATCTTCTTCACGCGCCCTCTGCGGTTTCTGATCGGCGAGGAGCCGGAAGGCCTGGTGTCGGGCGGTCTGTATCGTTTCTCCCGCAATCCCATGTACTTGGGAGTGTTGCTGGCGGTTTTTGGGCAGGCCGTGCTGCTGGCCTCGCCCGCGCTGGCGGCTTACGGCTTCGTGGTGTTCGTTTTCTTTCACTTAGTCGTAGTGTTCGCCGAGGAGCCGCATCTTCGAGCCACGCGCGGCCCTTCCTACGAGCTGTATTGCCGGGCCGTTCCCCGCTGGCTGGGCCTGCCGGGGAGGCGCCGCAGCTAAGTTGCGGCGAGCTGCCACTTGATGCGGGTGTAGGCGATGCGGAAGCCCTGGCGCTCGGCATTGCGCTGGCTGGCGCTGCCGGGCTCGGCGCACATCATCAGCAGATCGCATCCCTGGCTGGCGGCCAGGCTCATGCGCGCCTCCAGCAGCGCCCGTTGGGCTCCCTGCCGGCGCGCTTCCGGGACGGTCGAAGCGCCAGCGAAGAACGCTACGCCTCCGTGGCAGGTCAAAACGGCGGTGGCGATTGGCTCTCGGTCCAGGTGCGCGAAGAAGCAGCGTGAACCGTCCGTCGATGCCATCACTCGACCCAGGTCGAGCAGGAACTGGGTCCACTCGGGATGCTCGGCCCATCCGCGAGCGGAAACCCGCGACCAGAGTTCCCCTTCTCCCTCGGCCATGAGGCGCGTTCGCAGACGCCGGTTGGGTGGGTCGGACGACTGGGCGGGGGCCGACAGTGGCTGGTACATCACGCTGGTGAATTCGACGGGCCGGTAACCGCGCCGGCTCAACGAATCGGCCAGCGGCACGCCCGCGAGCGGGCTCACTTCGTGACAAACGGGAGCGCCGCGTTCCTGGAAGAATGCCTCGATCCGGTCCAGATCCGCGGGAGTGGGTTCGGCGAACAGGCCCAGGCCGAAGGTTTGCGTGACTGGCGAGGCGGCTCCGTCAAACGTGGCGTAGGCGCCGGCCACCTCGATCCAGCCTGCGCCCAGATCCGGGGATATACGGCTGCGCGCTTCGACGAAGCGGGCGCCGCTTAACGCTTCCAGACGTTCCAGGCGGCGGGCGAGTTCGATGCCGGCGAAGGCGCTCAAACCCCCTCCCGCAGGCGCCACATCCTGACCAGGGTTTTGATGTAGGCCCAACCGAAACGGATCAGCTTGGCGTGCGACGACCCGGATTGGCGCGGCATGTAGTGGAAAGGAACCTCAAGAATCCGCCAGCCGTGGCGGTAGACCAGGACCAGAATCTCTTCCAGCACGTCGAAATCGCGGCTGCGGAGGTGGAGCTGCTGGAGGGCCTCCCGGCGGTACAGGCGGAAGCCGCTGGAGAGATCGCGTGCCGGAACGCGCAGGACGATCCGAAACAGCGCGTTGAGAATGACGCTCAGGACCCGGCGGGAAGGGCTCACTGTGGCCTTGCCGCCGGGCACGTAGCGGGAAGCGATGATGAGTTCGGCCTGCTCGCGGTGCGCCCACAGGTCCGCGATGAAGGTGGGGGGATGGGACAGATCGGCGTCCATGGTGAGGACGTAAGGGGCCGTGGCGCTGGCGAACCCCGCCAGCAGCGCCCCGCCATATCCCCGCTCCTGCTGCAGCACGGCGCGCGCGCCGAGTTGAGTGGCCGCTTCGGCGGTCCCGTCCCGCGATCCGCCGTCCACTACGACGATCTGGGTCCGGAGGCCGAGCCCGCCCACGATCTCTTGCACCGCGGGAACCAGAGCCTGGATGTTCTCCCGTTCGTTCCAGGCGGGAATGATCACAGTAAGATCGAAGTCGCTCAAGCTGTCCTCCTGCGAAGCAGCGCCCAGAGGAGACCGCCCAGCATCGCNNGACCACGAGATCAGGCGGGCGGCGTACATCTCCGCGCCGCCGTCGAAGGCGATTTCCACACGGCACGGCCCATCGCAGGCCGGCGCGACGGCCAGTTGCCCGAGGTGATCCCGGAAGGCGCGGCGGGGCTGGCCGTCCACGGAAGCGTGCCAGCCGGGGTGGTAGCTGATCTGAACCGAGAGGACTTGATCCGGGCGCAAGTCGGCGGTCATGGTGGCCTGGTGGCGATTACGCCAGGCGAACTGGGCGGCCGGGAATTCAGGATTGTCGAGCGCGGCGACGTATGGCCGAAGCGGGTCGACGTCGATTCCGCTCTCGGGTTCGTGCGCCACCAGGTCGGACGGTCGCATCACGTGAGCCAGCGAGGGCGAGCGCCAGGGGACCTCCCAGATGACGTCGTCGCCATCGCGCCAGACCTCCCTGAACAGCCCCTCGAACTTGCGCGGGTTATGGAAATCCCGATAGGAGTCGCGGCTGCGCGGTCCTCCGATCATGACGGCGTGGACTCCATAGGCCTTGAGCCAGAGGGCCCCAATTTCGCCCTCCCGATTGAAGGATCCCTCGCCGGAGCCCATCTGGTGAATCACCGCGGGGATGATGTGATTGCCGATGCCCTGATCGTACCCCCCGCGAAACTGCGGGGTGTCGTTGAAAGCGTTCAACCAGAAGCCGACGCTGCCGGTTGCGTAAACCCGGCGGCCTTGCATGTTGCCATCGAACCATTGCGCGGCTTGGTACTCCAGAGTGGCGCGGATGTCGATCGGCCGGTCCTGGTACTTCGCGAAACGGCGGTAGTTCTTGGCCTGGGGGATGGCGAGCAGCAGGCAGGCCACCAGCGCAACGGTCCGCCAGCCGCGGCCCATCCAGTCGAGCAGCGGCTTGACTGCGAACACCGCCGTCAGCGTGAGCCCCATTTCCATCTCCAGATGGTAGCGCTCGGCCTGAGGCATCAGGATGACGTGGAACCACTCGGCGGAAAGCGTCACCGTGGCCATCAAGAAGGAGAACAGCACGGCGAAGCGAAGGAACTCCGGCAACCTCCATCGCGCCAGGCCCCATTCGATAAGCACCAGCGCGACAAGCATGAGGCCGGCGTAGATCAGGTGCTGCGCCGGAAAGGGGAAGCGAACGTCGTAGTGCTGCTCATTGGCGGCCGTAGCCGACAGCAGCGAGGGCGGGATCCACGGCGCGACAACCGCGTAGGCGTAGACGCCGAGGGCGGCCGCGATGGCCCAGATCTTCCAGGTGCAGCCCGGCCAGCGCGACAACAAGTACGCGAGGCAGGCGGCGGCCAGCGCGAACGCTCCCAGCCAGTTGGTGAGCGCCACCGCGGCCATCGAGATCGCGGCCAGCAGGTAGTGGAGCGGGCGGCGCTTTTCGATCGCATTGTGCAAGCATAGGATGGCCACCGGCAACAGCGTCATCGAGGCCACGTGCGGCCCTTCGCCGAAACGCACCAGCGTCTCGAAGCGGCGCGGGTGGAACAGGCTGCCCATGTCCTGCCGGACGGAGGAGATCAGAAGCACCGACGGCGAGAAGAGAGAGTAGGCCAGGCCGGCCGCGAAACTGTAGCCGCGCGAAGCCGTAAGCCTCCAGGCCAGCCAGAACAGCGTGACCGGGCCCAGGCAGTAGAATGNNGGTGGATGCCGAGCAGTTTCGCGGCCGCCGCCACGATCAGGTGGAGCAGCGGCAGATAAGTGTTCTGGTAGGGAATCCCGCCGTACCACAAGGGAAACCAGGTGAGGTCCCGCCAGTTCTGCATGGCATACCGGGCGATCGCGATGTGGGTGGCCTCGATGGAACCCATCTGCGCGATGTACTCGGCGGTGAACAGCTCGCGCACGATGTACGCGTTGAGCGCCAACAGGGCTGCGGCTAGCGACAGAGTTTTGAAACGCTGGGGCAAGGCTGGAGCCTTATCCTACCAAATCGGGGCCGCGCGGCGCGGAGGGGGCAAGGCCGCCCACTCCTTGGCACGCGATGAGAGCGGCCCGCGGGGAGAGCTGAGGAGGCCGCCGGCAAATCTGCTGTGCTATAGTGAGCCTGAAGAGGGCTTTGGCGTCCACTTTTGGAGCCAATGGCGCAGGACAGGGAGAATCCGGAGACGCTGGATATCCGCGCGGAAGCGAAGAAGCCCTCTGGGATCAGCTAAGTAGCTAGAGTGTCAAGGTAGCGGGAGTAATTCAGTGGTAGAATGCCAGCTTCCCAAGCTGGACGTCGCGGGTTCGAGTCCCGTCTCCCGCTCCAATACCAAAGAAAACACAGTGCTTCGTGTCCTCCATAGCAATCCCCGAAAGGGCTCCCGCTGGATAGAGCACGTTGCCGTCGTAGAAGGCTGCGAACGCGGCCACGGGTTCTAGATCCCTAATTCCTGGTCATAGGCCGCTAGTTCTGCAAGTGCAGCCCGCCGATCGGCATCGGCCCGCCGCTTGTATGCCATCAGCCCGTCAAATCGAACACGCCGATGCGTACCTACACGGCGATACTCGATTTTTCCCTCGTCGAGAAGTTGGATCAGGGAAGGCCGCGAGATATTCAGCATGTCCGCCGCTTCCTGCGTGGTGAGTTCGGCGTGTACCGGGATCAGCGCGACGGCATTCCCCCGCGCCATCTCTTCGAGAATGCGAATCAGCATCCGTACAGCGGAGGCCGGAATCTTTACTGTTCCTTTTGCCGGATCGTCGAGCATGCGAAGCCGGAGCGGCTCTGCCGTCTCCACGCGTGAAGCGAGTACCCTGCTCGTTTCCTTGGCAAGTATCGCTTCCGCTTGAGAGGGAAGCGCGGGCGCCGGTGTTCCTTGTGCCATGTTACCCACTCCTCTTTTCAGTCCTGAGTCTATGCTAGCACACAATCGAAGCAAGCGCAACTAATCGCAGCACTCGAAACGACGCTATTGCGCGATTTGGTGTGTGTGGCAGGCCAGCTTCGGTCATTTTCCCAAGCTGGACGTCGCGGGTTCGAGTCCCCTCTCCCGGTCCGATACCAAAGAAAACACAGTGCTTCATGTCCTGCATGCCAATCCACAAAAGGGCTTTGGATCTGCACCCATGCAGAATCTATTTGAGCAGCCCGTCCGCGACCGCCGGTATCTTAATAAGCGCTTTCCCCCAGGATCGAGGGCCGGTACTGGCAATCCTGGAGTGCTTGCCGTCCCGCCCTGGAGAGCGAGAATCCAAGCGGCATCAACCAAGCCCACTAGCCGGCGCGCAATAACCCGAGTGTTACCGCGGAATCATGGCGGCCGCGAACTGCTGCGTTTGCGAGACCTTCAGGGTCGCGCTGCCCGGACTGATGGAAAAGGGGTGGTGTAGGGCCTGGCTGAGATGGCGCCCACGCCGCTGTGGCCGATCGACTCGGTCACCGCCGCGCCGGTTGCGCCGGTCATCGACGACAATGCATTCGAGTGGTGCGCGATCCAGGCTTCTCAAGGGATACAGACCCGCGGCCAGGCACGGGGATGCGTTGTAGACTGGGATTCGGAGACCGGCAGGACGATCCACCTCATCATGGAAAGCACGCGACGACTGGAGAGGATTCGATGGGTGCCATCCCCATGTTGGCGGTACGCGCTGCTGGGCGTTCTGCTGGCCGGGTGCTGGCAGGCCACCACGGTCCACTTCAACTACGGAGGCAACTGGACGGGCCTGTTCTGCACCGGGGAAGCCTGCAGAGTCCCGCCGGAACTCGCTGCCGGCACTTACATCTTCAAGGGCGCGCCCGGCTTCGATGGCCAGTACTATCGCTTTGTCGCGCACGACCCGTGGCTGCAAAAGGGCTGGTCGAAATACCAGGATGGCCCGAGGCTCCGATACAGGCGCATCCTGGTTCCCGGGCTGGCCTGGCTGCTCGCCGCCGGCCAGTTCCGGTACATCGATGCCGCCTACATTTCGGTCATCCTGCTTTCCGTATTCTTCGGGATCTACTGGCTGAGCTGCTATGCGGTCTTTCACGGCCGGAGCCCGGCTTGGGGGCTGGGGTTCCTGCTGATCCCGGGAACGCTGACTTCCATCGATCGCCTCGCGGTCGACATCGCGCTGGTCGCTCTGTGCTCCGGGCTGGTTTGGTACGCGAAGAGAGACTCGCCGGTGGGGATCTTTCTGGTGCTGGTGCTGGCCGGCCTGGCGCGTGAGACCGGCTTGCTGCTCACGGCCGCCGTCTGCCTGCACGCACTTTGGAACCGTCGCTGGCGCCAAGCGCCGATCTACGCAACGGCGGCGCTGCCCACAGTGTTGTGGTACGGGTTCGTCGTCACGCACGCCGTGGCAGCGCATCCCAGCCGAGGCGGGTTGGTCCCCCGATGGTTCTTCCAGTACCCGCTGGCGGGCATCGTCATGAAGCTATTCCAGCCCGAGCATTACCAGCTTGGCCCGCTTCTGGCCGGCGCATTTCAAGCCTTGGACGCGATCGCCCTGTGCGGTCTCCTGCTGGCGCTGGGATTGGCCGCGTGGGGCCTGCGAAAAGGGGGCTGGGACCAGGAGCAGTGGGCTACCCTGGCATTCATCGCCCTGGCGCTGGCAGTGAGCACGCCGGATTTCTGGCGAAACGTGTATGGTTACGGGAGGCCCCTCTCGCCCCTGGTATTCCTGGTGGGGCTGCGCGCGCTGAGCGGAGGCTCGCTGTGGGCGTTGGCGCCCATCCTCATGATGGACCTCCGAGTGGCGGCCCAATGGGCGCCTCAGCTTCGGGGAGTGCTGCGCGGCATTCTGTGAGGCGGTCCCGGAGCGCGGCGGAGTGCCCCGGCGCACCACTCACCCGCCGCACTTCGTGGACGCCAACTGCCTTGCCGGAGCCCCGGCCTTGCTGCCCGCAACGTATTTCAGCACTCCCAGCGCGAATCCGAGCCCCGCGCACAGAAAATGGACGGCGTGAAGAGGGAATGCCCGCAAGGCGAACCAACGCCCTTTCCGCTGCGCCAGGAATCGGTAGAAGCGCCGGTTCAGGAACGCCAACCAAGCCAGCGCCAGGGCGGTCGCGCCTGCCAGTGCGGGCCAGGCTTGCGGATACACTCCGGCCGCTGCTACCGGCAACGCCCCCAGCGCGCTGGCCGCCACCCCAACCAGCAGGACGCTGGCGCGCTGCTCCCATCTCAGATTCAGGTCCGCCGGCATGGAGCGGAAACGCAAGATCAGCATGGTCCAGGGAATGGCGCGATCCAGTACGTCGATCTTGACGATCTCTGGGAAGCCCAGCTTCTTGAGATGCTTTACGCAAAGGTCCTTGTCCAACCAGATCTCCCGGCCTCCCNNCTCCCTGGCGCAGCCGCAGACCCAATTCCATGTCCTCCACGGAGGGCCTGGAGTACGCCTCCGAGAACCCGCCTTGCTCCCGGAAGACCTCCGCCCGGATGGCGCCGCAGGCGGTCCAAAAGGTGCACGTCCGGGTCTGACTGCTTTGGTGGATGTAGCGGTGCAGAAGGTTGCGGTATTGGGAGATGAAATCGGGGCTCCCGGGCTCGGCGTCATAGGAACCGATGACCGCCGCGCACTCCGCGTCTTCCGCGAATCGAGCCAGGATGCGGTCCAGCGCGCCGGGCGGAACGAGCACATCGGAATCGATAAACAGGAGAATCTCGCCGCGTGCGGCGCGCGCGCCCAGATTCCGGGCGACCGCTGGGCCGCGTTGTTGTTCGCTGGCGATGAGCCGGCAACCCGCGCGCTCCGCGATGGCCACCGAGTCGTCCGTCGATCCATCGTCGACGACGATGCATTCCAGCGGCGCGGGATTCATACGGCTAACGCTTCCCAGACACGCAGCCAGGTACCGCGAGGCATTGTGAACTGGGATGACGATCGAGACGGAAGGTGGCATTGGAGATCGGTCGGACTATCCACCTTAGCATGGAAGGCGCACGCTGGAAAGAGAAACTGGGGCGTCTGCGAGCGGCCTGCGCGTCGTTCGCGTCGCTGGGCGCGCCGGGGTTTGGATTGAAGGGGGCTACATACGAGAACCGAGCGGACGTATCCTGAAGTGGATGTTCACTGAGGATATGGATCGGCGGAGGCATTCGTGGCTTTGACCGACCTGCTCGCCGGCTTGCCGCCCGAGCGGCGCGAGCTTGTCAGGCGCCGGCTGCTCGAGCGGCAAGCTGGCGCGGCCGCCGTGCGGCGCAGGGAGACGCCCGGACCCTATCCGCTTCCCTACTCGGCGCAGTTGATGTGGTTGCTGAACGAGCTTGTCGCCGAGCCCAGCGTCTATAACGTCAACATCTGCCTGCGTCTCAAGGGCGATCTCAACCGGGATGCGCTCCAGCGCGCGCTGAACACGCTCGTCGACAGGCACGAGGCGCTACGCACCAACATCGTCGTCTCCGATGGCGTTCCTCTCCAGATCGTCCGAGCCACTCGCGCGGTCGATCTTCGGATACTGGACGCGTCCGCTGCCTCGGAGCCGGACCGCGAAGCCGAGTTGAGCCGGATTTGCCAGCCGGAGGTGCGGCGCACCTTCGATCTCCAGAACGATCCATTATTTCAGGCGGCTCTCCTGTGCGCCGGAGCCCGCGACCACGTGCTGATCCTGCTGACGCACCATATGGTGTTCGACGGCTGGAGCCGGCGCACGGTCCACCAGGAACTGGGCATTCTCTACTCGGCATATTGCGAAGGCGGAGAGAATCCGCTGCCCCCTCTGCCGCTTCAGTTCGCCGATTATGCGGTGTGGCAGCGTGGAGAAGCGCAAACTCAAGTCATCTCGCGGCAGCTCGAGTATTGGAAGCGGAAACTGGCCGGCGCGCCGCAGACTCTCGATCTGCCCACCGACCACCCCCGGCCCGCCGTTCAGTCGTGCCGCGGCGCCCGGGTGTACGGGTCGTTTTCGCCGCCTACCGTGGATGCGCTCCGGAAGGTGAGCGCCGGCGAAGGCGCCACTCTCTTCATGACCGTTCTAGCCGCGCTCGGTGTTCTCCTGTTCCGCTACACCGGGCAGGAAGACATCCTGGTGGGCGCGCCGACGCTGGGCCGGCCGCGTCCGGAGCTCGAGGGCATTGTCGGCTATTTCTCGAACACAACCGTGATCCGCTGCGACCTCTCCGGCGATCCGTCGTTTCGGGAACTCCTGCGGCGGGTGCGCGGAGCCGTGCTGGAGGCCATGGAGCACGAGCAGGCCCCTCTCGAGAAGTTGACCATGGAAATGCACCCCGACAGGGACCCCAGCCGCTCGCCCCTGTTCCAGGTCATGATTGGTGTGGGAGACGATCCGCCCAAGCCCGCACTGGCCGGTCTCGAGGTGAGTCCCGTCCGCATCGACCACGACACCAGCAAGCTCGACCTGGTACTGGCGATCCGGGCCGCCAGTGCTCGCAACATAGCTGTTTTCGAGTACGCCACGGACCTGTTTGATCCCACCACCGCGGCCCGCATGCTCGAGCACCTGTGCTTGCTGCTGAATGGGGCCGCCGCGGATCCCGATCGGTGCATCTCCCGGCTGCCGCTGATCGCGGAGGCCGAAAAGCGCCAGTTGCTCTTCGGTTGGAACGATACGGCCACCGATTACCCGGGCCACTCCGTGCTCAGCCGGATCGCGCTCCAGGTCGGCGCCAACCCCGGCGCGGTGGCCGCCGAATTCGAAGGGCGGCAGCTCACCTACCTCGAGCTGAATGCGAGGGCCAACCAGGTCGCGCATTTTCTGCGCCGGCGCGGCATTGCGTCCGAGTCGCGGGTCCTGTTGTGCACGGAGCGGTCTCTGGAACTGCCAGCCGCTCTGCTGGGCATTCTGAAGGCTGGAGCGGCCTGCGTTCCCGCCGACCCCGCTTCTCCCCACGGGCGTCTTGAGACCATGGTTGCCGATACCGGCGCCACGCTAGCCCTCACCCAGCAGGCGCTGCTGCCCCGGTTGCGGGATCTGGGGATCGAGGCCATCTGCCTGGATGCCGACTGGGCCGCGATTTGCCGTGAACCGGAGAACGATTGCGAACTTCGCATCCCACCCGAAGCCTTGGCCTTCGTTCTCTACACCTCTGGATCGACGGGCGTACCCAAGGGGGTACTTCTGACCCACGGAGGGCTTGCCAATCACCAGGCGTTTGCCGCCCGCTTCTACGCTCTTCAACCGCGGGACCGCGTGCTTCAGTTCGCTCCCATCACTTCCGACTTCCTGCTGGAAGAGGTCTTCCCGGCCTGGGCCTCCGGCGCCACCGTCGTGTTCCGGCCGAAAGACATGCCGCTAGGCGGCCGGGAGTTTGGCGGCTGGCTAAAGCGCCATCGCATCACCATGGTCGATCTCCAAACCGCCTTCTGGCATGAGTGGGCCAGGAGTCTGGCCTCTTTCGAGGATCCGCTGCCGCCCGATCTGCGCCTGGTGATCGTGGGCGGGGAGAGGGTGCAAACGCAAGCGCTGAAGGACTGGCGCGGAAAGGCCGGCCCCACCCTCCGTTGGGTCAACACCTACGGTCCCACCGAGGCCAGCATCATCGCGACTGCCTACGAACCTTCCAGCGTGCCGGAAGATGCGCGCGTCCCGATCCCCATTGGCCGGCCCATCGCGAACACGCGAATCTACATCCTGGACCGTCATCTCCAGCCCGTGCCGATCGGCGTCGCCGGTGAGATGTACATCGCCGGCGCTGGGCTGGCCCGAGGATACCTGAACCGGCCGGATCTCCAGGCGGAGCGGTTCATCCCGGATCCTTTCGCCTCGGTCCCGGACGCGCGCATGTACCAGACGGGCGATCTGGCGCGCTTCCTGGCCGACGGCAACATCGAGTTTCTGGGACGCGCCGACCGGCAGGTCAAAGTGCGCGGCTACCGGGTGGAACCCGGAGAAATCGAGGCCCTGCTCGTCCAGCATCCCTCGGTCGCGTCGGCTGCCGTCGTGGAGCGAGAGCAGGCGGGCCAGATTCGTCTGATCGCGTACGTGGCGCGCAGCAACGGCCACGTCCCCAAGGCCGGCGAACTGCGCGCCTTCCTGAAAGACATCCTGCCTGAGTACATGATTCCCTCCGCTTTTGTGGTTCTCGAGGGCGGTCTGCCGCTCACCGTTCACGGCAAGGTCGATCGCAACGCTTTGCCGTCCGAGGACACCGGCCGCGCCGGGCTCGAGAGCGAGTTCATCGGGCCGCGGGATGCCTTGGAGATGGAGCTGGTAGGCATTTGGGAAAAGCTGCTCGGAGTCCACCCCATCGGCTGCCGCGACAGTTTCTTCGACGTGGGGGGACACTCGCTCCTGGCAGTGGCGCTGTTCACCCGCATCGCGGAAGCGTTCGGCGTGAGCCTTCCCGTAGCCACCATTCTGCAAGCCCAGACAGTCGAGGAGCTGGCGGCCATCCTGCGTGCGCGAGGCCCGGCCCCGCGCTGGTCGTCGCTGGTTCCCGTTCAGCCCGGAGGCTCCCGGCCTCCCCTGTTCTGCGTGCACGCCCAGAATGGCATGGTGCTGCTCTATCGGGATTTGGCGCGGCGCTTGGGCGACGGCCAACCGCTGTATGGGCTGCAGTCCGCCGGGTGCGACGGCGATCTCCCACCGCTCCGCCGCGTCGAGGATATGGCCGCCCACTATCTGGAAGAGGTCCGGCAACTGCAGCCCGACGGGCCTTACTATCTGCTGGGTTTTTGCGTGGGCGCCTACATTGCCTTCGAGATGGCGCGCCAGCTCGAAGCATGCGGTCAAAAGGTCGCGCTGCTGGCCATCGTCGACACGGATGGGAACTGGAAGCTGGTCAAGTCGCTCCGGCAGCAGTTGGCCTACCACGGGTCGCGGATGTCGGGTTTGACAATGCAACAACGGCTGCGCTACCTCGCGGGAAGGCTACGGTTCCGAGCCGACACCATCCTGCGCGGGGCCGCGGCCACGGCGGCGCCGGCTGCTCGCGGCCTCGCCATCCGTCACGCGAATGTGTTGGCCAGCCGTCTATACGAGCCGGGGGCTTACGGGGGGCGCGTGGTCTACTTCCAGGGCAACGATCCGCGCCCTACTCCGTTCTGGGACGGCATCGCCGGCGGCGGCGTCGAGAAGCGTACTCTGCCCGCAACGGGCATCCGGCTGTTCCGGGAACCCGCCGTGCAGCACCTCGCCGATGCACTTGAAGCCTACCTCAAGTCCGGCGAATCAGCTTCTCGCCCAGCGCCCGCACCCAGTCGGCCACTCCCAGCCGGGAGGTCGCCGCACGCATCCACTTCGTCAGCGTCAGCAAAGCCCAATGCGTGAGCACCAGGGCTCTGTTCCGCAACGTGCCGCGAAAGGAATACACGCAAGCGACTCGGATGGCGGTTCTCGAAAAGGCTTCCTTGTACGGGTAATACCCCCACAAAAAATCGAAGTACTCGAATCTCTGTTCGGCATAGAGCGATTGTAGGATGAGCCACAACAGCACCGTTCCCGGCGACAGCTTCGCGTGCC
>PMEV01000130.1:19553-21691 GCA_003154855.1 Bryobacterales bacterium
AGTGTGATCGCCAGGTCCTCGAAGGTGGCGCCGAGCTCTCGCTTATAACTGCGCCCCGACAGAACTTCCGCAATGTTCAGAAACTCCGGCATCTCTTCCGGACGAGTGAACACCCGGAAGTCCAGGCTCCCACCGCAAGACTCGGTGAACCTCCTGACGGCGCGGGTGAACACGTTGCGCCGCCTTCCGCTGAATCCCGAGGCGTAGTCCTGGAAGGTTCCGCGCAGGTGAATCAAGTATCGGGGCTCCGCCTTGCTGACATAGGTGATTATGGGGCCGAAGAAGCCCTGCATCCGCGTCAGATCTCCTTCGACGGGGTGAGCCGGCAGCACCACCGCTTCGCAATCCGGCGGCAGTGGCGGCAACTGCGACAGCGTGGCGGCTATGTCACCCGGCAATTCCGTGCAGGGCGTCTGGAGAGACAGAGCGGGTATTTGTATGGTCTTGATGGTGTAGCGGCCGAAACGCAGCGTGAACGGCTCGTTTCGCCTCACCCAGACCAGCGGCCGGGCACCCCCGTTTTCCATGGTTCGATTACCCGCCCTTATGAACCGGCTTCCAACGCGGCCTTTGCGCTTCGGGCACCTCAGCCGCCCTCTCCAATCCCGGGCGCAGCGCGGCGCAGCTATCGCAGAAAAAGTCTTCCCGGCAGTCCACGCGCCGGCATCCTACGGCGCCAAACTGAGCGAAGTAGATACGCTCGGGATGCGCACACACGGAATGACCCCGATTGTTCCGGTCCGAACTCCGAAGGAGCACCAGGTCGCCCTTTCCGAGCGCCTGGCTCAGGAATTCACCGGCCTCCCGTTGCGTCGGGAAGCTGCGGGCGCATTCCGCATCCATGCCGGCGGCTTGCGCGGCGTGCGCCGCCAACTCGCCGTGGTCGCCGAAAAAGACCGCCAGGTCGGCGGCGCCGGCAGCGCTCCGGCCCAGATCGGCGAACCGGGTGGCCACCTCTTGGCCGGAATCCTCCACATCGCCCACCACCAGGATGCGGCGGCATTCCTTCGCCTCCCTGAGGACCTTGAGCGCGGCCTCCAACGAATCCACCGAGGGGTTGAATTCGTCCCGCAACATCACGGCGCCACTGGGCAGAAAACGCGGCTGCATTCTCCCCTCGTATGCCTCGGCCCGCTCCAGAGCCGCGACGGCTTCCGCTAAGCCCATCCCACAGCACAGGGCCAGAGACAGGGCCGCCAACGCCGCCGCGATCCAGTGTTCGCCCACCAGGTGTGTCCGGACGGGGAGCGAACGGTCGCCAACGTGAACCGTGAACGAGAGCCCCTCCGGCCAGCGCGAGGAAATTTCGCTGGCCCACACATCGAACCGCGGCGATCGGCCGAATGTTCGCGTGCGGCCGGGCGAGCGCGACGCCATCGCCAGGACGCGCGCGTCGTCTCCGTTCAGGATGGCTACTCCATGCTTGCCCAGCCGGCTCAGCAAGCTCGACTTCTCGGCGGCAGTCCGATCCAGCGTCGCAAAGTTGTTGGTGTGCGTACGAGCGACCGACAGGATGATCACGATGTCCGGCCGCACCTGCCACGCCGCTCTCCTCAACGCTCCCGGCCGCTTGGCGCCCACCTCCAGAACCGTCACGCGGTGGCGATACCTGGTCCGCAGAATCGCACACGCCAGCCCGATCCTGGAGTTGTTGGCGCCGCGCGTCGAGTTGACGGGGAACGACGAGGACAGAATGGGCACGGCGATCCGCGTCGTCGTAGTTTTGCCCAGGCTGCCGGTGATGGCGACGAAGGTGCTACGGAACATCAGGCGGCGCCACACAAATGCCAGCGCGCTCAGCGCCAGTCCCGCCAGCGTCCGCAAGAACCGCTCGACGCGCCCGCTCATGACGGTTGCTCCAGCTCCGGCTTCTGCGCGCCAGCCGCGACGAAGCATGCTGTGAACCGGCGAGTTGGCAAATGCGCGAATAGACCGAAGAACCACAGCAGCGCCCTGATTGGCAAACCGGCATACTCGCCCAGCACGCGGCGCAGAGCGACGAAAAGCAGTGTCGAAACCAGGCGCGGGTTGTGAATCAGCCAGTCGGTCGCCATCACCTGCATGCCCTGAGCCTCCAGGCAGCGCGTCAGTTCGGGCAGCGACATGGTGCGCCCCAGAGGGAAAGGGCTCCAACGGGT
>PMEV01000130.1:21762-24692 GCA_003154855.1 Bryobacterales bacterium
GTCCATGCCAACGCTCAGGCGCGCTTCCGTGCCGAGATCGAACAGAATGTGATCGCAGCCAAACGCCTCTTCGAAGACGTCCGTCTTGAGCACGGTGTCCGGTTTCATTCCCCGCGCGCTCGCTCGGATGAAGCGTTGATGCACCTCCCGCTTCTGGCGGCCTACCAGGGAGTCGAGGTACCAGGATGGGGCGGCCTGGCTGGCGACAGCCGCCCACTCCAACGTGTCCCGGGGCGTCACCGCGGCAACTCCCGTCTCAGTTCGCCCGCCAGCGCCTGCACGGCGGGTTCTTCCATCATCGACCGATGATCCACATGGCGCCCGGGAATCTCGTGGACCGTGAATCCGCCCTGCACCAGGTCCGCCCACCCCAGACAGGGATCGCGGTACAGCCCTTTGGCGCGGAAAATCGCCATGTCACCCGGATAAGGCTTGGCCCGATACAAATACTCCGCACGGTGATTATTCGCCAGAAAGTACCGATCGCGCAGGCGGACCGGCAGCGGTGTATTCCGCCGGCGATAGTAGTCCGCCCGCCAGCGGTCGGCCTTGCGCTGCAGCGTTCGAAGGTAGCGGCGAATGCTGCGCAGTCCGCGGCGGAGACTACCGCCCAGACCCCCGCTGTTGGCAGCCGGTTCACCAGGCGGCACGTTCCGATAGCGCGGGCAGGGACCGTTGAGCGAAGCCAGAATCGCGACCTTCTCTCCGCTCGCCAGGAGCCGCTGCGCCATCTCGTACGCCACGATCGCACCGAAGCAATATCCCACCAGAAAGTACGGCCCGTGGTCCTGCACCGCGCGGATTTCCTGAAGGTAGTGTTGCGCCATTTCCTCCACGCTGGTGTGCGGAGGAGCGCCGCCGTACAGCCCTTGCGCCTGCAGGGCATAAACCGGACGGTCGTCGCCCAGATACCGTGCCAGATCGTAGAAGAACAGAATCGTGCCGGCGCCCCCGTGAATACAGAACAGGGGAGGCTTGGAACCCTGGGGAACAACGGGCACCAGACAGGACCAGCGCGTCTCCCGCTCCCCGGTATCCAGAACCCGGCTCAGTTCCTCGACGGTGGGAGCTCGAAACAAAGCCACCGGCGAGATCCGGCGGTGGAACTGCCGCTCGATTTGCAGAAACACCTGCGCCGTGACGAGCGACTCCGCCCCCAGATCGAAGTAGTTGTCTCGAATCCCGATGCGCCGTATCCCCAGCACGTCCTGCCAAATTGCGGCCAGCCGCCTCTCGACGGCGTTGCGCGGCGCAACGTATGTCTTTTCGAACTCCGGCCGGCTCACGTCCGGCGCCGGCAGGGCGCGCCGATTCGTTTTCCCGTTAGGCGTCCGCGGCAGGTCGGGGAGAGTCACAAATGCCGATGGAACCATGTAGGGGGGGAGCAACCCGCCCAGGAAGCGGCGCAACTCGCCTGCAGGGGGCCCGGGCATGCTCCTCGGAACACAGTAGGCCACCAGTTGCTTCCTTCCGGGCACATCCTCCCGCACCAGGGCCGCCGCCGCCCGGATATCCGTGTGGCGCGCCAGGGCGGCCTCGATCTCCCCCAGTTCGATGCGGAAGCCGTGCCACTTCACCTGCTGATCGATTCGGCCGACGAACTCGAGGTTTCCGTCGCGGCGGAACCGCACCAGGTCGCCGGTCTTGTACAGGCGCACGCCAGAGCTTGCTCCGAAGGTGTCCGGCGCCAGCGCCCCGGCCGTCAGGTCCGGCCTGCTCCAATACCCGCGCATCACGCCGTCCCCGCCGATGTGCAACTCCCCCGCGACGCCCACCGGCACGGGCTGCCGGCGGCCATCCAAGACATAAACCTGCGTATTGGCGATCGGATGTCCGATCAGGATCGGCCCATCCCCGGCCTCCACTTTCCAGAGCGTGGACCAGATCGTCGTTTCGGTCGGCCCGTACATGTTCCACAGCGACCCGCAGCGCTGGAGCAGTTCATCGGCCAGCGGCCGGCTGAGCGCTTCGCCCCCGCACAGTATCTTCAGCCGGGAATCGCCCGCCCACCCCGCTTCCAGGAGCAAGCGCCAAGTCGCCGGCGTGGCTTGCATCGCCGTTACGCCCGAGGATTCGAGCAGCTCTCGCAGCCGGGCTCCATCCGCCACCTCGTCGGAAGCAGCGAGCACAATCCGCCCTCCCACCACTAGCGGAAGAAGAAGCTCCAGCCCGGCAATGTCGAACGAAAGCGTGGTTACCGCCAGCAGGACATCGTCCGCCCCCAGGCCCGGCTCGCGCGCCATCGAGCAGAGGAAATTGACCACGGCGCGGTGGGGAATCTCGACNNCTGTGCTTCCAGGTTCGCCGCCTCGGCCTCCAGGTCGACGACTTGGGGTGGCTGCGGAGGCAGTCGCATGCCCAGGCTGCCTTTCGCGATCAGCAGCGGCATGCGGCTGTCCTGGATCATGAACGCCAGGCGCTCCTCGGGATAAGAGGGATCCAGCGGAACGTATGCCCCGCCCGCCTTGAGCACCCCCAGCACCGCCACCAGCATATCGATGGATCGGGGAACCGAGAGCCCGGCCAGCGTCCCCCGGCGCATGCCCTGCCCTTGCAAGTGTCGCGCCACTTGGTTGGCACGCCGGTTCAGCTCCCTGTACGTCAGACTCGTGCCCCGGAAAGACACGGCCACGGCGTCGGGCGAGCGCTCCACCTGGCGCTCGAACAACTGCTGGATGGCCAGATCCCGGGGGTAGCCGGCGGCGGTGCGATTCCACTCCCCGACAATGCATTGCTGCTCGGT
The DNA here is from genome assembly GCA_003154855.1 of Bryobacterales bacterium. Lineage (GTDB taxonomy): Bacteria > Acidobacteriota > Terriglobia > Bryobacterales > Bryobacteraceae > Fen-330. Next base: position 24,506 of record PMEV01000130.1, read on the forward strand.
GGCGTCCAGAATGGGGATGTCCTGGACCGCCTGTTGGGGCTGCTCGGTCGCGCTGGCCAGGAGCGCCAGGTAATGGCGGGCGAGATCCCCGAGCGTGTTGCTCTCGAAAAGCCCTGACTGATAGGTGATCGCGCCGGCGTATCCCTCTGGTTCCCGCCACATCCGGAAGATCAGATCGCAATCCACC
>PMEV01000313.1 GCA_003154855.1 Bryobacterales bacterium
CCGTTGCTGCCGCAGATCCTGGATACCTATATCCTGTCGTCCTTCCTGTTCTACTTCTTCGTGCTGCTCTGGAGCTTCGTGTTGATGACCGACATCTACACCTTCTTCGAGCTGCTGGGCGACATGATCCGTAACCAGATCCCGCTGTCGAAGATGCTCGCCTACCTGTTCTTCCTGACGCCCAAGTTCCTCTACGACTCGACGCCTATCACCGTGCTGGTGGCCGTGCTGGTCACCTTCGGCGTGATGTCCAAGCACAACGAGATCACCGCCTTCAAGGCCAGCGGCGTCAGCCTGCACCGGCTGTCCATTCCCGTGCTGATCGCGAGCCTGTGTTTCAGCGGCGGCCTGTTCGCCATGGATTTCTACCGCGTGCTCCCCGAGGCCAACCGCCGCCAGGAGGCGCTGCGCGCCGAGATCAAAGGCAAGCCCCCGCAGACCTACCTCAACCCCGAGCGCAAGTGGATTCGCGGCCAGGGACCGCGCATCTACTACTACAAGTACTTCGATCCCTCGCAGGCCGTGATGATCGGCGTCAGCGTCTACGAACTGGACGAGAAATCCTTCCAGCTCTCCAGGCAGATCTCGGCCGCGCGGGCCGCCTGGTCGCCGGCCTTGCAGGCCTGGGTCTTCGAGAACGGCTGGATGCGCGATATGAAGGCCCGGCAGGCGACGCGCTACCAGGCGTTTCAGACCAGCACCTTCTCCGAGCTGGACGAGCCGCCGGGCTACTTCCTCAAGGAAGTGATCCAGGACAAGCAGATGAACTACACGCAGCTCCAGCGCTACATCCAGGATCTGAGCCGGAGCGGCTTCGACACCGTACACCTGCGCGTACAGCTCCAGAAGAAGCTGTCGGTGCCGCTGTTCGCCCTCATCATGGCGCTGATCTCGATTCCCTTCGCCTTCCTGACCGGCAGCAAGGGCGCCCTCGCCGGAGTAGGCGTGAGCCTGTGCGTTGCCGTGACCTACTGGGCCGTGGGCCAGACCTTCGAGCAGTTCGGCAACGTCAACCAGTTGCCCGCCGGGCTGGCCGCCTGGGCCCCCGACGGCATCTTCGCCTTCGCCGCCCTCTACCTGATGTCCCGCATGCGGACGTGACCTCACGCCGCCGGGCGCGGCAGAACTTCCCGCTCGATCCGCTCGCTGAGAGCGTCCTCGGCGACCGCCAGGTCGTACTTGGCCTGGAGGTTGATCCACAGTTGAGCGGAAGTGCCAAAGTAACGAGCCAGCCGGAGCGCGGTGTCCCCGCTGATGCCGCGCCGGCGCTTGAGGATGCCGCCGATCCGATTTGCCGGCACGCGCAGCGCCAGCGCGAGGGCATTGGCCGTCAAACCCGTCTCGTGCAGAAGGTCCTGCAACACATCGCCGGGATGGATCGGCGTCAGGCTCGGTTGTGGTCTGCTGGTCATCTCAGTGCCTCCTCAGTGATAATCCACGATCTCGACATTATGGGCGTCGCCGTCCCGCCACTCGAAGCAGATGCGGTACTGGTCGTTGATCCGAATGCTGTGCTGTCCCTTGCGGCTTCCTTTGAGGGCCTCCAGACGAAACCCGGGCAGCTTGAGGTCTCGCAGCGAGGTCGCCGCGTCCAGCACTTCCAGCCGCAGGCGTGCAGACTTCTCGATGGACTGAAGCCTCCGGCTGAATATCCGCTCCAGGAGCCGTTGCGCGTCTCTGTCGCGGCAGGANNGCCGCGGGCGGCTTCCCGCAAACCACGCGGCCTCCCGCGGGCGGCTTCGCCCAAGCCGCGCGGCCACCCGCGTCCGGCTCGCCGGGCGCCACGCTATCATGGAAGCACTATGGGAAAAGCTGCAAGTCCGATTCCACCTGGGTTTCACTCGCTGACGCCGCATCTGGGGGTGCATGGCGCGGCGAACTATATCGACTTCCTGGCGCGCGCGTTCGGCGCTGTCGAGATCGGCCGCTCTCCGGGGCCGGGCGGCAAGCTGATGCACGCCGCGGTCCGCATCGGCGATTCCATGCTGCTGCTCCACGACTACTTTCCGGAGATGGGTGGGCCGCCGCCCGCCACGGGGAACGGGCCGCTGGTTCTGCACCTGTACGTGCCGGACGCGGACGCGACCTGGGCGCAGGCCATTGCGGCGGGATGCGAGGTGGTCTTCCCGATCGCGGACCAGTTCTGGGGCTCTCGCTACGGGCAGGTGCGCGACCCGTTCGGCTTGGTCTGGGCCATTGCGACGCACATCGAAGACCTGACGCCGGAAGAGGCGCAGGAACGGCAGAAGAAGGCGTTCGGGGGCGCGGCGTAGGCGCTGGTTGTGTGCCCGCGCAGGGCTGCTGTACACTCAGAGCTTATGCAATACGGGCACTTTGACGACCAGAACCGGGAGTACGCGATCACGCGGCCGGATACGCCGCTGCCGTGGATCAACTACCTGGGATGCCAGGCCTATTTCGGGATCATCTCGAATACGGCCGGCGGCTACTCCTTCTACCGCGATGCGCGGCTGCGGCGCATCACGCGCTACCGCTACAACAACGTCCCCTACGATTTTGGAGGCCGCTACATCTACCTGCGGGACGACGACTCGCGGGAGTTCTGGTCTCCGAGCTGGCAGCCCACGCGGCGGGATCTCGAGGACTACAGTTGCCGCCACGGGATGGGCTACAGCATCATCGGCTCGAAGTGCCAGGGGATCGAAGCGCACACGCGGTATTTCGTGCCGCTGGACGAGAACCTGGAAATCTGGCAGCTCACGGTCACCAATCACCGCGCGGCGCCGGCGGCGCTGTCGGTATTCTCCAGCATCGAGTTCTGCCTGTGGGACGCGCAGGACGACGGGACCAACTTCCAGCGCAACTTCAGCATCGGACAAGTGGAGATCGAGGACGGCACGATCTACCACAAGACCGAGTACCGGGAGCGCCGCGATCATTTCGCGTACTTCGGCTGCTCGGCGCCGCTGGCCGGGTTCGACACGCAGCGGGACGCCTTCGTCGGCCCCTACCGCGGCTGGGATAACCCGGAGGCGGTGGAGCGCGGGACGTTGTCCAACTCGGAGGCGCACGGCTGGGCGCCGATCGGCGCGCACCACGTCAAGCTGGCGCTGGAGCCCGGCGAAACGCGGCAGATCGTTTTTGTTCTGGGCTATCACGAGAACCCGGTGGCGGAGAAATTCGATCCGCCGGGCTCCCAGATTATCAACAAGAAGACGGTGAAGCCGGTCATCGCGAAGTACCTGAATCAGGCCCACGCGGACGCCGCCTTCGA
>PMEV01000164.1:0-3018 GCA_003154855.1 Bryobacterales bacterium
GCGGCGCGGCTCCGGCGAGATCCAGGTTGGAGGGGACGCGCAGCACGAAGCGTTCATCGACGACGATGCTGTCGGAGGAGCCGCCATAGGTCACGCCTCCGAGATGCTTGTCGGGGAAGTTGAAGGTGAGGGTCAGGTTCGCGCAGAATTGCTCGAGGCCAGCCTTGCACCGGGGGCAGGTGCCGTCCGAGTCGACGAGGCATCCGACCGCGGCGAGGTCGCCAGGCTTGTATTTGGTAACTGCTGAGCCGGCCTTGGTGACACGGCCGACGATCTCATGGCCGGGGACAATCGGGTATATAGTGGGCATGAACTCGCTCCACTCGTTGCGCACCGAATGGAGATCGGAATGGCAGATCCCGCAGAAGAGAATCTCGATCTGAACGTCGTGTTCGTTTGGATCTCGGCGTGCGATCGTCGTGGAGGCAAGCGGCGATGTCGCACTCGTAGCGAAGTAAGCCTTCGTGTTGTACATGATTTGCGCCCCTGTTCTCTTCCTTTTCGGCCCCTAGTCAGGCCTTGTATTGTTCGTCGCTGACCTGTTCCATCCAGTCGGCGGTCTTGCCGTCAAGCTGCTCCTGAACGGCGATATGGGTCATCGCCGTGGTTGGCGTCGCCCCGTGCCAGTGCTTCTCACCCGGCGCGAACCAGATCACGTCACCCGGCCGGATTTCCTCGACCGGTCCGCCCCAACGCTGTACCCGGCCGCGCCCGGCCGTCACGATCAGGTTTTGTCCCAGCGGATGGGTGTGCCATGCCGTACGGGCCCCGGGCTCGAAGGTGACGCTGGCACTGACCACACGCGCCGGAGCGGGCGGGTTGAACAGCGGGTCAACCCGCACCGTGCCGGTAAAATACTCTGCCGGTCCTTTGCCGGACGGCTGGGAACCGCTTCGTTTGATCTCCATTTCTTGAACTCCTTTGCGTGGTCGCTCAGCGGCCGGTCATCTGCTCCAGCTTTTCGGGGTACCGGGCGCCTTCGACCGTGATCTTTGAGGTGGCGTTCTCGATGTCACGCAGATCGTCGGGCGTGAGTTCGACTGAGACTGCCCCGATGTTTTCGTCCAGGCGATCGAGCTTTGTGGTGCCTGGGATCGGTACCATCCACGGCTTCTGGGCCAGCAGCCAGGCGAGTGCGATCTGAGCCGGCGTCGCCTTCTTCCGCTCCCCGATGCGGGCGAGCAGATTAATGAGCGCCTGGTTCGCCTTGAGAGCCTCCGGCGTGAAGCGAGGCAAGGTGCTGCGGAAGTCGGAACTGTCGAACTTCGCATTTTCGTCGATCTTGCCCGTGAGGAAGCCCTTGCCCAGCGGGCTGTACGGAACAAAGCCGATTCCGAGTTCCTCAAGGGTCGGTATGACTTCTTTCTCCGGAGTCCTCGTCCACAGCGAGTATTCGCTCTGGAGAGCAGTGACCGGCTGGACTGCGTGTGCGCGACGGATGGTTTTCACTCCTGCTTCGGAAAGGCCGAAGTGCTTGACCTTGCCTGCCTGAATCAGGTCCTTCACCGCTCCAGCTACGTCTTCGATGGGCACGTTCGGGTCAACCCGATGCTGATAGAGCAAGTCGATGACATCCACCTTGAGCCGCTTGAGCGAGCCCTCGGCGGCTTGCTTGATGTGCTCGGGCCGGCTGTTCAGACCTGCCGCTCCCGGCCGATTGTCGCTGCCACTCAGATCGAAACCGAACTTGGTGGCGATCACCAATTGGTCGCGAAAGGGAGCGAGGGCTTCGCCCACCAGTTCTTCGTTCAAGAACGGGCCGTAGACCTCGGCGGTGTCGAAGAATGTGATGCCGCGTTCCACGGCTGCCCGGAGAAGAGTGGTCATCTCCCGCTTGTCTTTGGGCGGNNAGCCCGAGAGCCGAAACTTCGAGGCCGCTGTTTCCCAGTTTGCGTTTCTGCATTGTTTCTCCTTAGAAACCGTTCCTCTCATCTCCAGGTTAGCGTCGAGTGCCCTGGAAGCGGTATCCCGATCCTTCCGATTTATTGCCTATTGCTCTCGCGCTGTTGACCCGAGCACGGAGCCAGCGGTTATCCTAGGCGTAGAGGAGAGCGAAACCGCTACCATGACGGATTATGGTGAAGAGGCATTTCTGTTACGAGATCGGGCACACAAATTGCGGAAGGAGCTGGCTCGCAAGATTGCCTTGTTCATGGGCTCCGCAGAGAAACGGGTAACCGACGTTCCCGGCCTATCGCTCCATCGATGGACCGCCCCGACCGATCCGTGCCCGGCGACCTACGAGCCGAGCGTAGCCGTGATCGCCCAAGGGCGAAAGCGGGTAGACCTCGGCGCAACCACTTTCATCTACGATGCGTCGCGATTCCTGCTGGCGTCGGTCGATTTGCCGGTCGTCAGCCGGGTGATCGAGGCGAGTGAAGCGATGCCCTGTCTCGCCTTGCTGCTCAAGCTCGAAATGCCCGTGGTCCGCGAGCTTCTCGGCCGGGAGGAGATTCAGGCGACTGAGGCGCCCTCCGACAGTCCCGGCATGGCGACGGGCGAGACCACGGTGGAATTCCTCGGTGCATGTTGCCGGCTGGTGGACCTGCTGGACACCCCGCGGGACATTCCCTTTCTCAGCAGCCTGATTCAACGCGAGATCGTCTACCGGATCCTGCGCAGCGCGGAGGGAGCGCGCCTTCGAGCGATAGCAACGCTGGGAGAGCAGAGCCACCGCACGGCCAGAGCGATCGCCTGGATCAAGGCGAACTACGCGAAGCCGCTGCGAGTGGAAGATCTCGCGGACATCGCGGGCATGGGCGTGTCCACGCTGCACCATCATTTCCGGGTGCTGACCGCCATGAGTCCTCTTCAATATCAGAAGCAGATTCGGTTGCAGGCGGCGCGAGGACGCATGCTCATGGATGGCCTGGACGCCGCCAGCGCGGCCTTCGAGGTCGGATACGAAAGCGCCAGCCAATTCAACCGCGAATACAGCCGGTTCTTCGGCCAGCCACCGATGCGGGATATGCGGACGCTTCGCTCGCCGAGCGCGCCGCCGTTGGAGTCGGTCGGCAA
>PMEV01000164.1:3031-4052 GCA_003154855.1 Bryobacterales bacterium
TATCGGAGATGGTTGAAACCTACCTCGCCGCGGTTACCGAGCCGCCTTCTTCGGCCACCGGCGCCGCTCCGATCTTGCGTTCGGTCCGGGGCGTTCTCAAGCACGCGGACATGAACGAGTACCGAAGACACTTGGCGGCGAAATATCGATGAGGAGAATCCTTTTCGATACCAATGTAGTCCTGGACGTGCTGCTCGATCGGCGGCCCCACGTGGAGGCGAGCGCCGCGGCCTGGGCGGCTGTCGAGACAGGCGCCTGCGAAGGGATGTTGGCCGCTCATGCGCTGACGACCATCCACTACCTGATCCGTAAAGAGCTGGCTAGCGGCAAAGCACGGCGGATCGTCTCGGCGATCCTGAGGGTCTTTGGAGTAGCCGCCGTGGATGGCTCGGTTGTTCAAGAGGCGCTGCAACTGCCTCTTTCCGACTTTGAGGACGCGGTGACCGCGGCGGCAGCGCTACTGGCAGGTTGTGATTACATCGTGACGCGCGACCCGAGAGGATTTCGCGGATCGCCGGTTCGCCCCCTTACGCCAGAAACGGTGACGCCGCTATTGGGCAAGAAATGAACGAAAAAGGCAGATAGTGCGCCGGCAATCGCTGGTTCTCTCCGCGTCGATCTTCCTGGCCGTGCTGGCCGCCCGCCTTTGTTACGTCCACGTGCTGTGGGTGGACGAAGCCTACCCCCTGGCGGCCGCCGCCCGCCTGCTTCACGGAGACGTTCTCTATCGCGACATCTGGTTCGACAAGCCCCCGCTGTACGCCTGGGTCTACCTGCTGTGGGGAGCGCGGACGGGCTGGCTGCTGCGCCTGGCGGACGCCCTCTTCGCCACGTTGTGCTGCCTACTCGCCGGGCTCGCCGCGCGCCGCTTGTTCGGGCCATGGGAAGGACGCGCCGCCCAGTTGCTGCTGGCCTTCTTCCTGATCTTCGGTCTCCCCTCGGCCACCGTTCCGCTGGCGCCGGATCTGCTGGTGGTTCCCTTGGCCCTGGGCGGCGTACTGGCGGCGGAGGCGGGCAACGG
>PMEV01000164.1:4063-4193 GCA_003154855.1 Bryobacterales bacterium
GCCGGATGCCTGGCCGCCCAGGGAGCGCTCCGCGATTTCATCGAGCAGGTCTGGCGCTGGGGATTGCTCTACTCCCGCGACACTTTCCTCGATCATCCGGTTAGCGAGGGTCTGCGGCGCACGCTGAACT